>JAHWJI010000149.1 GCA_019348495.1 Actinomycetota bacterium | reverse complement strand
TCCTCGGACCGCTCCTGTGCCTCCTCCTTCACCTGCTGCACCGCGTCGTTCGCCCGCTCCTTGACCTGTTCGGCCCTGGTCTGGGCGGACTGCTGCAGCTCGCCGGCGACGTCCTTGCCGATCTCGCTGGCCTGCTGCTTGAGCGGCTCGAGTTGGCTGCGCAGGCGCTCTGCCGCCTGGCGCTCGCGGTCGGTCGGCGGCAACAGGTTGGCGACGAGCAGGCCGGCGCCGAGCGCCACCAGCCCGGCGGCCATGGGGTTGCCCTCCGCCCGTTCCCGCAGTGCCGTCGGCGCCGCCTTGGCCTGCTCGCTCACCGTGCCGGCAGCCTCGCCGGCCCGCTCGGAGATGTCCTCCACCTTGCTCCTGCTTCGTGCCATCTGGCCTTCCGTCCTTCCCTTGATCGATGGGGGCGTGATCGACGGGCTGGTGCCCATCACCCGGGCGCGCAACTCCGCCTTCTTGCGGCGCACCACCCGGCTCGGGCTCACGCGGTCGACGACCGACTCCTTGGTCTCGGCGACCCGCGCTTCCAGTGCTTCGATGGTCTCGCTGAGCTCGCCCCTGGACTGGGCGATCTCCCTTCTCAGTTCCGCTGCGCTCGTGCCCATTGCACGTCCTCCTTCAACGTCTCGACGGTCTGCTCGGGGACGAGCTTCACCTCGGCGGCGCGCTTGCGGCCCTGTGAGAACAGCACCGCGGCGATGGCCACGTAGACCACGCCGACGATCAGGAAGGCGAACCCGGTGGGCAGGACTGCAGCCAGACCCCAGGCGGCGGCGAACGACAGCAGCTGGAGCGCCAGGAGGGCGACCACGCCGCCGGCTCCGAACATGACCCCCGCCTTGCTGGCCCGGGTGGCCGACTCCTTCGCCTCGAGCTTGGCCAGCTCGATCTCCTTGCGGACCAGTGTTCCCGCCTCGTTGGTCATGTCCGACCACAGCTCCTGCAAGGAGCGGTCGTCCTGGTGCCGAAGAGACTGGTATTGGGCCATCAACGGCCTCCCCGTGCCGGGGCCAGGGCCCGCGGCGAGGCGGGCTCGAGCGCCTGGCTGGCACCTCCGTTGCTGGCGGTCGAGCCGTCGCTGCCGCTACCGGCGCTGCGGATCAGTCGTCCGCCGCCGAAGCCGATCAGCGCCGCACCGAGCAGGAAGGCGCCGGGGCGCCGGCGAGCGAGGTCCTGCACCTCTTCGAGCAGGCCGTCGACGCCGCGCATCTCGATGGCCTCGCCGACGTCGTGGAGCTTGTCGGACCACTGCTGGGCGTACTCGGCCATGGTCCCCGCGTCCTCCGGGCGACCGTCGACCAGTGCCTGCGCCTCGTCACCCCAGCGGTGCAGGGCCTGGGCCAGCGCCTGGGTCTGGGTCTCGGCCTGCTCCTGCACCTGCTGGCGGGTCTCGTCGTAGAGGTCGCGCCCGTGCATGGTCACTTCCTGGGTGATCTGTGCCGCCTGCTGGCGGGCGGTGCCGGCCACCTCTCGGGCGTGGTCACTTGCCTCGCTGGCAACCTGCTGGCTCTGCTCCACCGCGGCGGACTTCACCTGCTGGCCCTGTTGCTGGGCCGTGGCGGCGGCTGCCTCGCCCCGCTTACGGCCTCCTCCGTTGCTCTGCTGTCTGGTCCTTGCCCGGGTGCCCCCCTGGGGGGACGCCTGCTGGGCTCCGTTTCGGACGATCGGCACCGGTCACCTCCTCGTAGTCGCTCCCGGCCGGTCTGGCGCGGGGACCCGCGACGCCTACCCGTGCGAGGGGTGCCGGACACATGACCGGCGCCGGTAAGGTCGTGCCGCCCGCCGGGTTAGCTCAGCTGGTAGAGCGCTTCTCTTGTAAAGAAGAGGTCGTCGGTTCGAACCCGACACTCGGCTCGTGTGACGGGCGGAGCGAAGCGGAGCTCCGTCAGGCGAAACAGCGATGAGCGCGCCGAAGGCGCTCCCTGCCTTGCCCGAGCAAAGCTCGGCCCGAGCGAAGCTCGGGAGTGAGGGTCCTTGCATCACGGGCGGCCCGAGGCAAGGCTGCACCCGATGGGCTTGTCCGAGCGCGACATGGCGATTCTCGAATTCGAGCGAAGCTGCTGGAAGCTGACGGGCCCCAAGGAGGCGGCCATCCGCCAGCGTTTCGAGCTGTCACCGGCGCGCTACTACCAGATCCTCGCCGGGCTCCTCGACTCCCCTGAGGCGCTCGGGTACGACCCCCTGGTCGTTCGGCGCCTCCGGCGA
>JAHWJI010000148.1 GCA_019348495.1 Actinomycetota bacterium | reverse complement strand
CGCCGGCGGCCCCGGTCACGGGCAGGCTCCGGCGCAGCTGGAGCAGGTCGCGGCCGCGGGCCAGACCGGCCTGGGAGGCGATCTCGTCGGAGGTGTCGGTGGGGCGGTACACCCAGAGGTGGACGTGGCCCCCGCCCTCGGTCCGGATGACGTCGAGGGCGGCGCGCAGCATCTCGGGCCCGATGGCCAGGGCGTCGTGGCGGTGGTGGGGGTCGATGACCAGGTCGAGGGCCCAGCTCCGGGAACCCCGGCTCACCTGGGTGTAGCCCACGGGGTGGCCGTGACCGGGTTCCCAGGCGACGAGGCCGGCGAAGCTCTGGCGTCCACCCGAGGCCATGTCCAGCCATCGATGCTCGTCGACCGGGCGGTGGCCGTCGGCGCGCTCGGCCAGCTCGAGCAGCTCCTGCACGGCGGCGACGTCCCCCTCGTCGAGCTGTCCCTTGATCTCCAGGTGCCGCAAGCCCCGGAGGTTAGAGGGGCGCGCCCGCCTAACCTCGGTCCTCGTGGCTGGACGACCCCGCAGTCCCGGCGGACGGGCCCGTGAGACGCTGCGCCGGCTGTCGGTCGAGTACCCCGGCACTGCCCGTGAGCTGTGCGCCCTGCGCCACGACGACCGGTTCCAGCTCCTGGTGGCCACCATCCTCTCGGCGCAGACGACCGACCAGCGGGTCAACCAGGTCACCCCGGCGCTGTTCGCCCGCTATCCCACGCCCGCCGACCTGGCCGCCGCCGACCCCGCCGAGGTGGAGAAGCTGATCCACCCCACCGGGTTCTTCCGGCAGAAGACCAAGAGCCTGCTTGGTATGGCCTCGGTGCTGGTCGAGCGCCACGGCGGCGAGGTGCCCTTGTCGATGTCGGAGCTGACGGCCCTGCCCGGTGTGGGGCGCAAGACGGCCAACGTCATCCGCAGTGTGGGCGCAGGCCTCCCGGGCCTGGCCGTCGACACCCACGTGGGCCGGCTCGCCCGCCGCCTGGGCCTGACCGACGACGTCGACCCCGACAAGGTGGAGCACGACCTGAGCGCCATGGTGCCGGCCCGGGAGCGGGGCGCGCTGAGCCTGCGCCTCATCCTCCATGGCAGGGCGGTGTGTGTCGCCCGCCGGCCCCGCTGCGACCAGTGCCTCCTGGCCGACTTCTGCCCGTCGGCGTTCTCGTTCTGAGATCTCCGCACATTCGCGCTCAAGTCGCGGTGTGCGTGCGCCGACAACCATTGCAGGGACAGGGACCGGGTCGAGCACCTGGTGCCTGCGGAGCCGACCGGTACCCGCCACCGGCCGCTCCCGGTGGTGGCGCCCTGCGGGGCGCCGCCACCGCTGTCCCAGCTCAGGCTCGCTTCGCTCGCCGAAGGGCTCGGTGTGCCGCCTTCGGCGGCGCTCATCTCCGCTCCGCCCGGCCAAGCCGGCTACGCCGGCGACCGGGCGGCGCCGGCGCAATTCATGACGCGTCGTCGACCACTCGCTCCAGGCGCCGGCCGGCCGCCAGCAGCGAGCGCTCGGCCTCGAAAAGCTCGCCCGCCAGGTCGTCACGATCGGCGCCGGCGAGGGCCTCGGCGATCTCGGTGACCCGCGCCGTCAGCTCGGCCAGGGCGGTGGCCACCGACGACAGCTGGGAGCCGGCGCTGGTGGTGGGCCCGCCGCTCATGGCGCCAGGTCTACCCGAAACCGGCTCGGGGGTGACACGAGGCGGCCGGTAGGCTCCCGCTCCGTGCTCCACCAGCTCGACGTACGCGGCTTCGACGGCGATCTCCGGGCCCGCCTGCCGCGCCCCGCCGCGGCCAAGGAGCCCCCGGTCGCCGAGGTCCAGGCGCTGCTGGCGCGAGTGCGTGAGGGCGGTGACGCCGCCCTGCGGGAGATGAGCGAGCGCTTCGACGGCGTGGTCGTCGACGAGCTGGCCGTCCCCAACGAGGAGGTGCGGGCCGGCCTGGACGCCATCCCGGCGGCGCTGCGGGAGGCCCTGGAAGTGGCGTACTCCAACATCCTCGCCTACCACCAGGCCACGGTGAGCGACGAGGTCGTCCACCGGCGCGACGGCATCACCGTGGCCGAACTGCGCCGGCCCGTCGACCGGGTGGGCCTCTACGTGCCCAGCGCCCTGGCCCCGCTCATCTCCACCGTGTTGATGACCGCGGTCCCGGCCCGGGTGGCCGGCGTGCGCGAGCTGGTGCTGTGCTCGCCGCCCGGAGCCGACGGCCGGGTCGACCCGGGCATCCTCGCCGCCGCCGCCCTGGCCG
>JAHWJI010000147.1 GCA_019348495.1 Actinomycetota bacterium | reverse complement strand
GGGCATCTGGAAGCGTACGCGTCCGGTCCCGCCATCGCCGAGCGATACCGGGTACTTACCGGCCGCGACGGGCTGTGCGACCTGAGAAGTATCGCTGCAGAGGCGCGCGCAGGCGACCCGACCGCCAGGTCGATAATTGCGGAGGGGGCGAGCATCCTGGGGCTCGCGCTCGGCGGCATGCTCGGCGTGGTCGACACGCAGGCGCTGATCGTTGGTGGCGGCGTGGCCGAGCTGGGCGAGCAGGCCGTTGGCCTAGCCCCGGAACGGGTCGAGGGCCACCCACCTCGATGCCGGCTCGCCACTCGTCGTCACGCTCGTCGAGCCAGCGTTCGACCACAGAACCGCTGCGCCCCAGGGCGATGTCGAGCAGTCGGCCCCGGTCCAAGTCGACGAAGCCGGTCACGTACGTGGTGCGCCGGCGACGACCGGCATGCAGCATGACCGTCTCGTCCAGGCCCAGGGCCGCCACGCCCTCGAGGCGGCCGGGGTCCTCCACCAGGGGCTGGCCGTGTGCGCGCACCGCCGCCATGGCCGTGTGCCAGCCCACGCCGAAGTCCCGGGCGATCGGATGGCGAGGATGGTGGCCATCTGGGCACGTGTGCCCGGTCGGCCCGGACCGACACCGCGGATGCCGGACGAATCCTCGCCATCCGATCGCCTCGGTAAACGAAGCCTCTTTGTGTCAAGAGCCCGTCTTTGGGCGCGCCGGAGCACCCGCTGACGGCCGGGCGTAACGTGGTGCTGGGTCCGGGAGTGACTGGTCCGAAGAGCCGGCCGTTCAGGATACAGAGCCGGCCACGCTGGACTTCGTAGTCGTTCCTGAGTGTCCTCCCGGGCCCGCTGTCAGCGGTTGGCCAGGTCCACCTGGAGCTGTCGCCAGACGGCGTCGCTGACCCGGCGCTTGAGCGCCCGGATGGCCTCCTTCGGGTCTTGCCCTCGGCTTGGCGGCGTAGGTAATAGGCCCGCCCGGGAGTGTCATTGCGGATCTGGGTGACGGCGATCATGTGGATGGCGTGGTTCAGGGTTCGGTTCCCTCGAGGGTTGAGGCGGTGGCGGACCCGAGGTCCGCTCGACGCCTCGATGGGAGCAGTTGCGTTGTAGGAGGCGAACTGGTGACGAGTCCGGAATCGGGCCGGGTCACCGACGTGGCCAAGGATGAGGGCGGCGGTGATGGGCCCGACCCCATGCAGCTCGGTCAGGGTGGGGCCCGAAGCGGCGACGGCGACCGTGATACGGCTCTTCAGCCCGGCGATGTCTCGGTCGAGGCGGCGGATGTCGCCGACGTGCTCGCGTGCCAGACGCTTGCGTTCGATGGCGACGAGGTCGTCGGTGCGCACGCCACGCAGGATCACGCCGGCGTGCTCGGCGCTGAGGCGCACAGGCGCCCCGCCGGGCAAGAGCTCCCGGAGCAGCACGTGCAGTCGACACACCGCCTGGGTGCGCGACGAGGTCAATGCTTGATGGCGGTCGGCGAGCATGCGCACCACCGCGCTGTGCTCGTCGGTGGCCACAGCACGCAGCCCGCAGTGGCGCAGCCCGGCGACGGCGGTGGCCAGCGCGTCGTTGGGGTCGTTCTTGGCGGCCTTGGTCGAGCCGAGCAGCCGGACCCGCGCCGCCAGGGTGGGTGGGACGTCGATGACGTTCTCGCCGGCGGCAACCAGCTGCTGGGCCAGCAGACGGCCGAGGCCGGTAGCCGACTCGATCGCCCAGGTTCGCTCCACGCCGAGCGGCTCGGCCCACGCCAGGAGCCGCTGGGTCTGGCATCGGTCGGCGGTGACGGTGAGCCGGGCGACGGGATGTTCGTCGCCGTCGATGGCGACGGCGGTGTGGGACGCCTTGTGCGGGTCGATCCCGATGGTCATGGACATGGTGGTGCCTCCTGTTGGTCGTGGTGGGACGCCACGACGGGCACTCCTGATGAAGGGTTGCACGCCTCTTTCGAGCCACGTCGTGACCGAGCCCCGACCGGCTGGCGCTTCGTTCACAGGCCAACCCGACCAGCGAGCGGCAGGCACTTCAAGAGCCAACCGATCGAGACCCGAGGACGCTACGAGCAGAAGCTCAACGCCCGCCTAGATCTTCCATCAGGCACTTAGGTGCGGTCGTCGTAAATCCCGCCGACCTCCGACCACGTGGCGCCCCCGTCGAGCGCCTCATGCACTGCTTGATGTAGTGCCTCGCGAGCCACTTCCAAACCGGCGGAGGCGGCCGCCACCATCGAAAGCAATTAAGGTTTGTCGGGC
>JAHWJI010000146.1 GCA_019348495.1 Actinomycetota bacterium | reverse complement strand
GCCAACGAGGTCGCCGTGGCCGCCTTCCTCGCCGGGCGCATCCCGTGGTCGGGCCTCGCCGAGGTATTGAAAAGGGCGCTGTCCGAGCATGATGGAACCCCACTGGACGACGTCGACGCCGTGATCGAGGTCGATCGGCGGGCCCGTGAGCTGACCACCGAGATCGTCGAGAGGAGCGTGACCGCGTGACCGACACCACCGACGAGGGATCGCCGCCGCCGCCCGGAGGGGCGTCCTCATCGCCACCACCGGGGCGATCGCCGCTGCCGGGCGCGCCACCGGCGCAGCATGCCCAGCGTGCTGCGGTCGAGGACGATCATGTGCCCCCGCTTGGTCTTCGGTAGCGGCTTGACCCGGAGCTTGTGGTCGATGGCGGTCACCTGGCGGGAGATCACGGCGGTGCCCTTGTCGAGGTCGAGATCGGACCACTTCAAGCCCAGGCACTCGCCTCGTCGGCAGCCGGTCGTGGCCACGAACATCCACGCCGGGAGGTAACGGTCCTCGGCCACGAAGTCGAGGAACCGGCCGAGTTGATCTGCCGTCCAGGCGTGGGGCCGACCGCTGCGGACTGAGCCGACCGGCGGGGGATTGGCGGCATCGGCCACGTTGCGTACCACGCGACCCCAGCGCATGGCGTCCTTCAGAGCAGCGTGGATGATCGAGTGGATGTAGCGCACGGTCCTCGGCTTCAGCCCTGCCGTCGGTTGCTGCTTCGATCGTCGAGGCTCGGCCTGGCGCCGGGCGAGGGCGGCGACGGCGTGGCGAGTGAGGCCACGGCCCGACGGGAACTCCACCGCTACGGCATCTGCCACTTGCTGCCAGGTCCGGCCTTCGGCCCGAAGCTCCGTCACCCGGCGGACGAGCTCGGGAGGGTGCTGGCGCAGCGGCGGGGTCGGCGGGCGCCGGCCGCTGTCCAGCAGCCGCCGGTACAGGTCGTTGAGGTCCATCGGCGTGAGGTTCTGCAGCGGGACGCCACCGATGTAGGGCACGACGTGGAGTCGGATGTAGTGGGCGTACGACCGGTGGGTGCTCTCCTCGAGTGTGGGCGGCCGCTGGCTGGGCAGCCACTCGCCCTCCAGGAACGCCCGGACGGTGACACGGTGGGGGCGGACGAACGCACCGGAATTGATGGAGTTGAGCACCTCGATCCGCGCTGCCTCGGCCTCTCTTCTGGTGCGGAAGCCGCCTTTGGTCACCTGCCGGCGCCCACCGTCGCCGCTCGGCACGTAGACGTAGTACGTCCACGTCGATCCCCGCTTCCGGACGTTGTTGCGACCGCTGCCGCTCACTGCTCCTCCTCCGCTCGTGCATCCTCAATGGCCGCCTGCTGTCGACGCTGCTGCTCTCGTCGCGTCTCGGCGATCTCCGCGACCACCCGCTCGTCGATGAACGCGCCCGGTCGGTAGTTGTTGAAGGCGGTCAGCGCGTCGGCGAGATCACGAAGCTTGTCGACGAAGGTGGCGAGGTCGTTGGTCATTTCATCGTCCGGCTGCGGGGCTCCTCGCATGCGGCGGGCTGCCAACCCGTGGAGCGCGGCAGCGAGCACGTCCTCGGGCAGGAGCGGCTCACGGCGACGCAGGGCCCCGGCGATCTCAGCGAGCACCGACTCCGGTTCGTGCGGGGCATCAGAGCGGGGGAGGTCGATCCTTTCGGTCAGCAGCTCGGCCCAGTTGGCGAGCCGGTCGGCGAGGACCGGGACGTTGCTGCGGTCGCCGAGGAGGAGGACCAGGAGGTAACCCCAGGGCAGGCCGCTGTCAGCATCGTCCGTCACAAGATGGCCCGCGCCGTCATCGGGTGGCAGGAAGAAGAACAGGAGGGGTACGTCGAGGGCTCGGGCAAGAGCCACCAGCTCGTTGGCGGTGAACTGCCGCACACGCTGGCCGCCCACGGATCCCTCGGCCTGGGCGACGGCCGTGTGACTCCAGCGAGCGCCGGTGAAGCGGGTCAGCCGCTCGGCCAGCTCTGCCTGGGTGAGCCCCCGCAGCTCCCGCCCCCGGGTGACGTTGTGGGCGACGACCTGGCTGGCCGTCCACGCCTGGTGATCCCCCGGCTTGTTCTTGGCCATGGCCTCTCCGTCTCACATGGAGGACAGGCACTTCACCGTTGGGTGTTGCGCTGTCCGTACAGAACGCTAATCATGGTACATCCCTTACCGTCAAGGGTAAGCTCGGCAAGGATCTGGAGGTGCTGGCATGCGGTACGGAGATCTGCCTCCGTTCCTCCGAGTAGAGCAGGTGCAGGAGC
>JAHWJI010000145.1 GCA_019348495.1 Actinomycetota bacterium | reverse complement strand
CGAGCTCCCGCGCAACGCGACCGGGAAGGTGCTCAAGAAGGAGCTCCGTCTCCAAGGCCAGGGCGGGTGACCGCTCCGGCCGAGCTCGACCTGCCGGACGTCGACGACGCGACGGCGGAGGACCGGCCGTGGGTCGCCATCGTGTGGAACGACCCCGTCAACCTCATGAGCTACGTGACGCACGTGCTGATGGAGCTGTTCGGCTACCCGCGCGAGCACGCCGAGAAGCTGATGCTCGACGTCCACCACAAGGGCCGGGCCGTCGTGAGCAGCGGGACGCGCGAGCAGATGGAGCACGACGTCGCGCGGCTGCACGCCAAGGGCCTGTGGGCCACCCTGCAGCAGGACTGATGAGGTTCAAGCGCAGGCGCGGCGGTGCCCTGTCCGCCGACCTGGACGCGGTGGAGGCGGACGTCCTCACCGCGGTCGTCTCCGACCTGCTCGACCTGCTCGGCCTGTCGGACCTGTCGGACCTGTCGGACAAGGCCAAGGCGGCGCCCGGTGTGCTCTCCGGTGGCCAGCGCCAGCGCCTGGCCATCGCCCGGGCCCTGGCCAACCAGCCCACCCTGGTGCTGGCCGACGAGCCCACCGGGGCGCTGGACTCCGAGGGGGGCCAGGAGGTCATGGAGCTCTTCCGGCGGCTGCACGCCGGGGGCCAGGCCATCCTGTTGGTCACCCACGACGACGACGTGGCCGCCACCGCCGAGCGGGTGGTCCAGATGCGCGACGGTCGGGTCATCGCCGACGCCATCGACCTGACCTCGCCGCCGCGGCAACCGCCGGCTCCGGCGGGCGTCTGACCTCGCCCTGAGCGGTAGGCGAACACCGATGCACCGGTGGCCCTTCCCGCCCGCCGGGCTGCCCGCATCCCTCCCGCCGTGGCCCCGAGAGGGGAGTGGGTCACCATGAACGTCATCATCGACGACGCCGACACCGTGCTCGCCCTCACCCCCTCCACGTCCCCGCGGGACTGGCACACCAGCGCCTCGCTGGCGCCGGTCGCCTTGCTCCTCATCGTGGGGGCTCTGGCCCTGACCGGGCGTGACGGCCTCACTACGGCGGAGGTGGTACGGGCCGTCCTGGTGGTGGCCTGGGCCATGGCAGGCGCCCTGCTCGTCACCAGGCGCCCGCTGCGGGCCCTGGGCCTGGTCGCGCTCGCCGGGGTGGCCGCCGCGCTGCTGATGCTCGGCGGGCTGACCGTGGTGGAAGGATCGGTGCCGGGGCTGCTCGACAACGTCGTCGGGCGCCTGCTGGCACTGCTCCTGCTCGCGGCCGCGGGTGGGGCAACCTTCCTGGTGGTCGCGGCGGCACTCCGGTCGCCCGAGCTGGCGCAGCTGCGTGGCATCCTTCGCCGACGAACCCGCAGGAGCGCCTGAATGCACTTCCGACCCGCGACCGAGGCCGACGAGGGCGCCTGGCAGGCGCTCCTTGAGCGGACCGCCTCCGGCGACTTCCTCCACGATCGCGCCTGGGCGGATGTGGCCGCGTTCGACGGGCAGCCGCAACGGCGGTACGTGCTCGAGGAGGCCGACGCGGCCGTGGCCATCATCGCGGTCCAGCAGCGCCCCCTCCTGGCCGGCCGATCGTTCTGGTACGTGCCCCACGGACCGGTGCTTGACTACGACGATCCGCGGGCGGGCGAGTGGATGCGGGCCATCGTCGCCGGACTGCGCGAGGCGGGCCGGCGGCACGGTGCGGTGGCGGTGAAGCTGGAGCCGCGGCTGGAGGCGGATGATCCGCGACTGTCCGCCTTCGACCGGCGCGGGCTGCGGCGCACCGACGAGACGCTGCAAGTGGGTCAGACGCGGATCGTGGAGCTCCTCGACGACGAGGCGCTCCTCGCCGGGTTCGACAAGGACACCCGCTACGGTGTGCGACGCGCCGAGCGCGAGGGAGTCGTGGTGGAGACGGCAACCGACCCGTCCGAGACGGCGGCCATCGACGCGCTCCACGACCTCGTGCGCCAGACCCAGCGACGGGCCGGCTTCCCGATGCCGCCGCGCGAGCGCTTCCGGGTGGCCTGGCAGTCACTGGCCGGCGCCGGCAGGGCGGCCATCCTGGAAGCACGGCGCGAGGGGGAGCTGCTGGCCTCGGGGATGGTCGTCATCGAGGGAGATCGGTCCTTCTACCTGTTCAGCGGCTCGCGACGCGAGGAGCGCGGCGAGCCGAAGCGCTATGCCAGCTATGCGCTGCAGTGGGCGATGATGCGGCTCGCGCGGGAGCGCGGCGTGCGCCAGCACGACCT
>JAHWJI010000144.1 GCA_019348495.1 Actinomycetota bacterium | reverse complement strand
CGCCGACGGGCAGCGACGCGACGGGTGGGCACAGCAGTTCGCCGACGAAGGCTTCGACGCCCTCGCCATCCGGTGGTTTGGCGACGACGGGATTGTCGAGGTGCCGATCGAGACCGTTTCCTCAGCCGCGACCTGGCTTGCCGACGAGCTCGGCGTCCCCGTCGCCGTCGCCGGTCATTCGAAGGGCGCAGAGCTCGCGCTCGCCGCAGCCGCGTACGACCCGGGTCCGGTGCAGGCCGTCCTGGCCTGGGCGCCGAGTGCCGTCACATGGTACGGGTTCGATTTCAGCGGTGGGGAAGCCAGCGCCTCGCCCAAGTCAAGTTGGTCCTGGCGTGGCGAACCCTGAGGGTCCCCCACCTGACCGGTCACCTCGAGTAGGAGGTAACCATGTCAGTGATGGAGGAGCAGCGGGCGAGAACCCGGCGCTCGTTCACCGACGAGTTCAAGCGTGACGCCGTGGCGATGGTGCTCGACGATGGCAACAAGATCGTCGACGTCGCCCAGCGCCTCGGGGTCGGTGAGGGCACGTTGGGGAACTGGGTGCGCCAGGCCCGCATCGACCGGGGCGAGCGCGCCGGGATGACGACGTCGGAGCGGGCCGAGCTGGCCGAGCTGCGCCGGGAGAACGCCCGCCTGCGGATGGAACGAGATCTGCTCAAACGAGCGACGGCCTTCTGGGTGAAGGAGTCGGGACAGTGACTCGCTATCGCTGGGTCGCTGCCCGGAAGGCCGAGGGCTTCCCGATCACCATGGCCTGCAAGGTGGCCGAGGTCAGCCGCCAGGCGTTCGGTGACTGGAAGGCCAAGGTGGCAGCCGGGCCCAGCGCCGCCGAGCGGGCCGAGGCCGAGCTGGTCGAGGAGATCCGCTCGATCTACGACGAGTTCGACGGCACCTACGGCGAGCCCCGCATCACCGAGGAGCTGGCCCGGCGGGGCCGGCAGACGAACCACAAGCGGGTCGAGCGGCTCATGCGGACCCACGGCATCGTGGGGGTGCACAAGCCGGCCAAGGTCCGCACCACCATCCCGGCCGAGGACGCCCCGCCGCTGCCGGATCTCATCGGTCGCCGCTTCACGCCGGGGTGCCCCGATGTCGCCTGGGCCGGCGACATCACCTACATCCCCACCGGAGAGGGCTGGCTCTACCTGGCCTCGGTGCTCGACCTCGGGTCCCGTCGGCTGCTGGGCTACTCCATGGCCGACCACATGCGCACCGAGCTCGTCGCCGACGCCCTCACGATGGCCGCCGGCGCCCGGGGCGGGGCAACCGCCGGAATCATCTTCCACGGGGACAGGGGAAGCCAATATCTCTCGGGCGACTACCGACGCCTCGTTGCCGACCTCGAGATGCGCCAGTCGGTCGGTCGAACCGGGGTGTGCTGGGACAACAGCGTGGCGGAGTCGTTCTGGTCCTCGCTCAAGCGGGAGCTGGTGCACCGCTACCGGTTCCCCGACCGGGCCAGTGCCCGGCGGGCGATCTTCGCCTGGATCAACCGCTACAACCGGCTCAGGCTCCATTCGAGCCTCGGCTACGTCCCACCCATCGAGTGGGAGAACCACTACCGTCGACCCCAGGTCGACCTGGCCGCGTAACCAACGTGACCGGTCAGCGGGGGGACCCTCAGAAGTTGCTCGCTGGGCCACTTGCGGGAGTGCTCTTGTTGGGAGCCGTCGGCTGCAGCGAGGAGAACCCGACCGAGGAGTCGGGGGACTTGGACTTCCGGCAAACGTCGATGACGTCCCGGCAGAGGTCGACGACGGGGTTGAATGACGGCCTGGGCCACCGGATGCTCGGCGCCCTGATCCGGTGGGAACCAGGTCGGCAGCACTCTTCCGTCTTCCAGTCCCGAAGGTCGATTTGGGCGGCCTGGTCGCCGCTGGGCGGGGGCATCGAGCTGTGGTCCCAGGTGAGAGTGGCGGAGCCGGGTGGGCGAAGGATGTCTCGGTGGCGAGACCCCGCGGTAGAGAGGTGAGGCTGTGAACAGGTTCCGGGTGAGCGAGTGGCTCAAGGGAAGCCTGCTGGCGATCCCCGCCCTGTTCGTGCTGGGCGCCGTCGGGCTGTCCGCCCTCACTCTTGCCGTCGCAGAGCACCTCCGAGCCCCTTCATTCGCGTCGGTCCTGTTCCGAGGCAGCAGTACGACGGCACAGGCGATCCTGTCGACGATCGCGGCGTCCACGGTCACCCTGACCGGGCTCGTGTTCAGCGTCACGATGCTCGTCCTCCAGCTGACCTCCAGTCGCTACTCTCCGCGGGTCCTGCGTAGCTTCCTTCGAGATCGCACCAGCAAGATCACC
>JAHWJI010000143.1 GCA_019348495.1 Actinomycetota bacterium | reverse complement strand
CGGCTCGCCCTACCATCCGCCACCGTGCCCCCGGCCGTACCCCACGCCTCCGACCTGAGCGGCCTGGTGGTGCCCGACGCCCGGACCGGTGAGCCCGTCGACCTCGGCGCCACGCCCGCCTTCGGCGTGCTGACGATCATCCGCCACCGCTACTGACTGCCCTGCCAGCAGCACCTGGTCGAGGTGCGGGACCGCCGGGAGGCGCTCGAGGCACTCGGGGCCACGGCGGTGGCCGTGGGCTTCAGCCCGCCCGACGCCCTGGCCCGCCTGGCCGACCACCTCGAGTGGCCCTGGCCCTTCCTGGCCGACACCGAGCGGAAGGTCTACGCCCGGCTGGGACTGCGCCGCGCCTCGCTGCGGGAGGTCTACTCCACCGGGACGATGCAGCGGTACCGGCAGGCTGCGGCCGCCGGCGAGCCCGTCCACGCCCCGGTCGAGGACGCTCGCCAGCTGGGGGGCGACGCCGTGGTGCGGGCCGGGCGGGTGGTGCGGCTGTTCCGGCCGGCAACCCCCGACGACCGCCCGCCGGTGGACGTCCTCGTCGGCGCCGTGGCCGAGGCCGCCCGGTAGCCTCCTGGCGATGGCGCCCCCGCCCCTGTTGCCGGGCGAGCCGTCCGGCGCCGGCGTCCGGGCGCTGCTGGAGGAGCGGGCCCGGCGGCTCGGTCCCCGCCGATTCCTGACCCTGCCGGGCGCATCGCTGACCTACGCCGAGACCGATGAGGTGGCCAACCGGGCGGCCAACGCGCTGGCCGCCCTCGGGTGCGGCGCCGGCGACGTGGTGATGGCCCGGTGCGGGAACGGGCTGCCGCTCGTGGCGACCTGGTTCGCCTGCACGAAGCTGGGCGCGGTGTTCATGCCGGTCAACCCCCTGCTGCGGGGTGAGCCCCTGCGCCGGGTGATGGCCCACGCCGGCGGCCAGGTGGCGGTGTGCGATGCCGGTCTCCACCCCGAGCTGGCGACGGTGGCGCCGGGGCTTCCCGAGCTGCGGCACACGCTGGTCGCCGGCGGGCCGGCGCCGGCCGGCACCTCCTCGTGGGAGTCGGTGGTCGGCGCCGCCCCGTCCACTGCACCCCCTCCTCCACCGGACGACCCGGCGGCGCCGACCAAGCTCATGTACACCTCGGGCACGACGGGCGTCCCGAAGGGCGTGGTCTGGAGCCGGGCGTGCGAGGCGACCTGGGCCCGGTGCTATGGCGACGAGCTCATCCCCCTCGCCGAGGGGGAGACCGTCTATTCGTGCCTGCCGCTGTCCCACGTGACCTGCCAGGGCACCACCCTCGCCGCCCTGTGGAACGGCGCCTCCGCCAGCATCGACGCCTCGTTCGACCCCTACGGCTTCTGGCGCCGGGTACGGGCGGCCGAGGCGGTGGCCTTCACCTTCGTGGGGACGATCCTCTCGGTGCTGGGCCGGCGCCCGCCACAGCCCGACGACGGCGACAACCCTGTGCGCCTGGCCCTCGGCGCCGGCGCGCCGGCGTCGGGCTGGCGGGCCTTCGAGCGCCGTTTCGGCCTCACCATCGTCGACGTGTGGGGCCAGACCGAGACGGCGTCGTGCTGGACGATGCCCGAACGCCTGCCCCAGCGCCCGGGAACGGTCGGCGGGCCGGCGCCTCGCTTCGAGGCCCGCCTGGTCGCCGACACGGGTGCCGAGGCGGCGGGAGGCGAGGTCGGCGAGCTGTGGATCCGGCCCCACCGGGCACTGGCCATGTTCAGCGGCTACCTGAGCGAGGACGGAGGCGTGCTCCCGCCCGGGGACGCCGAGGGGTGGTACCACACCGGTGACCTGATGCGCCGCCACGCCGACGGTGACCTGTCCTTCCTCGGGCGCCGGCGCGACGCCATCCGCCGGCGGGGCGAGATGATCGCCGCCGACGACGTGGAAGCGGGAGCGCTGGCCCATCCCGGCGTGCTCGAAGCGGCCGCGGTCGGCGTCCCCGCCGAGGACGAGGCCGACGAGGAGGTCAAGCTCTGCGTGGTGGCCCGGCCCGGCGCCGTGCTCGACCCGGTCGAGCTCCACGGGTTCCTGCGGCAGCACCTTCCCCGCTTCATGGTGCCCCGGTTCCTCGACGTGCGGGCCGAGCTGCCCAAGACCCCCACCACCCGCGTCCAGAAGTACCGGCTCCAGGAAGAGGGCACCGCCGGCTGCTGGGACGCCCGGCCGGCGCTCAGGAGGCGAGGACCCGCTCGAGCACCTGGACCTTGAGCTCGACGAAGCGGGGATCACGCAGCGTGGCCCGGCTCCGCTCCGCACCGAAGGAGATCCGGCTGGACTCGATCACCCGGCTGGGCCGCCG
>JAHWJI010000142.1 GCA_019348495.1 Actinomycetota bacterium | reverse complement strand
GAGGTAGAGGTAGCGGAACAGCCCGGCGAACGGGCCCACGTCGACGCCCCACTCCCGGGACAGCGGGGCCAGGGTGTCCCCGGCCAGCCGGAGCATCTGCAGGGGGCGCAGGATGCCCATGCTGTGGTCGGCCCACGGGATGCCGGCCACTGCCGCCGCCACCGGCCCGGCCAGCTCGGTCTCGTCGTGGACCACCACGTCGGGCCGCCAGTCGGCCACGAGAGGCACCAGGTCGGCGGCCCGGGCCGGTGCCGCCACGCCGGCGAGCATCCGGGGAACGAAGGTCTCGAAGCGCTCCTTGCCCGGGGGCAGCTCGCCCTCGGGGTAGCGGCGGTTGGCCTCCTCCAGCTGGCGGGGCAGGCTCAACCCGGCGGGGAAGGCGGGAAAGCCGGCCTTCTCCACGTGGGGGCAGAACTCGCCGGCGGTGGCGAACGCCACGTCGTGGCCGGCGGCGGCCAGGGCGGTGGCGAACGGCCGCATGGGCAGGAAGTGCCCGTGGCCCGGCAGGCAGGTGCACAGCACCCTCACCGGGGGCCTCCGCTCACTCGGAATTAGTGTTGGCTGGCATCTATGGCCGACCCTACGACGAAAGTGGTGCTGCTGGGTACCGCCGGCGGGCCCCTCCCCTCGCCCGTTCGCTCGGGCATCGCCACCGCCGTGGTGGTGGGCGACCGCGTGCTGGTGTTCGACTGCGGCAGCGGCGTCACCCGCCAGCTCCGCCGGGCCCGGCTGCTGTCCAGCCTGCGCATGGTGTTCCTCACCCACCTGCACTCCGACCACGACTGCGACTACTTCAACCTGTTCCTGCTGGGCTGGCCCGTGCTCCAGTGGAACCCGCCGGTGCACGCCTACGGGCCCGGCCCGGCCGGAGGGCCCACCGCCCTGCCCGCCGACCGCCCCGGTCGGCCCCCGGTGCCGGTGGTGCACCCGGCCAACCCCACCCCTGGACTGGTCGAGGTCACCGCCGCCCAGGTCCGGGCCCACGCCTACGACATGAACGTCCGCATGCGCGAGGCGGGCCGGGCCGACCTGACCTCGCTGCTGGTGCCCCACGAGATCGACGTGCCCGACGAGATCGGTGCCCGGGCCCCGGACCTGGTGGCGCCGCCCATGGCGCCGCTGGTGGTGGCCGAGGACGGCGACGTGCGGGTGAGCGCCGTGCTCGTCCAGCACGCGCCGGTGTTCCCGGCCTTCGCCTACCGCGTCGACACGCCCGCCGGGTCGGTCGTCGTCTCCGGCGACACCGCGCCCTGCGAGAACCTGGTGCGCCTGGCCGATGGCGCCGACGTCCTGGTCCACGAGGTGTTCGACGACGCCGCCCTCGGCCAGCGGGACGACGACGAAGAGGACGACTGGGAGGCCGACCAGCGCGAGCACCACCTGCGCACGTCCCACACCCCGCTCAGCCGGGTCGGCGCCGTGGCCGCCGAGGCCGGAGTGGACCGGTTGGTGCTGACCCACTTCATCCCCGGTGACGACAGCCTGGCCGACGACGTGTGGGTCAAGGGGGCGGGCGCCGACTTCGACGGTGAGGTGGTGGTCGGCCACGACCTGCTGGAGCTGACGCTGTGACCCACCCGGCGGCGCCACTGCGTTATTCCGGCGCCGCCGCCGTCTCCGCCGACCCGCTCACCCTGGTGGCGCTGGTCGAGGCCACGGTGACCGCCAGCCCCCAGGCGGTGGCCGTGGTCGCCGGCGGGGAGCCCCTGACCTACGCCGAGCTCCACGCCCGGGCGGAGGCCCTGGCCACGTCGCTGCGCCGGCTGGGGGTCGGGCCGGACGTGCTGGTGGGGATCTGCCTGGAGCGCTCCCTGGAGATGGCGGTGGGACTGCTCGGCATCCTGCGCGCCGGTGGCGCCTGCCTGCCCCTCGACCCGACCTACCCGCCGGACCGGCTGGCGTTCATGCTCGACGACGCCGCCGCGCCGGTGCTGCTCACCAGCCGCCGGCTGGAGCGCCGCCTCCCCGCCGGCGCCGCCCGGGTGGTGTGCCTCGACGACGCCGGCGGGGACGGCGGGGACGGCGGCGGGCGCACGGCGGTCATCATCCAGCCGGCGCCGGTCACCGAGGTGGCACCGCTCGTCGCCCTCGCCTACGGACTGTCGGAGCGAGAGTGCCAGGTGGCCCGGCTGTGCCTCCAGGGCCAGTCGACCAAGCAGATGGCCAAGGACCTGGCGGTGTCGCCGTACACCGTGCAGGACCACCTGAAGTCGATCTTCGAGAAGACCGGGGTGCGGAGTCGAGGCGAGCTCGTGGGCCAGGTCTTCCTCCAGCACTACGTGCCGCGGTGGGAGAACTTGGCCGA
>JAHWJI010000141.1 GCA_019348495.1 Actinomycetota bacterium | reverse complement strand
AGATCCCGGCCAGCTCCGTCCGTCTGCCGCGCCTTCGACCGACCTCGTATTGGCGAGAGAGATGGTGGTAGGTCCTGAGCTGGCGAGGCATCTCTACCAAAGCGTTGGCCATGAGTGGGCCTGGGTCGATCGTCTCCCGTGGGACGACGAGCAGTGGCGATGTCGACTGGCAGCACCCGAGGTTCAGATCCTGGTGGCCAATTTGGGTGGCGACCACGCCGGATACTTCGAGCTCGAGTCAACGCGAGACGGTGACGTCGAGATCGCTCATCTCGGACTCCTGGAGCGCTTCATGGGCCGGGGCCACGGTGGCCACCTGCTCACTATGGCCGTGCGGCAGGCCTGGGCGACACCGGGAGCGAGCCGAGTGTGGGTCCACACCTGCAGCCTCGACGCCCCCCATGCCATGGCGAACTACCTGGCTCGGGGGTTCACGATCTTTCGTACTCGGGATCAGGACAGTGGTCCGCCAGGGCCGACGAGCCTGGTATGAGGCGGTCGGCTTCCGGACAGCTGGCGCCAGCGGAGGTCGGCGATGCCGGCCAGGGCCGTGAGCTGGTGGCGCTCCCGGGCCCGGAGGGGCCGGCCCTGGCGCCCGAGGACGAGGTCGAGGCCGGCGGTGGGCAGCGACGCCCAGGCCACGTCGTCGGGCGCGCCGTCACCGGCCGCCCCTGCGGGCGTCGAGGAGCGGCTGTGCTCGGCAACGGCCGCCAGCCAGGCGGCGGTAGGTGCGACACCGACAGTGGCGACCACGGTGGCGGTGGCTCCCTCGACCACCGCCGCCCAGGACGCCTCGAGGTCCCCAGCTGCGTGTTCGACCAACAGGTGCAGCACCTCCTCGGCGCTGGCGGCCCCGATGAGGGCGGCGGCGGTCTCGAACGCATCGAAACGGGGGTCCCGCAGCGCCGCCGGCGCCGGGCGCACCTCCTCGACGTCGACCCCGTCCACGGCGTTGACCTCGCCCACCAACAGCTCGATCAGCGTGGGATCGGGGAGCTCGACCACCAGCTCGTCGATGGCCCGTCCCCCGTCGTGCTCCAGGATCTCGATCCCGTGGATCTCCCCCCGCACGGCGCCGATGCGGCTGGCCACCAGGCCGAGGGCACCGGGGCGGTCGGGCAGCCACACCCGCACGACGAAGCGTTCCACGCCCGGAGGCTACGCGCCCGCTGTGAACGGGCGGTTTCCGCCTGGCTGGCCCACCCGGTCCGAGGACACGGAGGGCTACAGCTTGGTGAGGGACCGGCGGAGGTTGCGAACCGCCTGGGTGATGCGTTGCTCGTTCTCGATGAGGGCGAAGCGCACGTAGCCATCGCCGCCGGGGCCGAAGCCCACGCCCGGGGAGGTGGCCACGTTGGCATCGGTGACCAGGTCGCTGGCGAACTCCACCGACCCCTTCTCCTGGTAGGCCTCGGGGATGGGGGCCCACACGAACATCGTCGCCTGGGGCCGTCGCACCGGCCAGCCGATGCGAGCCAGCCCGTCGCACAGGCTGTCACGGCGGGCCTGGTAGACGTCGCGCACCTGGCTCGGGTAGTCGCCGGCCTCGTTCATGGTGACGGTGGCGGCGATCTGGATGGGCTGGAAGGTCCCGTAGTCGAGATAGCTCTTGAGCTTGGCCAGGGCAGCGACCATCTCGGCGTTGCCGGCCATGAACGCCACCCGCCACCCGGCCATGGAGAACGACTTGGTCATCGAGTACAGCTCGACGGCCACCTCCTTGGCCCCCTCGGCCTCGAGGATCGACGGCGGCCGGTAGCCGTCGAAACCGAGGTCGGCGTAGGCGAAGTCGTGCACCACCACCACCTCGTGCTCCCGGGCGAAGTCGACCACCTTCTGCATGAAGTCGAGGTCGACGCAGGTGGTGGTCGGGTTGTGGGGGAACGACAGCACGATCACCCGGGGCTTGGGCCAGGAGTACTCGTAGCGCTCCACCAGGACCTCGAAGAAGTCGGCCTCGCTGTCGCCGAGTGGCATCTCCCGCACATCGGCCCCGGCGAAGAGCGGGCCGTAGATGTGGATGGGGTACGACGGCGAGGGCACCAGGGCGGCGTCGCCGGGCTGGAGAAGGGTCCACATGAGGTGGCTGAACCCCTCCTTGGCCCCGATGGTGTTGATGACCTCGGTCTCGGGGTCGAGCGCCACTCCGAACTGTCGCAGGTAGAGGTCGGCGAAGGCCTCCCGCAGCTTGGGTAGGCCCCGGCTGAGCGAGTAACGGTGGTTGCGGGGGTTGTGGGCGGCTTCGGCGAGCTTGTCCACGGCCAGCTGCGGCGAAGGTATGTCCGGGTTGCCGAAGGCCAGGTCGACGACGTCCTCCCCGGCCCAGCGAGC
>JAHWJI010000140.1 GCA_019348495.1 Actinomycetota bacterium | reverse complement strand
ACCAGCACGGCCAGGCCGGTGGGCTCCATCTGGAAGCCCATGCTCTGGTAGAGCTGCAGCGCCCGGTCGTTCTCCACCTGGGTGTTGACCATGGCCCGGATCACGCCCCCTCGCCGCATCCACCGCAGGCCGTCGAGCACGAGCGCCCGTCCCAGACCCTGTCCCTGGGCCTCGGGGTGGACGGCGAGCCGCTGGAGGTAGCCGCGGGCTCCCGCCCGCCCCGACACGGCGTAGCCGAGGACCCGGCCGTGGCCGGCGACCCGGAACCGGGCGGAGGGGGTGGCGGCCATGGCGTCGACCAGACCCGTCTCGTCGAGGCGCCAGAAGGGAGGAAAGGCCATGGCGTCGATCTCGAGCGTCGGGCGCCGGTCGCGGCGCCGTCCCCGCCGCAGCGGCGCGTCCGGGACCCGAGGCAGGGTGTCGAGATCCCGCGACAGCAGGTGGAGCTCCTCGCGCACCTCGAAGCCGGAGAGGAGGAAGCCCCGCTGCTCGTGGATGCTCAACGCCGCGGTGACCACCTCGGAGAACCCCTGGCGCTCGAGCATGGTGCAGCAGTGCTGGACCATCGCCGGCGTGGGGCCCGGCGTGTCGGCCAGGGGCGCCAGGCACGCCACCCGGGCGTCGCCCCGCCACGGTCCCATCCGCAGTCGCTCCGGACCCAGGCGGACGACGCGCAGCCCCGGCATGGCCAGCGAGGCTAGTGACACGCATTAGGTTCGGGCGCCTGAGCCTCCTGCTCGCCACCTCACCCCGGTTCCTCGACCACGAGGCCGGGTTCGGCCATCCCGAGCGCCCGGCACGGCTGGAGGCGGTCCTGGACGGGATCGAGGCCGCCGGCGTGAGCGACGCGCTGCGACGCTTCGCCCCCCGTCCGGCGACCAGAGCCGAGCTGGAGCTGGTGCACACCCCCGGGCACCTGCGTGCCCTGGAGCAGCTCTCGGCCAGGGGCGGAGGCGTCATCGATGCCGACACCGCCGCCGGCCCCGACTCGTGGGAGGTCGCCCTGCTCGCCGCCGGCGCCGGGCCGGACGCCGTCGAGCGGCTCGACCGGGGCGAGGCCGACGCCGCCTTCTGCGCCGTGCGCCCGCCCGGCCACCACGCCACGCCGGCACGGGCCATGGGCTTCTGCCTGCTCAACAACCTGGCGGTGACCGCCGCCGTGCTCGCCGCCCGCGGCGAGCGGGTGGCGATCGTCGACTGGGACAACCACCACGGGAACGGCACCCAGGACGTGTTCTGGTCCGACGGCCGGGTGCTGTACGCCTCCCTGCACCAGTGGCCCTTCTATCCCGGCACGGGGGCGCTGGAGGAGCGGGGCGCGGGGGAGGGCGAGGGGCGAACGGTCAACCTGCCGCTTCCCGCCGGCGCCACCGGCGACGTGGCCCTTGCCGCCCTCGACCAGGTGGTCACCCCGATGGTGGAGGCCTTCGCCCCCACCTGGCTGCTGGTCTCGGCCGGCTTCGACGCCCACCGGGCCGACCCGCTCACCGGCCTGGCCCTCTCCAGCGGCGACTTCGCCGACCTCACCCGCCGGGTGCTGGAGTACGCCCCACCCGGGCGACGGGTGTTGTTCCTCGAGGGCGGCTACGACCTCGAGGCACTGGCCGCTTCCGCCGGGGCGTGCGTGGCAGCCCTGGTGGGGCGGGACCACCGCCCCGAGCCGGCGACGTCGGGAGGCCCCGGCCTGGACGTGGTCGACGCCGCCCGCCACCTCCTGGACTGAGCCCCGAAACCGGGCCCCGACGCGGGCGAGCCGCCCGGGGGGAAGGGCGGCTCGCTCCTCAGGGGACGTGCAACGTGGTCATCGGCAGGGGCCGGCGGGAACTTGAGAGGTTCTTTCGTTCCGAGCCGGACGTCACACCTGCCAGGTGGTGCCCGAAGCCAACAGCTGGGCGAGGTCGCCGGGGCCCTCCGCGGCAGAAGCCGCCAGCACCTGGTCGTTGACCAGACGGCCGTAGTCGGGGCGCTCCACGGCCCGGAACACGCCGATGGGCGTGGGCTCGTGGGGCCCTCGGGCCAGACGGGACAGCATGAAGGCCAGGTCGGGCTCCTCCCGCCCCTCGTCGTGGACCAGGATCGCATCCTCCCCGACGTCGGCCACGTCCACGATCCGGACGCGCCCCTGGCGGTCGACGACGACACCCCGCTCGTCGTGGGCACCGAAGCGCACCGGCCGCCCGTGCACCAGGGGGATCAACATGTGCCCTCTGGCGTCGCGGGCCGTGACCTTCGCGAAGGCGCCGTCGTTGAACACGTTGCAGTTCTGGTAGATCTCCACGAATCCGGATCCCCGGTGGTCGTGGGCCCGGCGGAAGGTCTCGATCATGTGGGTCCGG
>JAHWJI010000013.1 GCA_019348495.1 Actinomycetota bacterium | reverse complement strand
TTCCTCGACACGATCAGCAGGGCCGTCGTGCCGCGGCCACCCAGCCGGCTCACCATCATCCCTAGTATGCCCGTACCGGCGGAGGTGACTGCGACGCGCAAATCCACCCGCTGACACGAGGGTTGGGGGCCATGGACCCCCAGGGATGGAACATCCGCTACCGGGAAGAGGAGCTGGTGTTCACCGCCGACCCCTCACACTTCCTCGGGCCCGAGGTGGCTGCCCTGTCGCCGGGGCGTGCCCTCGACCTGGGCAGCGGCGAAGGGCGCAACGCGCTGTGGCTGGCCGAACAGGGATGGCGGGTGACCGCGGTCGACTTCTCCGACGTCGGCATGGCCAAGGCCCGGCGTCTGGCCGAGCGCCGGGGTGTCGAGGTCAACTGGATGGTCGCCGACTTGCGATCCCACCACCTTCCCCCGTGCACCTTCGACCTGGTGCTCCAGTTCTTCGTGCACCTCGCGGCGACCGAGCGTCGGGCGCTCCTGCGGCACGCAGCCACATCCCTTCGCCCGGGAGGTGTCATCCTCGTGGTCGGCTAGGACGTCAGCCATCTCCACGAGAGCTCCGGTGGAGGGCCCCGGGACCCTTCGTTGCTCTTGACCACCGAGGGGATCGTCGCCGATCTCGCCGATCTGCACATCGAACGAGCCGAGAGTCTGCGACTGCCGGCGGGCGTCGACGAGGGCGGCGCCGAGCGCTTCGCCGTCGACGTCATCGTGCGGGCTCGCCGCGGTCCCCCGTCTACCGAGAGTCGGCGCCCCAGACCGAGGACGATGCACCGCCCGAGCGGTGGCCTTCACCCGCCGCTCCCGCCGCAGGGGGCAAACCGCCAACGCCGTGATCGGTGACGCCTCATCCGAGGCGCCAGGGTTCAGGGACGCTCCAGCAGGTGGGCCCTCGCCCGCCGGCCCGGGAGCTTCACCACCTCGATGGCGCTCGGGAGTTGGTCCTTGAGGTCGTCCTCGTGGGTGACCACCAGGACCTGGCGGAAGCGGCCCCGCAACCGCTCCAGCGCCCGCAGCATGCGGTCCTTGCGATCGGCGTCGAGGGGGCCGAAGACCTCGTCGAGCACGAGCAGCCCGATCTGGCCCCCCGACTGGAAGCAGAGGTGCTCGCTGATGGCCACCCGCAGGGCCAGGCTGGCCAGGTCGCTCTCCGAGCCGGAGAAGCGCTCGAGCCCGTAGGCCACCCCCTGGTCACAGATGTTGATGCCGTAGGTCTCGGGGTCGACCTGGAGCTCGTCGTACTCGGCGTCGGTGAGCTCGGCGAACAGCGAGGCGGCCTGGCGCGACAGGCGGGGCCCTACGGCGCCCACCAGCTCGTTGCGAAAGGCCCCCAAGAGCTCGGCCAGGCGACCGAGGTGGCGGGCCTGTTCGGCCAGGGTGGCCAGCGCCAAGTGCTGTTCCTGGGCTGCAGCCGTGCAACGACGGGCCTCCTGGGCCCGGGCTTCGTCGCGGGCTGCCTGTAGGTCGGCCCCGCGGGCGTCCCGGTCGGCCTGGTCCTGGGCCTGCTCGGCCAGCTCGAGGGCCTGGCGGGCTTCGGCCAGCGCGTCGGGGGAGAAGGCCAGGCCCCGTACCTTCTCGCGCAGGGTGCCGAGACGGCCGGCCAGGGTGTCCAGGTCGGCGCGACAGGCGTCGGCCTCGGCCTCGGCCTGGGGCACCCGCTCGAGGCGGCCCTGCAGGCGCTGTCGCTCGGCCCCCGCCTGGCGCCGGCGTTGGACCTCAACCGCCAGGCGAACCTCCTCGTCGGGCTGCAACGGGGGATCGATGCCGGCGGTGGCCTCGTCGAGCGCCTGTCGGGCAGCGTGCGCAGCTGTTCGGCGCTGGTCCCAGGCGTTGCGGGCCTGGCGAGCCAGATCCAGCTCGGTGCCGATCCGTCGCTCCTCGGCCCTGGCCTGCTGGGCCGACCGAACCAGACCGGCCTCGGCGGCGGTCAGCTCGGCCAGCCGCCGTTGGGCATCGGCCAGTTCCTCGCCCCGGTGAGCCTGGACCTGCTCGAAGGCCGCTCCCAGACACTGGCCGCACAGGGGGCAGTCGGCTTCGCCCGTCAGCCGGCTGGCATCGCCGAGCACCTTTGCCGCCTGCTCGGCGGACCGACGGACCTCGCCGAGCTGGGCCCGGTGGGCGTCGAGCACCGACTGGGCCTGCTCGGCAGCAGTGCGGGCTCGCTCGCCAGCCGCCTCGTCGGGACTGGCCGGGTGCGGACCGACCACCACCGCCGCCAACGCCCGCTCCGCCCGGCGCACCTCCTCGGCGGCCCGGAGGCGGGCCTCGCACTCGGCCAGTCCGCCGGCCGACTCGGCCAAGGCTGCCACTCGTGCCCGTGCGTCAGCGAGGTCGGCCAGCTCCTCGCCGAGGCGGGCCAAGCGGACCACCACCGTGTCGTGCTGGCGGCGCACCTCACGGCCCTCGGCCACCAGCGACTCGTGCTCGGCCGCCCGCACGGCCAGCTCGTCGTGAACACGCCGGGCTCGGCCGAGCTGGCGACGACGATCGTCCAGCTCGGCCCCCCTCCGCTCGGCCTCCTCCCTGCTGGCCGCCGCCGCCGCCCGGGCCGCCTCGCCGGCTGCCGCCAGAGACTCGAGGTCGGGCAGCAGCGCCCGCACCCGCTCGAGGTCGCCGTGGGCCGACCGGGCGTCGCGCCGGGCTCGATCACGCGCCGCGTCGACGGGGGTGATGCCGAGCAGCTTGAGCACCAGGTCGCGGCGTTTGGCCGGGGTGGTGCTGGAGAAGGCAGCCAGTTGCTTCTGCTCGGCGAAGACCGAGGACCGAAAGGCGGTGTCGTCGAGGCCGAGGATCGACCGGAGGTAGCGGTTGGTGTCCCGTACGCCCTCGGCCACGTGGTGACCGTCGGCCTGGACCTGGGCCCTGACCGTGTGGTTGACCCCGCTGATCGTGCGCCGGACGGAGTAGAGGTGGCCCTCGTGCTCGAGCTCGACCTCGACCCGCGCCTCGTCGTCGACCCCCGACGTGCGCACCTGGTCGTTGCCCGTGCGCGACCAGCCGAACAGGGCGAAGGGTATGGACTCCACCAGCGCCGACTTGCCCGCTCCGTTGGCGCCGTAGATGCCCACCAGGCCGGGCGGGACCTCCAGCTCGAGCTCGTCGGCGAAGACCCGGTAGTTGCCCAGGCGCAGGCGGGTGATGCGCACCGGCCTAGCCCGCCTCCTCCACCGCCCGGACCAGGTAGTCGTGGCCGAGCTGGCGGATGTTGGCGGCGTCGAAACCGGTCAGGTCCTGGCCGTCGACGTAGCCGTCCCAGCGGGCGGGCATCGAGGCCAGGTCGGCCAGGTCGGTGACCGGGGTGGCGGCATCGACGAAGCTGGGCTCGATCTTGAGGTGCAGGGCGGCGCCGGCGGCCTCGTGCACGGCGTGGAGGTCGAGCAGGCGGTAGGCCTCGGGGTCGACGCCGTCGAGGTAGAGGCGGGCCACCGCCCCCTCGGGGACGGCTGCCACCCGCTCGAACACCAGGGCGGCCACCTCGTCGGGCGACAGGCCCAGGGCGTCGATGCCCGGCAGGGTCACCAGGGCGCGCTGGTGCGGTAGGGCCAGGTGCCGGCAGCGCCCGGTGTCGGTGTCGAGCACCACGATGCCCTTGGGCCGGCCGGGGTCGTCGGCGAAGGTGAAGGTGTCGGTGGAGCCGGCGTACCAGACGCCGGGGCGGACCCGGGTGTGGACGTGGTAGTGGCCGAGCAGCACCAGGTCGGCCCGCAGCAGCCGGTCGTCGACCTCGATCTCGTTGATGTCGGCGTAGCGACGCTCGACCGAAGGGACCAGCGGGTGGGCCAACAACAGGTTGGAGCAGTCGAGCGAGCGGGACGCCGCAGCCTGGTCGAGGGCCTCGACGGTGGCCTCGGCGCTCAGCATCTGGGGCACGGCGTGCACCACCAGGCCCGCCAGCTCTATGCGCTCGTAGGCCATGCGGTGGGCGAAGTAGACGTCGGCGCCGAAGGTGTCGGCCAGGGCCGCGTAGGGACTGCCGGTGCCGGGCAGGCGGGGCGTGTCGTGGTTGCCGGTGATGACCACGGCGGGGACACCGTGGTCGCGGATCCGCGACAGGGCCCGCTGCGCCAGCCGGTAGGAGCGGTAGGTGGGGCGGGGGTGGTCGAAGATGTCCCCCAGCCACAACACGGCGTCGGGCGCCTGGGCCAGGGCCAGGTCGACGGCGGCGTCGAAGGAGGCCTCGAAGTCGAGCTCGCGCACGTTCACCCCCTCGGCGGTGTACGGGAGGTAGGAGCGACCGAGGTGGGCGTCTCCCAGGGCGGCGACCTTCATGAGCCCATGGTAGGAACCGGGTGCGACAATTACACGGATGTAGTTCCGGCCGTGTCGCCACCGACTGCGCCGGGGGGTCCCCGGGCTGGTAGAAACAACGGGACGGGAGCTCGGACGGACCGGGCTGAGAGGGCGCCTGCGGGCGCCGACCGCGAACCTGATCCGGGTAATGCCGGCGGAGGGAGCGACATGGACGACGGTTTGCTGGCGGCCCAGAAGCGCTACGTGGAGGGGCCTGGCGGGCTACGGGTGCCCTTCCGGGAGGTGGCCCTGCACCCCACCCAGGGTCGGGACGGGCCGGTGGCCAACGAGCCCGTGCGCCTGTACGACACCAGCGGGCCCGGCAGCGTGGCGGCCGAGGGACTGGCGGCGCTGCGCCGGGACTGGATCGAGTCCCGGGGTGACGTGGAGGCCTACGCCGGTCGACCGGTGAACCGCCGGGACGACGGGCGCCGGCGGGTGGCGCTGGCCAACAGCGGGCAGTCCGACGGTGGCCAGCCTCACGGCAAGGGGCAGGCCGGCGGCAACGGCGCCGGGCCCAAGCGCAGGGGCGGCGAAGGCTGCGTGCGGGCCCGCCCCGGAGCCAACGTCACCCAGCTCCACTACGCCCGCCGGGGTGAGATCACCCCCGAGATGACCTTCGCCGCCATCCGCGAGGGGGTGGCGCCGGAGGTGGTGCGGGACGAGTTGGCCCGGGGCCGGGCCATCCTGCCCGCCAACGTCAACCACCCCGAGTCGGAGCCGATGGTCATCGGCCGGGCGTTTCTGGTCAAGGTCAACGCCAACATCGGCAACTCCTCGGTCACCTCTTCCGTCGAGGAGGAGGTCGAGAAGCTGACGTGGGCCACCCGCTGGGGGGCGGACACGGTGATGGACCTCTCCACCGGTGCCGACATCCACACCACGAGGGAGTGGGTCATCCGCAACTCGCCGGTGCCCATCGGCACGGTGCCCATCTACCAGGCCCTGGAGAAGACCGACGGCAAGGCCGAGGAGCTGACCTGGGAGCTGTACCGCGACACGCTCGTCGAACAGGCCGAACAGGGTGTCGACTACTTCACCGTCCACGCCGGCGTGCGGGCGGCCTACATCGACCTGGCCGCCAGTCGGGTCACCGGCATCGTCAGCCGGGGCGGGTCGATCATGGCCGCCTGGTGCCTGGCGCACGGCAAGGAGAACTTCCTCTACACCCACTTCGAGGACATCTGCGAGATCATGGCCAGCTACGACGTGGCCTTCTCGCTGGGCGACGGGTTGCGCCCGGGCTGCATCGCCGACGCCAACGACGAGGCCCAGTTCGCCGAGCTGGCCACCCTCGGTGAGCTCACCGAGCGGGCCTGGCGCCACGACGTGCAGGTGATGGTGGAGGGTCCGGGGCACGTTCCCCTGCACAAGATCGCCGAGAACGTGGATCGCCAGATCGAGCTGTGCCACGAGGCGCCCTTCTACACCCTCGGTCCGCTGACCACCGACGTGGCTCCGGGCTACGACCACATCACCTCGGCCATCGGCGCGGCCACCATCGGGATGCACGGCACGGCCATGCTCTGCTACGTCACCCCCAAGGAGCACCTGGGCCTGCCCGACCGCGACGACGTCAAGGAGGGGGTGATCGCCTACAAGATCGCCGCTCACGCTGCCGACCTGGCCAAGGGCCATCCCGGTGCCCAGGTATGGGACGACGCCCTGTCGGCCGCCCGCTTCGACTTCCGCTGGGAGGACCAGTTCAACCTGGCCATGGACCCCGAGACGGCCCGCTCCTACCACGACGCCACCCTGCCGGCCGGTGCAGCCAAGTCGGCCCACTTCTGCTCCATGTGCGGCCCCAACTTCTGCTCCATGCGCATCAGCCACGATGTGCGCGACCGGGCCGGGGCGGCGGCCCCCGTCGGTGACGCCTGAGCGCCGTCGCGCCGACCTGCCCCGCCTGCACCTGGTGACCCTGGCCGGGGCGCCCGAGGTCGTCCTGGCGTCGGTCGGGGCCGTGCTGGCCGGTGGTGCGCCGCTGGTGCAGTTGCGGACCAAGGAGGGGACCGACCGGTCCCGCGTGGAGCTGGCTGGGGCGGTGGTGGCCCGCTGCCACCGGGCCCGGGCCTGGTGCCTGGTCAACGACCGGGCCGACATAGCGCTGGCCGCCGGGGCCGACGGCGTCCACCTGGGGGCCGACGACCTGCCCGTGGCCGCGGTCCGGGCGCTGGTGGGACCCGACCTGGTGGTGGGAGCCACCTGTCGGGACCCGGTGACGGCCCGACAGGCGCAGGCCGAGGGCGCCGACTACGTGGGGGTGGGCCCGGCCTACGCCACCTCGACCAAGACGGGCCTGCCCGACCCCATCGGACCGGCCGGGGTGGGTCGGGTGGCGGCCGCCGTCGACGTTCCCGTCATCGCCATCGGCGGGGTGACGCCCGGGCGGATCCCCGAGCTGCTCGACGCCGGGGCCCACGGCGTGGCCGTGGCCGGTGCCGCCTTCGCTCCCGGCGCTCCCGGCGCTCCCGGCGCTCCCGGCGCTTCCTGGCTGGGTCCTCTCACGGCCACCGAGGCCCTGGTGGGGACCGTCGAAGGTTGGGCACGGTCGCGGGCATGAAGGTGATCGTGGTGGGCGGGGGGGTGATCGGGCTGAGCATCGCCTGGCGGGCGGCAGCGAGGGGCATGGACGTCACCGTGGTCGACCCCGTGCCCGGTGGGGGAGCCACCGGGGTGGCTGCGGGCATGCTGGCGCCCGTCACCGAGGTCCACTACGGCGAAGAGGCGCTGCTGGCGCTCAACTTGGACTCGAGCGCCCGCTACCCCGACTTCGTGGCCGAGCTGGAGGAGTGCTCGGGATTGCGCACCGGCTACCGGGAGTCGGGCACGCTCAGCGTGGCCCGCGACGCCGACGACCTGGCCGCTCTGGATGAGCTGGTGGCCTACCAGCGCAGCCTGGGCCTGGAGGTCGAGCGCCTGCGCAGCCGGGATCTGCGCCGCCTCGAGCCGGCCCTGGCCCCGGGCGTACGCGGTGGTGCCCTGGTGCCCGGCGACCACCAGGTCGACCCCCGCCGCCTGGGAGTGGCCCTCCTCGAGGCGGGCCGGCGCCTCGGCGTGTCGCAGTGCCGTCAGCGGGCCCGGGGCGTCGCTCCCGGTCGGGTGAGCCTCGATAGCGGTGAGGTCGTCGTCGGCGACGCCGTGATCGTCGCCGCCGGGTGCTGGTCGTCCGGGCTGGGAGGCATGCCCGCCGACGTGGCGGCTGCGCTGCGTCCGGTCAAGGGCCAGATCCTGCGCCTGCGCGGCCCCGCCGGCGAGACGCTGGCGCAACACAACATCAGGGGCCTGGACGCCTACCTGGTGGCGAGGAGCGATGGCGAGACGGTGGTGGGCGCCACCGTCGAGGAGCGGGGCTATGACACCACGGTCACCGCCGGCGCGGTGCACGACCTGCTGCGGGCCGCCCTGGAGCTGGTGCCCGACGTGGCCGAGCTGGCGCTGGTCGAGCACCGGGCCGGGCTGCGCCCGGGTAGCCCTGACAACGCCCCGCTCCTCGGTCCCACCGAGGTGGAGGGCGTGGTGGTGGCCACCGGCCACTACCGCAACGGCATCCTGTTGGCCCCAGCCACGGCGGCGGCCATCGTAGAGCTCCTCGACACCGGCGCGGTGCCGGCGTCGATCAGGGCCTTCTCGCCCCGGCGCTTCGAACGGGTGGCCTCGTGAGGGTGATGGTGAACGGCGAGCATCGCACGGTGGCCACCGGCTGCACCGTCGCCGATCTGGCCGCCCAGCTGGGTGCCGCTCCCAAGGGAGTGGCGGTGGCGGTCAACGGCGAGGTGGTGTCCCGGGGTGCCTGGGCCGGGCGCGCGCTGGACGACGGCGACCGGGTCGAGGTGCTCGGCGCCATGCAGGGAGGATGAAGGCCATGGACACGGTCGCAGTCGAGCTGGGCGACGACGCCCTGGCCATCGGCGGGGTGAGCTTCGGGTCCCGGCTCATCCTCGGCACGGGTGGCGCCGCCAGCCTCGAGGTGCTCGAGGCCTCCCTCGTGGCCGCCGGGGCGGAGATGGCCACGGTGGCGCTGCGCCGCATCGACCCGGTCGCCCAGGGCTCGATCCTCGACGTTTTGGGCCGCACCGGGGTCCGCCTGTTGCCCAACACCGCCGGGTGCTTCACGGCCAAGGACGCGGTGCGCACCGCCCGCCTGGCCCGGGAGGCGTTCGAGACCGACTGGATCAAGCTGGAGGTCATCGGTGACGACCGCACCCTGTTGCCCGACGCCGTCGAGCTCCTCGACGCCGCCGAGGACCTGGTCGACGACGGCTTCGTGGTCCTGGCCTACACCAACGACGACCCCGTCCTGGCTCGACGCCTGGAGGACCTCGGGTGCGCGGCAGTCATGCCCCTGGGCTCGCCCATCGGCAGTGGTGCCGGCATCAACAACCCCTACAACCTGGCCATGATCACCGGGCAGCTCTCGGTGCCGGTGGTGCTCGATGCCGGGGTGGGCACCGCCTCTGACGCCGCCCGGGCCATGGAGTTGGGCTGCGACGCCGTGTTGCTGGCCACCGCCGTGACCCGGGCTCAGGAACCGGTGCGCATGGCCGAGGCCATGCGCAAGGCCGTGGAGTCGGGGTACCTCGCCCGCCGGGCCGGGCGCATACCCATCCGCCGCCACGCGGTGGCCTCCACCCCCACTGAGGGCCTGGCCGAGTGGGACGGGGACGAGGGGTGAGCCTGCCGGCGCTGCTGGTGCTGACCGACCGCCACCAGGCCGCCCGCCTCGGGCTGGTGGCCTCCGTGGCCGAGGCGGTGGCGGGGGGCGCCCGGGCCGTGGTGCTGCGGGAGAAGGACCTGACCCGGGGCCGGCGCGAGGAGCTGGCGTACGCCCTGCAGGCGGTGCTGGCGCCGGTGGGCGGGGTCCTGCTCATCGCCGGTGCCGACGTCGCGCTGGCCCGGGCCACGGGCGCCGCCGGCGTCCACCTCGCCGGCGCCGACCCCTGGCCCGGCCGTCACCCCGACCTCCTCGTCGGCCGGTCGTGCCATCACCGGGCCGAGGTGCAGGCGTCGGCGCACGAAGGCGCCGACTACGCCACCGTCTCACCCGTGTTGGCGAGCCGGTCCAAGCCCGGTTACGGCCCGGTGCTGGGCATGGCCGGGCTGGCCCGGTTGGCCGGGGCCAGCGACCTGGCGCTGTTCGCCCTCGGCGGCGTGAGCGAGGCGTCGGCCGGCGACTGCATCGCCGCCGGCGCTGCCGGTGTGGCGGTCATGGGGACGGTCATGTCCAGTCCCGAGCCGGCTCGGACCGTGACCCGGTTGCTCGTCGCCCTGTCCGGCTCCTCGGTGGAGGCCGGCGCCCGATGAGCGTCACGCCGCCGGTGGCGCTGGTGATCGCCGGCTCCGACTCGGGCGGGGGAGCCGGCATCCAGGCCGACGTGCGCGCCCTGGCCGCCCACGGCGTGTTCGCCACCACCGCCATCACCGCCCTGACCGCCCAGAACACCGTGGGAGTCCACGGCGTGCACGTGGTGCCGGCCGAGATCGTGGCCGCCCAGATCGAGGCCGTGCTGGCTGACTTCGACGTGCGCGCCACCAAGACGGGCATGCTCGCCACCGCCGAGATCATCGAGTTGGTGGCCCGCTACGCCGCCGGCGGGCGCCTTCCCGCCCTGGTGGTGGACCCGGTCATGGTCTCCGCCGCCGGCGACCGCCTCTTGGAGGTCGAGGCCGAGGAGGCCTATCGCCGCCTGCTGTTCCCTCACGCCGCAGTGGTCACGCCCAACCTCCGTGAGGCCTCGGTCCTGGTCGGCCGGACGCTCCAGTCGGTGGCTGACATGGGCGAGGCGGCGCGGGAGCTGGCCGCCTCCACCGGTGCCGGCGCCGTGGTGGTCAAGGGCGGCCACCTCGACGCCGACGTGGCCGTCGACGTGGTGTGGGACGGCCAGGGCCTCCACGAGCTGGGGGGGCCCCGCACGGCGACCACCAACAACCACGGAACCGGCTGCAGCCTGGCCTCGGCCATCGCCGCCGGCCTGGCCCTCGGCGGCGAGCTCCTCCCTGCGGTCTGCGCGGCCAAGGCCTACGTGCGTCGGGGCCTCGAGGCGTCGGCAGGATGGCGCCTCGGCCAGGGGCACGGCCCCATCGACCACTTCGCCGTCTGAGGCGGGTCCACCACTTCAGGCCCAAGGCCTGCCAGCATCCCGCCCATGCAGAAGACCAAGCCCCTTCAGGCGAATCGGCTGCCTCTGCCCGAGATGCGGTGCCTGTCCATCGGCGTCACCCTGCGAGCCTGCACCGGGCGGGCGCTGACGCTGCCTCGGCCCGAGCGGGTGCTGATCGCCTCACCGCGCCACACCTTCGCCGACCTGGCCCTGGCCATCGACGAGGCCTTCGGTCGCTGGGAGCTGGGCAGTGGGCGCGAGTACTCCTTCGAGGACGGCTCCCGGGCGGGCGAAGCGGTCGACGGGTTGCGCCGACGCGACCTCGTCGACGACCGGCGGGCTCGGTTGTACCGCCTACGGGAGGGCGAGCGCTTCGTGTACCTCGCCGACACCGGCGAGCGCTGGGAGCACGAGTGCGTCGTCGTCGGGTGGATCGACCCCGACGAGGTCCTACTCGACGGGCCCAGCCATCCGGTCGTCTACCAGGCGCGGGGTCGGAACCCCGCAGTGGTCGCCGACGGCCGCCCCACCGGCTGAGCCGGCGTCCCTGCAACTCGCTGGCGGCAAGGCCTTCAGGCGCAGAGCTCCCTGCGACACGCCGGGCACAGGCCGAGCGTGTCGGCCGACGCCGCCGCATCGCAGCGCCAGCAGTCGTCGGGGCGGGGGTCGATGGGACCGGCGTCCCACAGCAAAGGGGTGCCTCGTGGACGGGACCGGGAACGCGGTTGGCGCAGGCGGTCGCGAGCTGAGGCTGCGTCGCTGTGCAGGGCGGCGAAGGTCGCCTCGAGGGCGGCCGGCAGGGCTGGTTGCGGGGACGGGTGCGTGTCGACGCTGATCCTGCCATGGTGTGTCCATTGCCAGAACGTGTCAATAGCTGTATGCCGCATTCACCGGTGCCACCAGCCTCGCTCGATCAGCGTCCAGGCGAGGGCACCAGGCGGTAGGTGCGCCGTCCACCTCGACCGTCACGACTCCGGGTCGGTGGTCTGGCCGGCGGCGCTGGTGCCCGAAGCCCTCCCGGTGGCCTGGCGCTGCGCGGCGAGGGCGCCCACGAGCCCACAGGAGTAGGCCAAGAAGGCGGCGAAGGCCAGGCTCGCCGGCGAGATGTCCTCACCGCTGACCAGGCGGCGCACGACGCCCACGCCCTGGATGAGGGCGAAGGCAGCCACCGCCGCCAGCGCCCCGTTGGTCAGGGGGGCGGCGCCGGCCCGGCGGGCGGTGACGAAGCCACCGGCCGCGAACGCCACCAGGATGGGGACAAGGAACACCAGGGCGAGGACGCTGCTGTTGGTCCTGGTGCCATCCACGACGATCTGGCCGGCCAGACCCACGGGTAGGGCGATGACCGCGGCGGTCAGGGCACCGGGGAGCACCGCGCCGGGCTCGACGCTCCTCACGTCGACACACCGACGCCCGCCGGGCCGGGGCCCGCGGGGTCAGCCGCCGGCACGGCTGCGTAGTGCGCGGGCCATGGCTCGAGGGTACGGGGACCCGGTCATCGTGGCGCGATCGGGGGCCGAGGAGGAGCGCGCTTCACCCTGGACGCGCCCCGGCCCGCTGCACCATACTGCATCCTCGGGCACCGTCGGTCACGGTCCAGCAAGCAACAGGAGTCGCACATGAAGCAGACCTGGCGACAGCACGCGGCGTGCAGGGGCATCGATCCAGACGTCTTCTACCCCCTCGACGAGGACGACGAGGCCGATGCGGCCAAAGAGGTGTGCGTGGTCTGCCCCGTGCGCCAAGCCTGCCTGGAGCACGCCTTGACCCATCGGGAGCGCGATGGTGTGTGGGGCGGCGCGACCGAGCGGGAGCGGCGCCGGATGCTGCGCCACCGGCGCCGTTCGGCGTGAGCCGCGCCGTGGTCCCCTCGCCAGGGTGAGCGCCACCCTCGAGGAGCTGGGTGGGTGGCCCGGCGTGCTGCGACCGCTCCTGGCCGGTGAGGATCTCAGCGCGGCCCACGCCCGGGCCGCGCTGGCCGAGGTGCTCGACGGGGCCGCCACCTCGGCCCAACTGGCGGCGTTCCTGGTGGCGTTGCGCGCCAAGGGCGAGACGGTCGAGGAGATGCGCGGGCTGGTGGAGGCCATGCGTGACGTCGCTGAGCGCGTCGAGCTCCCGGTGGGCCTGGTCGCAGTGGACACCTGCGGCAGCGGTGGGGCGGCCAGCCGGCGCCGGGCCGCCTTCAACGTGTCGACGATCGCCGGCTTCGTCATCGCCGGTGCCGGGGTGGCGGTGTGCAAGCACGGCAACCGGGCGGCGTCGTCGACCAGCGGCTCGGCCGACCTGCTCGAGGCCATGGGTATGACCATCGACCTCGGTCCCGCCGGGGTGGCCCGCTGCGTGACCGAGGCGGGCATGGGCTTTTGCTTCGCCCCCCGCTTCCACCCCGCCATGCGCCACGCCGGCCCAACCCGCCGGGAGATGGGGGTGCCCACGGTGTTCAACTTCCTCGGTCCCCTGACGAACCCGGCCGGGGTTCGCCGCCAGGTGGTGGGCGTCAGCGACCCGGCCATGGCCGAGCGCTTGGTAGGGGTGTTGGAGGCCACCGGCACCGAGCGGGCGCTGGTGGTCTTCGGCCACGACGGTCTCGATGAGCTGACCACCACCACCACGTCTACCGTGCTGGAGCTGCACGAGGGCGGGGTGAGGGTCAGCGAGGTCGACCCGCTGGTCCTGGGCATCCCCAGGGCCGAGGCGGCGGCCATTCGGGGTGGCGACGCCCGGGCCAACCTCGACCTGGCCCGGCGGGTGCTCGACGGGGAGCGGGGCGCCCACCGCGACCTGGTGCTGCTCAACGCCGCCGCCGGCCTGGTGGCGGCGGGTGTCGTGGAGGACCTGGCCGCGGGCTACGAGGCGGCGGTCGCATCGGTCGACGGTGGGGCAGCGGCGCAGGTGGCCGAGCGGATGGTGGTGGTCTCCCGCCGAGCGGCGACGGGATGACCCGGTCCACCGGGGCCGGCGGGCTCGCGCCTAGCCTTTTGGCCACGTGTACCTCAAGAGCCTGACCCTGCGGGGCTTCAAGTCCTTCGCCGACACCACCACGCTGCACCTGGAGCCGGGCATCACCGTGGTGGTGGGGCCCAACGGCAGCGGCAAGTCCAACGTGGTCGATGCGGTGGCGTGGGTGCTGGGCGCCCAGGGCCCGCGGGTGCTGCGCTCGGCCAAGATGGACGACGTCATCTTCGCCGGTAGCGCCAGCCGGCCGGCGCTGGGGCGGGCCGAGGTGAGCCTCACCATCGACAACGCCTCGGGCATGCTGCCCATCGACGTGGCCGAGGTCACCATCAGCCGCACGTTGTTTCGCACCGGGGCCAGCGAGTACGCCGTCAACCAGGTCCCGTGTCGACTGCTCGACATCCAAGAGCTGCTCAGCGACTCGGGCGTGGGCCGGACCCAGCACGTCATCGTGGGCCAGGGCCAGATCGACGCCGTGCTCGAGGCCCGTCCCGAGGAGCGCCGGGCCGTCATCGAGGAGGCCGCCGGGGTCCTCAAGTTCCGCCGCCGCAAGGAGAGGGCCGAGCGCCGCCTGGCCTCCACCGAGGCCAACCTGGTCCGCCTCACCGACCTGGCCCGAGAGGCCCGGCGCCAGCTGCGGCCTCTCGAGCGCCAGGCCGAGGCCGCCCGGCGCCACGGCGAGCTGGTGGCTGAGCTCGGTGCCATTCGCCTCCACCTGGCGGGGCGGGAGCTGGTGACGCTGGCGGCGCGGCGGGCGGCGAACGAGGACTCGCGGGCCTCCCTCGGCGCCGAGGAGGCCGAGGCCCGGGCCGGGCAGCGGGCTGTGGATGCCGAGCTCGACGCCGCCCAGCGGTCGCTGGTGACGGCGGGCACCGATGGCTCGGCGGAGATGTGGGGACGGGCGGAGCGGCTGCGCGAGCAGGCCCGGGGGCTGACGGCGGTCCTGGCCGAGCGGCGTCGGGGGGCGCTACGTGATCGGGCTGCGGCGATGGACGAGACGGTCGTGGCCAGCCTGGAGGAGGAGGCCTGGCGTCTGCGCCGGGAGCTGGAGGCGGCCGAGGAGGCGTCGGCTCTGCTCGCCCCGGAGGTCGAGCGCCTGGCGGGGGCCGAGGCGGCACTGGCCGAGGAGGTCGACGCCCTGGAGGCTTCGGATGGCGCTGCCGTCGCCGGCGGTGCGCCGTCTCCCGTCGACAGGGCCCGGGAGGCCAGGACCGAGCTGGCTCTGGTGAGGTCGGCTGTCGAGCGCGGTGACGCGGAGTGTGCCCGCACTCGACTGCGGGCGACGGCGCTGGCGGAGCGCAAGCAGAGAGTGACGGCCGAGCGCGACGAGCTGGTCGGTCGCCTGGTCGGCGCTCGGCGGGACCTCACCCGGGCGCAGGCCGGTCACGGCGCCGCCGCCGCCGAGGTGGCCCGGGCCGAGGTGGCCAGGAGCGAGGCAGAGGCGCAGCTGCGGGCCGCGGACGGCCAGCGCCACAGCTGGACCGCTCGGGCCGACGCGCTGACGGCCGCGCTCGACGAGGCTCGGGCCCGGGCCGGCGTCGAGCGCCTCGCCGAGGTGGCCGAGGTGGTCGCCACCCTGCCCGAGCTGGTCGACGTCGACCCCGGTTGGGAGGCCGCCTTCGAGGCCGCGGCCGGCGCCGCCCTGGGTGCGGTGGTGGTGGGCGGTGACCATGAGGTCGTCCGGCGCTGCCTGGCACGCCTGCGCGACGACGGGGCCGGGGTCGTCCTCGGGCTGGGGACCGAGCCGTCGTTGAGCGAGCGTTGGGCGAGCGAACCAGCGTCGACGGAGTTGGCGAGCCACGACGTGGCCACCGGCGAGGCGACGTCCGAGGCAGCCAGCGCCGGCGAGCGGGTGCGCTCCCACGTCCACCCCCGCCGGTGCGAGGTCGCCCCGCTGCTCGATCGCCTGCTGGGCCCGGCAGTGTGCGTGGGCGGCACCGGTCCGCACGCCTGGCACGACGCTCTCGATGTCGTCGTGTCCCATCCCGGTGCCGTGGTGGTCACCCTGGCCGGCGACCGCTTCGCTCCTGACGGTTGGAGGGTCGGTGACCAGGCAGCCGGGCCCACGAGCGGGGTGCTGGAGGAGGCCCGGAGACGGGTGGCTTCGGCGACGACGGGGGTCGAGCAGGCCGAGGCCGACATGGAGCGGGCCCGGGCGGCGCTGGATTGCGCCCGTGCCGCCGAGGCGGGTGCGGCCCGGCGCGCCCAAGACGAGCAGGCCACGGTGGTCGGGACCGACGCGGCCGTGGCTCGGGTGACCCGGGAGGTCGAGACGGTCGCGGCCGAGATCGACGACGTGGGCCGTCAGCTCGCCTCGCTGCAGGAGGCCGTCGCCCGTGATCGACGACGGGTGCACGAGCTCGAGGAGGTCCTGCCTGCCCTCGAGTCGGCCGAGGCCGACGCCACTGCCCGCCGGCGTGAGTTGGAGGTGGCCCGGCGTCGGTGCGACGAGCGGGCGGCGGCGCTGCGAGCGCTGCGCAGCGACATCGAGGTCCGGGCCAGCGCCCTTGTCGACCGCCGGTGCTGGCTGCGCCAGCGCCTCGACGAGGTCGACGGACGCCTGGCCGGCAATCTGGCGGCCCGGGCCCGGGCCGAGGCTCGTCGCGTCGAGCTCGACCGGCGCCTGGTTGCCATCGACCGGCTGTCGGCACTGGTCGACGAGCGGGGGGGACGACTCGAGGAGATCCTCGTCGCCGGGCGCGAGCGTCGGCGCCTCGAGGTCGAGAGGGCCCGGGCCCGCTCCCAGCACCTCGAGGGGCTGCGGGGTCGGCGGGTCGAGCTGGAGCAGCACCTCGAAGCGCTCCGGGCCCGCCGCACCCGGGCGGAGATGGAGGCCCAGGAGCTCAGCTTGCGGACCGATGCCGCGCTGGAGACGTTACGGCGCGACTTCGACGTCGAGCCCGAGGCCGCCGCCCTGGCCGGGTGTCCCCCGCTGCCCGAGGGTGTCGGCGCGCTGGCTCGCAGCCGGGAGTTGGAGCGGGAGACGCGCCTGCTGGGCCCCATCAACCCCTTGGCCTTGGAGGAGGCGGTGGCGCTGCGGGAGCGCCAGGAGTTCCTCGACAGCCAACTCGACGACGTCAAGGCGTCCCGGAGGGAGCTGGCCAAGGTCATCCGCACGGTCGACGCCGAGATCGTCGACGTGTTCGTGGCCGCCTTCGCCGACGTGGCCGAGAACTTCTCCCGCCTGTTCAGCCTGTTGTTCCCCGGCGGACAGGGATCGCTCGAGCTCACCGATCCGGCCAACCCCCTGGGGACCGGCATCCGGGTCCGGGCCCGGCCCGCGGGCAAGAACGTCCGCTCGATCTCCCTGCTCTCGGGCGGCGAGCGCTCGCTCACCGCCCTGGCCTACCTCTTCGCCGTCTTCCGCAGCCGGCCCTCGCCGTTCTACGTGCTCGACGAGGTGGAGGCCGCCCTCGACGACGTCAACCTCCATCGCTTCCTCGACCTGGTGGGGGAGTTCCGGCGGGAGGCCCAGCTCCTCATCGTGAGCCACCAGCAGCGGACGATGGAGACTGCCGACGTGCTCTACGGGGTGACCATGGCCCCCGGAGGCACCTCGGGCGTGGTCAGCGAACGGGCGGCGGCAGCCATCGGCTGACCACGGGCCATGGCTAGGCTGCCCCCGCCATGGAAGTCGTGATCCTGCTCGCCGCCCTACTGGTCTTCTTCTTCTCGTTGCTCGCGGCCTACGTGCCCAAGCGCCGGCCCGGCGACGAGGAAGAGCTGGAGCCACCGGCTCCCGGACCGGACGGTGCCGCGCACGCGCCGGCCCCGCCCGGCCCGACGAGACTCGATCTCGACGACGCCGACCTGAACCAGCCGTCATCGGGCGTGGGTGTGGCACCCCGGCCCGGCGAGGCGCCCTCGGTGGAGGGCCTGGGCGACGTCGGCGGCCCCGAGCCCGATGACGCCACCGTGGCCGAGATCGAAGAGGCGCTGGCCCAGGCCGTCGAAGCCGAGCAGGCCGAAGCGGTCAAGCCCCGCTTCCGCGACCGTCTGGCCAAGGCCCGCAGCCTGCTGGCCGGTTACGTCAGCTCCATCCTGGCCCGCAGCACCATCGACCAGCAGACCTGGGACGAGCTGGAGGAAGCCCTGATCCGGGCCGACGTGGGCGTGACCACCACGACCATGGTGCTCGACGAGCTTCGGGCCGAGGTGGCCGAGAAGGGCATCACCGAACCTGAGGCGCTCATGGCCCAGCTCAAGGGCGACCTCAAGGCTCGCCTGGCGGTGGGGACCCGCGAGCTGAGCTTCGAGCCCGGCGCGCCCAACGTCTGGTTGTTCGTGGGCGTCAACGGGGTGGGCAAGACCACCACCATCGGCAAGCTGGGCAAGCGGGCTCGGGCCGATGGGCGCTCCGTCGTCATGGCCGCCGGCGACACCTTCCGGGCGGCGGCAGCCGAGCAGCTGGGCGTGTGGGCCGAGCGGGTGGGGGCCGACCTGGTCCAGGGCGCGGAGGGGGGGGACCCCAGTTCGGTGATCTTCGACGCCGTGCAGAGGGCCGCCGCCCGCAACGTCGACCTGGTGCTGGCCGACACCGCCGGGCGGCTCCACACCAAGGTGAACCTGATGGAGCAGCTCCGCAAGGTGCGCCGGGTGGCGGAGAAGCCCCCCGGGCGGGTGACCGAGGTGCTGTTGGTCCTCGACGCCACCACCGGCCAGAACGGGCTGGCGCAGGCCCAGCAGTTCACCGACGCGGTCGAGGTCACCGGGGTGGTGCTCACCAAGCTCGACGGCTCGGCCCGAGGCGGGATCGTGCTGGCCATCCAGCGTGAGCTGGACATCCCGGTCAAGCTGGTGGGCCTGGGTGAGACCGTCGACGACCTCGTCCCCTTCGACCCCGACGAGTTCATCGAGGCCCTCTTCGGCTGACGGGCGAGAGCGAAGCGAACCTGGCCTGTCGGAACCAGCCAGTCGGTGCCGCCGAAAGGCGGCACCCTGCCCTTTTGGGGGCGAGCGAAGCGAGCCTGTGCCTTTCGGGGTGAGCAAAGCGAGCCGGTAGCGTGGCTACCTGATGTTCGACTCGCTGACAGACCGCTTCGAGGGCATCTTCAGCCGCCTGCGCGGCCGGGGTCGGCTGGGCGAGCCCGAGATCGACGAGGTCCTGCGGGAGATCCGTCTGGCCCTGCTCGAGGCCGACGTCAACTTCAAGGTGGTCAAGGACCTGCTGGCTCGCATCAAGCTCCGCTGCCTGGAAGCCGAGCTGCACAAGAGCCTCACCCCCGCCCAACAGGTCATCAAGATCGTCCACAGCGAGCTCATCGCCACCCTCGGGGGCCAGAGCCTCAAGATCACCTTCGCCCCCAAGCCCCCCACGGTGGTGCTGCTGGCCGGTCTCCAGGGATCGGGCAAGACCACCGCCTGCGCCAAGCTGGCCCGCTGGTTCAAGCAGCAGGGCCGCAACCCGATCATGGTCGGAGCCGACCTCCAGCGCCCGGCGGCGGTGGAGCAGCTCCGTGTGCTGGGTGGCCAGGTGTCGGTTCCCGTCTTCAGCGAGAACACCGACCCAGTCGAGGTGGCTCGGGCCGGCGTGGTCGAGGCCCGTGACAAGGGTCGCGACGTGTGCATCGTCGACACCGCCGGGCGCCTGGCCATCGACGCCGAGATGATGGAGCAGGTTCGCCAGATCTCCGGCGCAGTGCAGCCCCACTACACCTTCCTGGTCATCGACGCCATGACCGGCCAGGACGCGGTCACCACGGCCGAGGCCTTCCACGCCACCCTGGAGATCGACGGCGTGATCTTGTCCAAGCTCGATGGCGATGCCCGCGGTGGCGCGGCCCTGTCGGTCAAGGAGGTCATCGGCCGTCCCATCGCCTTCGCCTCGGTGGGCGAGCGGGTGTCCGACTTCGAGCAGTTCCACCCCGACCGCATGGCCGACCGCATCCTCGGCATGGGCGATGTGCTCACCCTCATCGAGACGGTCGAGCGGGAGTACGACAAGGGGGTCGCGGCCAAGGCCGAGCAGGCGCTGATCGAAGGTCAGTTCACCCTCGACGACTTCCTCGAGCAGATGCAGCAGATCCGCAAGATGGGACCCCTGCAGAACATCATCGGTATGATGCCGGGGATTCCCAAGGAGTTGAAGAACGCCGACATCGGCGAGAAGGAGATCGGCCGGATCGAGGCCGTCATCCGCTCGATGACTCCCGAGGAGCGGGCCAGGCCCGACCTGGTCGACGGGTCGCGCCGGGCCCGGATCGCCAACGGCAGCGGGACCTCGATCAGCGATGTCAACCTGCTGCTCAAGCAGTTCAAGGACGTAGCCAAGATGATGAAGCGCTTCGGGGGAGCGGCCAAGGGAGGCAAGGGCAAGCGGCGCAAGGTGCCGGCATTGCCCGACCTGGGCGAGCTCAACTTGAAGTAGGCCGGCGAGACACTCGCCGGTGGAGGTGCGAACAGGCCGCCTTCGGAGGCGGTGGGACGACAACGGGTCGCCACGACGGCGACCAGAGACGAAAGAGGGCACTGTGGCCGTGAAGCTCCGCCTGATGCGGATGGGCAAGAAGAAGCAGCCGACCTACCGGGTGGTGGCGGCCGACAGCCGCAGCCCCCGCAACGGGCGCTTCATCGAGATCGTGGGCACCTACGAGCCCCGCCAGGAGCCGTCGGTGGTGCGCATCGACAACGAGCGCGCCGTCGACTGGTTGAGGAAGGGGGCCAAGCCCACCGAGCGGGTAGAGCGGTTGCTCAAGGAGTCCGGGGCGTGGGAGCAGTTCACGTCGCCGGCGGCGCGGTGAGCGACTCGCCGGCCCAGGCCGTCGACGACGACGACGACGCCAACCAGCTCCCGGGGGCCACGGCCACCGACGTGTTGGAGTACCTGGTCAAGGCCCTGGTCGACGACGAGGACGCGGTCGAAGTCGACGTCGACGAGGACCGACGGGGCCTGCGCATGCAGGTTCGCGTCGGTGCCGGCGACATGGGCCGCGTCATCGGGCGTCGTGGCCGCATCGCCAACGCCATCCGCACTGTCGTGCGGGCCGCGGCTGCGCCCGACGGCGTCGCCGTCGACGTCGACTTCGTCGACTGACGGCATCGACGTGGGTCCGGAGACCCCGCCGCTGCTGGAGGTGGGACGGGTGGTCAAACCCCATGGCCTTCGGGGCGAGGTCAGCGTCAAGCTGGTGACCGACCGGCGCGAGCGCCTGGCCGCGGGCACCGTCCTGCACACCGAGCGGGGCGCGGTCGAGGTGGTGTCCTCGCGGCCCCACCAGGCCGGGTTCATCGTGGTGTTCGCCGGGGTGATCGATCGGCAGGGAGCCGAAGCCCTCCGGGGGTTGACGCTCTTGGCCCCGGCCCTCGACGATCCCGACACGCTGTGGGTGCACGAGCTGATCGGCGCCGAGGTGGTCGACGTCGACGGCGGGACCCACGGGCGGGTGGTGGCCGTGGAGGCCAACCCGGCCAGCGACCTGCTGGTCCTCGACGGCGGTGCCCTGGTGCCCCTGGTCTTCGTGGTCGGCCGGTCCCCGGCCCGGGTGGTGATCGACCCACCCGAGGGCCTCTTCGACTGAGGCGGCAACCGGTGAGAAGCCCTCGGGCCGGTACCTTGAGGCGGCGATGGCCCTGCGCATCGACGTCTTCACCATCTTCCCCGAGCTGATCCTCGGCTTCAGCGGTACCAGCCTGTTGGGTCGGGCGTCGGCACGGGGGCTGCTCGACGTGCGGGTGCACGACCTGCGCCGAGGTGCCGACGACGTGCACCGCTCGGTGGACGACGCCCCCTTCGGTGGGGGGCCGGGGATGGTGCTCACGCCCGGCCCGGCCTTCGCCGTGGTGGAGTCGGTGGACCCGCCCCGGCCGCTGTACCTGCTCGGCCCCGGCGGTCGACGCCTCGACCAGAGCCTGGTCCGGGACTTGGCCGACGGCGATGGCTTCTCGCTGTTGTGCGGTCGCTACGAGGGGGTCGACGAGCGAGTCCGGACCCACTTGGTCGACGGCGAGCTGTCGGTGGGCGACTACGTCCTGGCCGGTGGCGAGGTGGCGGCCATGGTGGTGATGGAGGCGGTGGGCCGCCTGGTCCCCGGAGTCATGGGAAACGAGGCCTCGGCGAGTGAGGAGAGCTTCACCGGCGGGCTTCTCGAGTACCCCCAGTACACCCGGCCCGCCGAGTTCCGGACCTGGTCCGTTCCCGAGGTGTTGCGCTCCGGCGACCACGGCCGCGTCGCTCGCTGGCGGCGGGCGGCGTCGCTGGCTCGGACCCTGCGTCAGCGCCCCGACCTGATCGAGGCCCGTGGGGGCCTGACGCCCGAGGAGGAGGCGCTCTTGGAATCCTTCGACCTGATCCCGTAGGCTGCGCTGTCCCGGTTGCATCCCTCAGGAGTCGAGCGCGCCATGAACCCCACCGATCTGGTCGATCGTGCCAGCCTGCGCGACGACGTGCCCGTCTTCGCTCCCGGCGACACCGTGAAGGTCAACGTGCGGGTGGTGGAGGGCACCCGTGAGCGGGTCCAGGCCTTCCAGGGCGCGGTGATCCGTCGCCAGGGCTCAGGTGTGCGCGAGTCCTTCACCGTGCGCAAGGTGAGCTTCGGGGTGGGGGTGGAGCGCACCTTCCCGGTGCACTCGCCCGTCCTCGCCTCCATCGAGCGCATCAGTCAGGGCGACGTGCGCCGGGCCAAGCTCTACTACCTGCGGGACCTGCGGGGGAAGGCGGCCAAGATCAAGGAGAAGCGGTCCGTCCGCTGACCGACCTCCGGGCCGCTACGCGCCCGGGCGCCCGCGTCCGGGCGCGGGATCCAGAGCGCGGGCAGGGCAGAGCCCGTCGTCCCGCCGGTGCCCTCGTGGCCGAGACGGTGGTGCTGGTGGTCCTGGCCGCCGTCATCGCCCTGGTGTTGCGGGCCTTCGTGGCCCAGGCCTTCTCCATCCCCTCCGCTTCCATGAGCCCGCAGCTGCTGGTGGGTGACCGGGTGGTCGTCTCGAAGTTGGCCTACCGCCTGCACGACCCCAACCGGGGAGACATCGTGGTCTTCGACTGCCCCCCCGGCGCCGGGTGCCCTGACGACGAAGACCTGGACGCGGGTCTGGTGGTCCGGGGCCTGCACGGGCTGGCGGAGGCCGTGGGCCTTCGCCAGCCCTCGACCGAGGAGTACATCAAGCGGGTGATCGCCCTGCCCGGGGAACGGGTGGAGGGCCGCGACGGGGCGGTGTACGTCGAGGGCCGTCGGCTGGTCGAGCCCTACCTCCCCCCGTCGGCCACCATCGTCGAGTTCCAATCGACCACCGTGCCCCTCGGCCAGCTCTGGGTGATGGGCGACAACCGCACGAACTCCTCCGACAGCCGGTCCTTCGGACCCATCGACGCCGATACCGTCGTGGGCCGGGCGACGCACCGGGTGTGGCCCCTGACCCGCACAGCCTTCTTGTGAGGGAGCGCGGGACCCGTCGCTCGGCGGTGTCCAGGTGACCCGCGCCCGCCAGGCCCTGGGTGCCGCCGGGGAGGACCTGGCCGCGGCGTGGTATGAGTCCAGGGGTTACGAGGTGCTGGCCCGCAACTGGCGTTGCCGGGACGGAGAGTTGGACCTGGTCCTGCGCCGGGGTCCCACCATCGTGTTCTGCGAGGTGAAGGCCCGCTCGTCGCTGGCCTTCGGATCCCCCCTGGAGGCGGTCACACCCCGCAAGTGCCGGCGCATCCGCCGGCTGGCGGCGGCATGGCTCGACCAGGCGGGGCGAGGCGCGCCCGAGCTGCGCTTCGACGTGGCTGCGGTGCTCGACGGCCACGTGGAGGTCGTCGAGGCCGCCTTCTAGCCCGTTGATGCCTAGCCGGTTCTGGGTTTCGGGCCCCCTCAGGCCCGCCCGGGACGGCGCCGGTGGCGCATGGTCCAACACGGGTGGTGCCAGTGGCGGCGCAGCTCCGGGGCGTCGTGGGGCACCGCCACCACGTGGCCGGTGCCGGCTTCGATGGCTCCGTTGCAGCCCGGGCAGCGGTAGGACTTGGTCGCCTCGAACGGTTGCACCCGCCGTACGTCCACGAGGTCGTCGGACCAGAGCTCAGACGACACCGGCGGCCCACAGCACCAACGCCAGGGTCAGCGTCAGCGCGGCGGCGACGAAGAGGTAGTCGGCCGGCGAGCGTCGGCCAGACCGGAAGGGGTTGAAGCCCATGTCCCGAGTATCACGCGCTCCGGCTCCGAACGTGACTGTCGCACCCCCGGTCTAGGGTGGCGCCAGCTCGAGTGACCGGCGTGACGGTCCTCCTCTCTCGCCGTCTGTTGGGAGGAGCACCGTGCTCGCCATCATCGCCTCCGCCACCTTGCTCGGCGTCGATGGTCGCCAGGTGTCGGTCGAGGTCCACGTGTGCCCAGGGCTGCCCTGCTTCAACATCGTGGGCCTGCCCGACACGGCGTGTCGAGAGGCGCGCGACCGGGTTCGGGCCGCGCTCAGCTCGACCGGCATCCGGTGGCCGCAGCGCCGCATCACCGTCAACCTGGCGCCTTCGGGGGTGCGCAAGAACGGCGCCGGCCTCGATCTGGCCGTGGCCATTGGCGTCCTCGTCGCCCATGGTGACCTCCCGGCGTCGGCCGTCGCCGGCACCGGCTTCCTCGGCGAGCTCGGCCTCGACGGGTCGCTCCGGCGCATCCCCGGCATGGTGCCCCTCGTCGAGGCCCTGGTGGCCGACACGGTGGTGGTGCCCGCCGGTTGCGGAAGCGAAGCTGGCCTGGTGGGTCGCCTCCAGGTGCGGGAGGTACGCACCCTGGCCGAGCTCGTGGGGGCACTGCGTGGCGAGGCGTCCTGGCCCGATCCCCCCCGCCACGATCAGGTAAGCCTGCCCCCGCTCGAGCCCGACCTGGCCGATGTCCGGGGCCAGCCCGTGGCCCGCCTGGCCCTGGAGGTGGCGGCCGCGGGAGGACACCACCTGCTCCTCGTAGGGCCCCCGGGAGCGGGCAAGACCATGCTCGCCCGGCGCCTGCCCGGGCTCCTGCCCGATCTCGAGCGCAGCGAGGCCCTCGAGGCGACGCGGGTCCATTCTGCAGCAGGCCTGCCCCTTCCCCCTGGTGGCCTGGTGTACCGGCCCCCGTTGCGGGCGCCTCACCATGGCGCGTCGGCGGTGTCGCTCATCGGCGGTGGTACCACCTGGATGCGCCCGGGAGAGATCAGCCTGGCCACCCGGGGCGTGCTGTTCATGGACGAGCTGGCCGAGTTCGCCCGGCCGGTGCTGGATGCGCTTCGCCAACCTCTCGAAGAGGGGGTGGTCCGCGTGTGCCGGGCCCGGGCGGCCGTGTGCTACCCGGCCCACTTCCTCCTCGTGGGGGCCATGAACCCCTGTCCGTGCGGGGAGGGTGGGCCGCCCGGCGCCTGCCGGTGCAGCGAGGCCATTCGAGAGCGCTACGGACGGCGACTGTCGGGCCCCTTGCTCGACCGCTTCGACCTGCGCCTCGACGTCGCCCGCCCCGACGCCGGGCAGCTCCTGAGCGGGCCGCCGGGGGAGCCCACCGCCACCGTGGCCGCTCGGGTGGCCCAGGCCCGCGGCCTCGCCCTCGCCCGGGGTGTGTCGTGCAACGCCCAGTTGCCGGGTTGGAGCCTCGACGAGACGGCGGCTCTGGGCCGTGACGCCTCGGCCATGCTCGAGAGCGGGTTGCGGTCGGGCACGCTCAGCGCCCGGGGCTTGCAGCGGGTCCGCCGCGTCGCCCGTACGCTGGCCGACCTCGGAGGCCGGGAAGGGCCCCTGGATGAGGGCGACGTGTGCCTCGCCCTGCAGTTGCGGGCCCAGCCCGAACGCCTGGGAGCGGTGGCATGAGCGGGTCGGAGCTGCCGTCCACGGCATGGGTGGTGGCGTTGTCCGGTCTGGTGGGGATGGGACCGGCGCGGCTGGGGGCGCTGCTGGCGCGCTGGGAACCCGAGGAGGCGTGGCGACAGGTGGTGGCGGGCGCCGTGCACCGCGACGCTCAGGTCGTGACCCGAGCCGGCCACCTGGATGCCACCCTGGCTGCCCGGTGGTGCCAGGAGGCCAGGCGGACCGACGTGGCCACCTGTTGGACGGCCCACGCAGCCGCGGGGGTGGGGGTCGTGGCCCGGGGCGAGGCTGGCTTCCCCGTGCCGCTGGCCGACGACCCCGAGCCACCCGCAGTGCTGTTCCACCAGGGTTCGTTGGCCACCCTCGAGCACCCCCGCGTGGCGGTGGTGGGCACGCGTCGGTGCACCTACGCCGGGCGGGCCACGGCCCGTGCCCTGGGCCGAGACCTGGCCGCCGCCGGGGTCTGTGTCGTCTCCGGGCTGGCGCGGGGGATCGACGGCGAGGCCCATCACGGTGCCTTGGAGGCCCAGCACGCAGGAGGGGCGGCGCCGGCTGCGGTGGTGGGCACCGGTCTCGACGTGGTGTACCCGAGGACCAACACCGAGCTGTGGTCCGGGGTGGCGGCGGTGGGCACGGTGCTGTCCGAGTACCCCCTGGGGACTCGGGCCCAGGCCTGGCGCTTCCCGGCCCGCAACCGGATCATCGCCGCCCTGGCCGACGTGGTCGTCGTCGTGGAGAGCCATGCCCGGGGAGGATCGCTGCACACCGTCGACGCGGCACTCGAGCGGGATCGTCCGGTGATGGCCGTGCCCGGGCCGGTGCGGAGCCCGGCCTCGGCGGGCACCAACGAGTTGTTGGTGGCTGGTTGCGGACCGGTGCGTGACGCCGAGGACGTCGTGACGGCGTTGGGCCTCGAGGCCCCGGCGGTGGCACGGGGACGGAGCGACCCGTGCCCGCCCGACCGGCCCCTGGCTGTGGTCCTGCTCGATGCGCTGGGGTGGGAGCCGGCCACCATCGACGAGGTGGCGGCACGGGTGGACGCTCCCCTGGCCGCGGTGGCCGTGGAGCTGTCCAGGATGGAGCGTGACGGATTGCTGGTCCGCCACGGGAGCTGGCTCGAACGCCGCCAACGCCGGGAAGCACGGCGGTGAGCGTCTCCGGCGCCGGGTTCAACTGGCGGCGCCACCTTCCCCTCGTGGTGGCACCCACCCGGAGAACATGCGACGATCGATACCAGGGGCTACATTCCGTCTGCCGTTTCACTACTGGGGGGAGATCAGGGTGCGTACGCACAGGGGGAAGATCCTGGCGCTGGTCATCGCTGCCGCGCTGGCCGTGGGAGCCTGCGGATCGGATGAGCCGAGGCTCACCAAGTCGCAGTACATCGAGCGGGGGAACGCCATCTGCGCCAAGGCGAACCAGCGCGTCGAGGAGGCGGCCCGGCGCACCTTCACCACGCCGGGGGAGATCGCCAGCGCAGAGCTGGTCACCGAGTTCGCCAACGAGGTGGTGGCTCCCACCATCGAGAACGAGGTGGAGCAACTGAGCGAGCTACGGCCGCCCGAGGTGGACGAGGAGCGGATCGAGGATCTCCTCCAGGCCGGCCGTGACGGTGTCGACAGGGTCCAAGAGGACCCGACGGTGCTGTTGAGCAGCGTCGACAGCGGCTTCGGTCGCTACCAGGAGCTGTCCGTGGCCTATGGTCTCCAGAACTGTGGCGCGGCCAGCAAGGAGACCAGGGACCTCATCGAGGGCACCGTCAGCCAGGGCTGAGGCATCCGGCCGGCTCCGCCGGGCGCAGTCGGCCGAACCGGCCTGGCAGATCGAGTCGTTCGTCTCCTCGCTGACCTCGGTGTCGGCGAGCACGGTGCGGGCGTACCAGGGCGACCTGGTCGCCTTCACCGTGTGGGCGGGCCGGGCCGGTCTTGGTGGGCCCGAAGCCGTCGACCGCCGGGTGCTGCGCCGCTATCTCGCCTACCTCGCCACCCGGCGCTACGCCCGGCGCACCATCGCCCGCAAGGCCTCGGCCCTGCGCCGCTACTTCGCCTGGTTGGTCCGCAGCGGTCGCCTGGGATCGGACCCGTCGATCGGCGTGTCCGCCCCCGGGGGAGCTGGTCGCCTGCCCCGGGTGTTGCGTGCCGAGGAGCTCGAGGTCCTGCTCGACGACCCGCCCGCGGTGGTGGACGAGGACGATCCGAGCATTCGCCTGCGCGACGACGCCGTGCTCGAGCTTCTCTACGGCAGTGGCCTGCGGGTGGCCGAGCTGTGCGCCCTGGCCCCCGACGACGTGCTGTTCGACCGGGGTGTGCTGCGGGTGTGGGGCAAGGGCGCCAAGCAGCGCCAGGTGCCCGTCAGCGCCCCCTCGATGGAGGCGTTACGGGCGTGGTGCGATCGGGGGCGTGACGCCCTGGCCACCGCCGCCTCACCTGACGAGGCCGTGTTCCTCAACCGCCGTGGTCGTCGCCTGGGGACGCGCGACGTGCGCCGCATCCTCGATCGACGGGCGGTGTCGCCGACCCATCCCCACGCCCTGCGCCACACCTTCGCCACCCACCTGCTCGATGGGGGCGCCGACCTGCGCGCCGTCCAGGAGCTCCTGGGCCACGCCGACCTGGCCACCACCCAGCACTACACTCACGTCAGCAAGGAGCGGTTGCGGTCGGTGCACCAGGCATCGCACCCGCGGGCTCGGCTGGCCACCGGCGATGCGCCGGACCAGGGACCGAGCTGACGGAGGCTCTCGACCGGGGACACGTGGACCACAACGACAGCGGCGACAGCGACAGGCTTGAGGATGACAAGCGTGTCGACGAACGCGACAAGTTGCGGCAGAAGGAGAAGTTGGCCCGGCTGTGGGCCGACTACAAGGAGACGGACAGCGTCGAGCTGCGCGACCAGCTCATCGTCCACTACTCGCCGCTGGTGAAGTACGTCGCCGGGCGGGTGGCGGGGGGTCTGCCCCAGAACATCGAGCAGGGCGATCTGGTGAGCAACGGGATCTTCGGGCTGATCGACGCCATCGCCAAGTTCGAACCCGCTCGCGGCTTCAAGTTCGAGACCTACGCCATCTCGCGGATCAAAGGCGCCATACTCGACGAGCTCCGCTCCATCGACTGGGTGCCGCGGTCGGTGCGGCTGAAGGCCCGGGCCATCGAGGCCGCCTTCTCCAAGCTCGAGGCCGACCAGCGGCGGGCGCCGACCGACGCCGAGCTGGCCAGCGAGCTGGACATGACCGACGCCCAGCTCCAGTCGGCCCTCGGCCAGATCTCTTTCGTGGGGCTGGTGGCGCTCGACGAGATCTTGATGGTGAGCGCCGACCAGGGTGAGAGCCTGACCCTGGGCGACACCGTCGCCGACCCTGCCCCGGGCCCGGTGGCCACCTACGAGGTCGAGGAGGTACGCCAGGTCCTCGCCGACGCCATCAACCGGATGGCGGAGCGGGAGAAGCTGGTGCTCACGCTCTACTACTACGAGGGCCTGACCCTGGGAGAGATCGGCCAGGTGATCGGCGTCAGCGAGAGCCGGGTCTGCCAGATCCACACCAAGGCGGTCATCCACCTCCGCTCCACGCTGGCCGTCGACCGCCAGACCGCCTGAGCCTCAGGGGCGTGGGCCTCTGGCCCGCAGCATCCCCCCTTTCCCCGCCCGGGACGGCTGCGGTAGCGTCAGGCCCGCCTGGTCGTCATCGCCGTAGGCGTCGACCGCGCTTCCCCCGGCACTTCCCCCTCTGACGCCACCCTGTCCAGGGAGAAGCCATGCCCTCGTCCCGTCCGGGCCCGGGTCTCGTGCCCGCCCGCCCCAGCGCGTCCCTGCGCCGATCCCGCCCCACGCCGGCGCTTCGAACGCTGGCCGCCGCCATCGTGGCCCTGGCCACCCTGGCTGGCGCCGCGCCCGCCGCCGCTGCCGGCACCGAGGCCACCACCGCATACCGCCCTCCGGTCGAGGCACCGGTGGTCGACAGCTTCCGGCCTCCGGCTACCCCCTACGCCGCCGGCAACCGGGGGATCGACTACGCCACCACACCCGGCGAACCGGTCCGAACCTCGGCTGAGGGCGAGGTCACCTTCGCCGGGCGCATCGGCCCGTCCAGCCATGTGGTGGTCCTGCACCCCGACGGCCTGCGCACCAGCTACTCATTCCTGTCGACGGTGGGCGTGGACCGGGGTGCACGGCTGGCTGCGGGAGACGTGGTGGGGACCGCTGGTCCCGTCTTGCACTTCGGGGTGCGGGCCGGAGAGCGCTACATCGACCCTGCCGTGCTGCTGGCCGGTGGTGCCGTCGAGGTCCACCTCATCCCCGTGGAGCTGCGCGAGCCCCAGGACGCCACCCAGGAGCGCCGTTGGCTCGTCGACCTGGTGGAGCAGGTCGTCGGTGAGGCCTGGCGGGGGGTCGGGGCCGGCGTGGGAGCCATCGGCGAGGCAGCCGACGGCGCCCTGTCATGGGCTGCCGACGCCGCCGTGGTGGCCGCGGCAGAGGCCCGTTCCCTGGCCGAGCGGGCGGCGCAGACGGGCTGGGAGGCGCTACGGGGCGAAGCCGAGTCGTTGTGGACCCAGGCGGTGGTGCTCGCCGCCTACGCCAGCCAGCTCCCCGTCACCCCGTTGTTCGTCCTCCACGTGGTCGAGCAGTGGGAGCGAGCCGAGCGCTTCCGGGCCGCCCAGGCCCATTGCACGCCGGCCTCACAACCACCACCCCCACCCTCACCAGGACGCCGGATCGCCGTCCTGGTGGCCGGGTTCGGCTCGTCGTCGGAGGGAGCCGATGTGCTCGACGTCGACACCGCGGCCCTGGGTTACGCCCACGACGACGTGGTCCAGTTCTCCTACGCCGGGGGTCGAACCCCGACCAGGGGCAGCCTCGCCGGCGTCCGCGTCAGCGAGTACGGCCCGGAGCACTCGACCGGCGACCTGCAGGTGGCCGGGCAGCGTCTCGGGGAGCTGATCGACGTCATCGCCGCCGCCAACCCCGGCGTCGGTGTCGACGTGGTGGCCCACTCCCAGGGTGGCATCGTGGCCCGCTTGGCCCTCGATGACCACCGGCCGGTGGCCAACCTCGTCACCCTGGGCGCGCCCCACCACGGTGCCGACGCGGCCACGGCCAACGCCCTGCTCGGGACCACGGGCGCGGGTGAGGCGGCCCAGGCGGTCACCAGCAAGGTCACCGGGGGCTCGCTCGACGGGGCGTCGGCGGCGGCGGGCCAGCTGGCCGAGACGTCGGGCTTCATCCACGAGCTCAACGACCGGCCCCCACCTGCTCGGACCAGGGTCACGTCGATCGCCGCCCGCGGAGACCTCACCGTGGCCGGCCTGCAAAGCTCGCTCGAGGGCGCCACCAACGTCGTGATCCCCCTCGACGGCCTCACCGCCCACGCCGAGCTTCCGGGATCGCCCTTGACCCAGCGGGAGCTGGCCCTCGCCCTGGCGGGGGAGGGTCCGACCTGTCGCGACCTCACCGGCGACCTCGCCCTGGCCGCAGGGATCAGCATGGGTGAAGATGCCCTCGGGCTGACGGCCGGGTTGGGGGCGTTGTGGCTCGACCGCCAGGTGCCCACCCCCTCGGGGGCCTTCCGTCGCCCGCCCGGCCCCTCTCGTCCTGTTGCCCCCCTCCCTGTCGCTACCGGGGGCGGCTGAGCCGGCGGGTATGCTGGACGCTCCCGATCGTTTCCCTCCGACGCCTGTCGACGGTCGCTCCCAGAGGAGCGCGGCGCCCGGAGCCCGTCAACCGTCCACCGAAGGAGGCACCTGTGGCGCCGGTCGTGACCATGAAGCAGCTGCTCGAAGCGGGGGTCCACTTCGGCCACCAGACCCGGCGGTGGAACCCGAAGATGAAGCGGTTCATCTACGGCGAGCGCAACGGCATCTACATCATCGACCTCCAGCAGACCCTGCGCCGGATCGAGACGGCCTACGTCTTCGTGCGCGACCTCGTCGCCGACGGCGGCTCGGTGCTGTTCATCGGCACCAAGAAGCAGGCTCAGGACCCCATCGCCGCCGCCGCCATCGGCTGCGGCATGCCCTACATAAACGAGCGCTGGCTGGGGGGCATGCTCACCAACTTCTCCACCATCAGCGGGCGGGTGAAGAAGATGCAGGAGTTCCAGCGCATGCGGGCCATGGGCGACTTCGAGGCCATGCCCAAGAAGGAGGCCCTGCAGAAGAGCCGGGAGCTGGAGAAGCTCGAGCGCAACCTGAGCGGCATCCGCGACATGGCCAAGCTGCCCGACGCCGTGTTCGTGATCGACACCAAGAAGGAGCACATCGGCGTCACCGAGGCCAACAAGCTCAAGGTGCCGGTCGTGGCCGTGGTGGACACCAACTGCGACCCCGACCTCATCGACTACGTCATCCCCGGCAACGACGATGCCATCCGATCGGGCACGCTGATGTGCCGGGTCGTCAGCGATGCCGTGAAGGAAGGCCGCTTCATCGCCGAGCGCCGGGGGAACGCACCCAAGCCCGTCCCGCCGCCGCCCACCCCCCAGCAGGAAGCCGAGCGGGGCCACCAGCAGGCGGCGGCCCGGGCCGACGCCATCCGTCAGCGCGACGAGCGGGAGGCCCGCCGGGCTGAAGCTGCACCCGTGGCCGCGCCTGCCCCGGGCTCGGCCGAGGAGACCGAGGCGGTGGCGCCCGCCCACGCATCACCGGAGATGGGCCAGGAGCGCGGCGGCGAGCCCGTGCCCTCGGTGCAGGCGCCCCCCTCGGATGCCGTGGAGCCCAACCCCGGCGCGGTGCCCACCCGCGACGACGCTGCCGCGGTGGCCGCCTTGTTCCCCCAGACCCAGCCCGGTTCGGCGGCGAGCTCGCCCATCGGCTCCCATGGGGCCACCGCCGACGCGCCGGTGAGCGACGACGACGTGCCCACCCCGCCGGCCACCGCCGGCGCCACGGCCGACGATCTGGCTCCTCCCGCCTCGGCCGAGCCCGAGGGCGTCATGCCCCAACAGCCCGCCACCACCGAGGAGTAGAGCCATGGCCAACTTCGGAGCCGGCGACGTCAAGCGCCTCCGAGACCAGACCGGCGCAGGGATGATGGACGCCAAGAGAGCCCTCGTCACCAGCGACGGCGACTTCGAGATCGCCGCTCGGTGGCTGCGCGAGCAGGGCTTGGCCGCCCAGGAGAAGCGGTCCGGCCGGCAGAACGCCGAAGGGGCGGTGGGCCTGGCCGTGGACGACGGCGTGGCGGCCATCGTCGAGCTGCGCTCGGAGACCGACTTCGTGGCCAAGTCACCGGAGTTCACCGGCCTGGCCGACGACCTGGCCGCTGCCGTGGCCGCGCGAGGCGAGGAGGCGGTGGCCGAGCTGGCCGACCGCCTCGACCATCTCAAGGTCACGCTCAAGGAGAACCTGGAGGTGGGCCGGGTGGTCCGGGTGGCGCCGGCTGAGGGTCACGTCCTCGACAGCTACCTCCACGTGCAGAACGGCAGGGGCATCAACGCCGTCGTGGTCGAGCTCGCCGGCGGCGATCGGAGGCTGGCCCACGACATCGCTGTCCACATCGCCTTCGCCCGGCCGCGCCACCTCACCCGTGGGGAGTTCCCGCCCGACGTGGTCGCCGCCCGCCGGGAGGAGCTCGAGGCGCTCTCCCGCAACGAGGGCAAGCCCGAGGCCGCTCTGCCCAAGGTCATCGAGGGGCGGATGAACGGGTTCTTCAAGGAGGCGCCCGGCGGCGCCCTGCTCGACCAGGCCTTTGTCAAGGACGAGAAGCAGTCGGTGGCCCAGGCCCTCGGTGGCGCCACCGTGGTCCGCTTTGCCCAGGTGGAGATCTAGGTTTCGGTCTCACTCGCTTCGCTCCGTTCGACCGAGCTCGGCGGTGCTCCGACCGGCGGCAAAGCCACCGGCCGGAGCGCTGAACACCTTCCTGGTCCGCCAGCCGTGGGGGGCGCCTTCGGCGCCGTCTGCGGCCGGCCGACATGGCCTCGCGGCTTCGGCTCGGGCCGCTCGTGGGGGTGCGGCTAGTTTCTTCCTTCGATGACCGACTCGGAGGATTTTGAGCTCGGGGCCGCTCGGTGGAAGCGGGTGGTGCTGAAGCTGTCGGGTCAGGCGTTCTCCAAGACCGGCGACTCCAACGGCAGCGGCGCCTCCATCGACGGTGACATCGTCAGCCAGCTGGCCAGCGAGATCGTGGATGCCCGCCGCAACCTCGGTGTCGACGTGGCCGTGGTGGTGGGCGGCGGCAACATCTGGCGGGGTATGACCGGGGCAGGGGCGGGGATGGACCGGGCCCAGTCCGACTACATGGGCATGCTCGCCACCGTGATCAACGCCCTGGCCCTCCAGGACGCCCTGGAGCGCCTCGACCAGCCCACTCGGGTGCAGACCGCCATCCAGATGGCGCAGGTGGCCGAGCCCTACATCCGGCGCCGGGCCATCGCCCACCTGGAGCGGGGCCGGGTGGTGATCCTGGCCGGCGGCCTGGGCAACCCCTTCTTCACCACCGACACCCCTGCCGCCCTGCGGGCGGCCGAGATCGATGCCGACGCCATCTTGAAAGGGACCCACTCGGGCATCGACGGCGTCTACTCCGCCGACCCCCGTACCGATCCGAGCGCGGTCAAGCTCCACGAGCTCACCTACATGGACGTGCTCAACCGCGGCCTCAAGGTGATGGACCCCACGTCGATCACCTTCTGCATGGACCACCGGCTCCCCATCGTGGTCTTCGACGTGCTCCAGCACGGCAACATCCGCCGTGTCCTCATCGGACGGGACCAAATCGGTACCCTGGTGAGGTGATCGAGGACATCCTTGCCGACGCCGGGGCCAAGATGGCCAAGGCCGTGGCCCACACCCAGAGCGAGTTCAGCTCGATCCGCACCGGTCGGGCCACTCCTGCCCTGGTGGAGAAGCTCCCGGTGGCGTACTACGGCTCGGAGGTGCCTCTCCAGCAGCTGGCCGGCTTCAGCGTGCCCGAGGCCCGCATGCTCGTGATCCAGCCCTACGACCGGGGGGCCATGGCCGCCATCGAAAAGGCGATCCAGCACTCCGATCTCGGCATCAATCCCAGCAACGACGGTCATGTCATCCGCCTCGCCTTCCCCCCGCTGACGGCCGAGCGCCGTCAGGACTTCGTGCGGGTGGTCAAGCACATGGCCGAGGAGGGAAGGGTCGCCGTGCGCAACCTTCGCCGGGCGGCACGTCACGAGTTGGAGGCGCTCGAGAGCGACGGGGGCATGGCTGCCGACGAGCGGGAGCGGGCCGAGAAGGACCTGGAGAAGCTCACCACCCGCCACGTGGGCGACATCGATGTCGCCCTCGAGCACAAAGAGCGGGAGCTCCTGGAGGTGTAAGGACACTTCTGGAGGATCCACCCGCACCACCACCCGACCGAGGAGGTCCGATGGACGAGCGTCCGTTCTGGGAGCGACCCGAAGACGACAGCGATGCCCGCGGGCCTTCGGACACGCCCGGACCGCTCGGCGGCGATGGGCCCGAGGAGCGGGAGAGCACCGAGAGGGTGAGGATCATCGGAGCCGACGAAGCCGCCGAGGCCATCGAGCGGGGCGAGGTGGCGCCCCGTCGGGGCATGGGCACGCCTCGCTATGGCGACCGCCCTGAGGCCCCGCCCGACGACGTCCGCCCCGCCATGCGCTTCCCCCTGAGCGCCGGCAGCGAGGCTGGCGAGGTTCCCCGCCCCCGGGTGAGCAGCGCCCCCCAAGCTCCGCTGCAGCCGTGGACGGAGCCGCCCAGCGGCGAGGTGCCCGTCATCGTGCCCGAGGCCAAGGGTGACCAGGCCGCCGACGATCTGGAGGCGTGGTCCACCTTCGCCTCGGCGGGACCGCGCTGGCGCGATCAGTCCAGCGACTGGGCCGAACCCGATTACGACGACGCCACCATGCTCCACGACGACCAGACCCGAATCGGCGCCCTCGACACATCCGACCGTCCCGCTCCCGATGACTTCTTCTCCTTCGACGACGAGGTCGAGGAGCCACCTCCGTCGCCGGTGCAGGTGGGCCGGCGGACTCGACGCAGCACGGACCGACCACCGCCCTCGGGCGCCGGCGCCCGCTCCGCCCGCGAATCGCCTCGACCACCGACCGGCGCCCCTCCCGACGCACCGTCGGGTGGGCGTGACCTGCGCCAGAGCGCCCTCACCGCCGCCATCTTCGCCGCCGTCGCCCTGGGGGTGTTCGCCTTGGGCCCAGCCCCGGCCACGGTCCTGGTGGCCGTGGTGGTGGCCGTGTGCGCCGCTGAGTTCTTCGACGCCCTGCGCCGAGGCGGCTACCAGCCTGCGGTGCTGCTGGGGCTGGTGGCTTCGGTCTCCATGGTCGGGGCTGCCTATTGGAAGGGGGAGACGGCGATCCCTCTCGTGTTGGGCCTCACGGTGGTCTTCACCCTGTTGTGGTACCTGGTGGGAGTCACCAGGGCGGCGCCGACGCTGAACCTGGCCGTCACCGTCTTCGGGGTGGCCTACGTCGGGCTGCTCGGGTCCTTCGCCGCGCTGATGCTCACCTTCCCCAACGGCATCGGGATCCTGATCGGCGTCGTGCTGGTCGTGGCCCTCAACGACGCCGCCGCGCTGTTCATCGGCAGTCGTCTCGGCCAACGCCCCCTTGCCCCCGACATCAGCCCGGGCAAGACGGTCGAGGGTGTGGTGGGCGGTGCCGTGGTGGGAGTCGTCACCGGGTGGCTGGGGCTGGGCATCATCGGTCTGCACCCCTGGTCGCCGGGCACGGGCATCGCCCTGGGCCTGTTGGTCGCCGTCGCCGCCCCCCTGGGCGACCTGTGCGAGTCGATGATCAAGCGCGACCTCGGCCTCAAGGACATGGGGAGCATCCTTCCCGGCCACGGCGGCCTCCTCGACCGGTTCGACGCACTTCTGTTCGTGCTGCCCGCGGCCTACTACCTCTGCCGCCTCCTCGAGATCTTCTAGGGGGTCGGAGGCGGCGTGACCACGAGCGTCGCCATTCTGGGCTCGACGGGCTCCATCGGGACCCAGGCGCTCGAGGTCGTGCGGGCCGAGCCCGGGCGCTACCGGGTGGCGGCCCTTGGCGCGGCATCCTCGGTGGAGTTGCTGGTCGCCCAGGCGGTCGAGCACCGTCCGGCGGTCGTGGCCATCGCCGACGCCTCGCGGGCGGCCGAGCTCCAGGCCCTGGCGCCGGCAGGCACCGAGGTGCTGGCCGGCCCCGACGCCCTGGCCGCGGCGGCAGTCGAAGCCGAGGTGGTCCTCAACGCCGTGGTGGGCTTCGCCGGCCTGTCGGTGACGCTGGCCGCCCTGTCGGGCGGGCGGCGCCTGGCGCTGGCCAACAAGGAGTCCCTGATCGCCGGGGGACCGGTGGTGCAGCGGGTGCGGTCCACCCCGGGGGCCGAGATCGTCCCCGTCGACTCCGAGCACTGCGCCTTGCATCAGTGCCTGCGCGCCGGTCGGGACAACGAGGTCGTCCGCCTGGTGCTCACCGCCAGCGGGGGCCCGTTCCGGGGGCGATCACCGGCCGAGCTGGCCGGGGTCACCGTCGACGACGCCCTCGACCATCCCACCTGGCGCATGGGGCCCAAGATCACCGTCGACTCGTCCACCATGATGAACAAGGGCCTGGAGGTCATCGAGGCCCACGAGCTGTTCGGGATCGACTACGACCGCATCGACGTGGTCGTCCACCCCCAGTCGGTGATCCACTCCATGGTCGAGTTCAGCGACGGCGCCACCATCGCCCAGCTCTCGCTGCCCGACATGCGCCTGCCCATCGGCTACGCCCTGGCCTGGCCCGAGCGTTGCGCCCGGGCCTTTGGCGCCATCGACTGGGCCGAGCTCGGCCGCCTCGACTTCGAGCCCCCCGACCCGGCCGCCTTTCCCTGTCTGGAGCTGGCCCGTGAGGCGGGCCGGGCGGGTGGGTCGGCGCCGGCATGGGCCAACGCCGCCAACGAGGTGGCCGTGGCTGCCTTCCTCGAGGGGCGCATCGGATGGTCGAGCATCGCCGAGGTGTTGAAACAGTCGATGTCCGAGCATGATGGGATCGAGATGGACAACGCCGAGGCCGTGGTCGACGTCGACCGCCGGGGTCGGGAGCTGGCCGCCAAGATCGTCGAGAGGAGCACGGCGTGAGCGACGCTGCCAACACCGGCACCACCCCGCCCCCTGGGCCCACGGGGGCAACCGTGGCGCCCCAGGCGCCCGAGGGCGAGACCACCAGCTGGCTGCGCCGGGCCCTCGTCGCCGGCTCGGTGGTGGCGCTGGGAATCTGGGTCTCCCTGCCCACCCTGGCCATCATCCTGGCCCTGGTCTTCATGATCTTCATGCACGAGCTGGGTCACTACCTCACGGCCAAGGCGGCCGGCATGAAGGTGACGGAGTTCTTCCTGGGCTTCGGTCCCCGTCTGTGGTCGTTCCGCCGGGGCGAGACCGAGTACGGGATCAAGGCCATCCCCGCCGGCGCCTACGTGCGCATCATCGGGATGAGCAACCTCGAGGAGGTCGACCCGGCCGACGAGGGGCGTACCTACCGCCAGAAGTCGTACTGGCGGCGGATGTCGGTGGCCGTGGCCGGCTCCACCATGCACTTCCTGATGGCCATCGCGTTGTTCTTCACCGTGGTGAGCGTCATCGGCAGCCCCGACCCCACCTCCAGTCGCTGGACCGTTGCCGCCATCACCCAGAACAGCGCGGCCGACACCGCCGGGCTCCAGGTCGGCGACCGCATCGTGAGTGTCGACGGCAAACGCTTCGACACCTTCGCGGCCATGTCGGGCTACCTGCGGGACAACCCGGGCGAGGACGTCACCTTGACCGTGGAGCGCCAGGGCCGCCAGCTCGAGCTGAGGACCACCCTCGGGAGCACCAACAACGACGGGGCGTCGGTCGGCTTCCTCGGCGTGGGGCCCGAGTTCCCCAACGTGCGGGTGGGCCCGCTCACCGGGCTGGTGGAATCGGTCCAGGCCACCGGGGAGACCATGTGGCTGTCGGTCAAGGCCCTGGGTTCGTTCTTCTCCCCCGAGGGCCTGTCCGGCTACGTGGAGACCCTCACCGGCGGCTCACCCACACTGGCGCCGGGTGAGGTCGAGGGCCAGGACCGGGTCGTCTCGGTCGTGGGAGCCGTCCAGCTGGCCAGCCAGTCGCCCGACATCGCCGCCGGTCTGTACTTCCTGTTCGCCATCAACATCTTCCTCGGGGTGTTCAACCTGGTGCCGCTGCTGCCCTTCGACGGGGGTCACGTGGCCATCGCCACCTACGAGCGCATCCGCAGCCGCAAGGGTCGGCGTCACTTCGCCGACGTCTCCAAGCTCATGCCCGTCACCTACGCGGTGGTGGCCTTGCTGGCCTTCGTCTTCGTCAGCTCGCTGTACCTGGACATCGTCGATCCCATCTCGCTCCAGTGAGCACCGCCCGCGGGCGGCGCGCCACCCGTCAGGTCGTCCTCGCCCACCCGTCCCAGGCGGTGGCCGTCGGGGGCGGGGCGCC
>JAHWJI010000139.1 GCA_019348495.1 Actinomycetota bacterium | reverse complement strand
CGTGGCCTTCGTTCGCTCCCCGGTGGCCTCCGGGCGCATCCTCGACATCGACGCCGACGCCGCCCGTTCGATGCCCGGCGTGGTGGCCGTGCTCACCGCCGCCGAGGTCGACCTCCCGCCGGAGCCACCGGTCGACGAGCGGGTGCATCAGGGCATGGCCCGGCCGTACCTGGCCGGCCGGCTGGTGCACTTCGTCGGAGAGCCGGTGGCGGTGGTGGTGGCCGGCGACCGGGCCACGGCGGCGGACGCCGCTGCTGGCGTGGCGGTGGCGTACGAGCCGCTGCCCCCGGTGGTCGACGTGGAGCAGGCGGCCGGCGACGGCGTGCTGGTCCACGCCGGCGCCGGCACCAACACCGCCGCCCGCTTCGAGGCCGGCGCCGGCGCCGGAGCAGACGGCGGCCGGGCCGAGGAGCTGTTCGCCGGCTGCGAGGTGGTGGTCCGCCGGCGCCTGGTGAACCAGCGGGTGGCGGCGTGCCCACTCGAGCCCCGGTCGATCGCCGCCGGCTGGGGCGACGACGGCCGGCTGCACGTGTGGTCGAGCACCCAGACGCCCCAGGCGTCGCGGGCGGTGATCGAGACGGCGCTCGGCCTGCCGGCGGGGACGGTCCACCTGGTGGCCCCCGACGTGGGTGGAGGCTTCGGCCCCAAGATCGGCCTGCACCGGGAGGACGTCCTGGTGTGCTGGCTGGCCCGGACGTTGCGGCGCCCGGTGCGCTGGACCGAGGGCCGTACCGAGAACATGGCGGCGATGGGCCACGGTCGGGCTCAGGTCCAGACGGTCACCATCGGCGGCCGCCGGGACGGCACGATCCTCGCCTACCGGCTCGACGTGCTCCAGGACGCCGGCGCCTACCCCCGCGACGGCGCCATCCTCCCCGAGCTGACCGGAGCCATGGCCGCCGGCGTCTACGACATCCCCCGGGTGGACTTCCGGGCCCGCAGCGTGGTGACCAACACCATGTCCACCACGTCGTACCGGGGCGCCGGCCGGCCCGAGGCCACTGCCGCCCTCGAGCGGGCGGTCGACCTGTTCGCCGCCGGCGCCGGCCTCGACCCGGCCGAGGTGCGCCGCCGCAACCTGGTGCCGGCCGGCGCCTTCCCCCACACCACCGCGGTGGGCACCACCTACGACACCGGCGACTACGCCGGCGCCCTCGACCGGGTGCTCGACGCCGCCGGCTACGGCGAGCTGCGGGCGGAGCAGGCCCGCCGCCGCCAGGCTGGCGACGTGGTGGCGCTGGGCGTCGGGCTGTCCTGCTACGTCGAGGTGACCGCCGGCCTGCGGGCGGGCCAGGAGACGGCGAGGGTGATCGTCCGTCCGGACGGGGGCGTGGTGGTGCTGACCGGGACCTCGCCCCACGGCCAGGGCCACGCCACCGCCTGGGCCACCATCGCCGCCGAGCGTCTCGGGATCGCGCCCGAGCGGGTGGAGGTGGTCTCGGGCGACACCGACCGGGTGCCGGTGGGGGGCGGCACGTCGGGGTCACGCTCGCTCCAGCTGGGCGGGACCGCGGTGCACGAGGCGTGCGGGCGGCTGATCGACGCCGCCCGGGCCCGGGCGGGCGAGCTCCTCGGCGCCCCTGCCGACCAGGTGGTGCTCGATGGCGCCGCCGGGCGGTTCTCCGTGGGCGGAGCGGGCGGTGACGGGCCCACGTGGGCCGACGTGGCCGGCGCCGCCGGTCCGGACGGTCTCCAGGCCGAGGCGGTGTTCCGGGCACCCACCCCCACCTACCCCTTCGGAGCCCACCTGGCGGTGGTCGAGGTCGACACCGAGACCGGGCAGGTGACACTGCGGCGCATGGTCACCGTCGACGACGCCGGCCGGGTGCTGAACCCCCTGCTGGCCGAGGGCCAGCGCCACGGGGGCATCGCCCAGGGGGTGGGCCAGGCCCTGTGGGAGGAAATGGCCTACGACGGCGACGGTGTGCCCCTCACCGCCGACCTGGCCACCTACGCCATGCCCACCGCCGGCGACCTGCCGGCGTTCGAGCTCGTGGCCATGGAGACGCCGACGCCGGTCAACCCGCTGGGCGCCAAGGGCATCGGCGAGTCGGGCGCCATCGGCTCCACGCCGGCGGTCCAGAACGCGGTGGTCGACGCCCTCGCCCACCTGGGCGTCGACCACGTCGACCTGCCGTGCACCCCCGAGCGGGTGTGGCGGGCCATCGTGACCGCCCGTGACGCCGTCTAGGTTGGCCCCATGGCTGAGAAGGGATCGTTCTGGTCGAGCCTGCCCGGCGTGCTCACCGGCATCGCCGGCCTGGCCACCGCCGTGGTGGCGCTGCTCTCGCTGGCGGCGAGCCAGGGCTGGATCGGCGGGGGAGGTGGTGACGACGCCGGCTCGGGGGCTG
>JAHWJI010000138.1 GCA_019348495.1 Actinomycetota bacterium | reverse complement strand
CGGTGGCCCGATGGGGGGCGTCCCTGCCCCTGGGGCGCATCGAGGCCCCCCACCTGGTGGCGCTGACCGCGGTGGTCGTCGCCGGGCTGGCGTGCCGCCGGCGCCGGCACCTCGCCGTCCCCGTCGCCGCCGTGGGGGCCACGCTGGTGGTGCTGGCGCCGGCACTGGCGCCACCGAGCGGGCCCCTCGAGGGCGTGCCGGTGGCCTACGGGGCCGAGGTGTGGCGGTCGTCGGGTGCGGTGGTGCTGGTGCTCGACGGCGCCGACGGGGGCCGGCTGCTCGAAGGGCTGCGGGCCGAGGCCGTCCCCCGCGTCGACGTCGTGGTGGCCCGGCGGGGCACCCGCCCCGCCGCCGCCACGGTGGCCCTGTTGCGCGGACGCCTGCCCGTGGGGACGGTCATCGCCCCGGAGGACCATCGCATCCGCGACGCTGTGGTGCCCGCTGCCGGGGCGGTGGTGCAGGTCGGCGACCTGCGCATCGAGGTGCTCGCCACCCGGCCCACCCTCGAGGCGGAGGTCTCCCGAGCACCGCCGGCTCCGGCCCCGACCTCGGTGACGGCGGTGGGCGACGCCGGCGTAGGGTCGCCCCGATGCGGCTCGTCCTCGGTGTGCGCACCTACGACCTGACGACGAGGGCACTCGTCATGGGCGTGCTCGACGCCCCTCGCCGTGGCTTCGTCTCCGACTCCTGTGCGGCCCACCTCGACGCCTGCCTGGGAGGGGCCGAGCGGCTGGTCGACGATGGCGCCGACCTGCTGGAGGTGGGCACCGTCACGGTGGCGCCAGTGGGCGCCCAGCTCTCCGAGCCCGAGGAGCTCGACGTGGTCGTCCCGCTGGTCGACGCCCTGGCCGCCGCCGTCGGCGTCCCCGTGGCGTGTGCCACCACGCGTGCCTCGGTGGCCCGCGCCGCCTACGCCGCCGGCGCCGTGGTCGGCGACGACCCCAGTGGCTTCTCCGACCCCGGCTACCTGCCCGCCGCGGTGGTGGCCGGCGCCTCGGTGGTGGCCCGCCACCCTGCCGGGGCCCAGGCGGCCCCCGGCGCTGGCTCCGGGACCGGCGACGTGGTGGCCCAGGTGCGGGCGTTCCTGGCCGAGCAGGCCGGGCGGGCGGAGAAGGCGGGGCTGCCCCGGGAGCGGATCGTGCTCGACACCGGTGTGGACGGGCGGGCCACGACGGAGCAGTCCCTGCGCCTGCTGCGGGCCTCGCCGTTGCTGGCCGAGCTGGGCTACCCGCTGGCGTCGGCCGCGGGGTCTTCCCTCGCCGGGCCGTCGGACGAGCGCCCCGAGGATGCACGGGCCACCACCACCGCCATCGCCGCCCTGGCCGTCGCCGGAGGCTGCCGGGTGTTGCGGACCTCCGACGTGCGCACCACCCGACGTGCCGCCGACGTGCTGGCGGCCATCCTGGGTGCAGGGTGATGGTTGGACGAGTCTCACATCGTGCGTGGCGCTGCGGAGTCCGCCAGGCGGAGCAGCACGCACAGCGCTCCACGGCTCCGTGCCAACGGGCGCCGGCGGATTATCGCCGGCGCATGAGAGCATGACCGCGCTCCCTGCCTACCTGGTGCGCGGCGGCGACCCCGTGCTGCGGGCCGACGCGGTCCGCACCCTGGTCCGTGAGCTGGTGGGGGACGACGACGCCGCCCTGGTGGTCGAGGAGCACGAGCCCGGAGCCGGCGACGACCACACCACCGCGCTGGCCGACGCCGCCCAGACGCCGCCGTTCCTCACGTCCCGCCGGGTCGTGGTCGGGCGCGACGTCACCGCCTACAGCAGTGACGCCCTCCAACCCCTGCTCGCCTACCTGGCCGAGCCGCTCGACACCACGTCGCTGGTGCTGGTGGCCGGGGAAGGGGGCCGGCTGTCGCCCAAGCTCGTCGCCGCCGTCAAGAAGGTCGGACGGGTGGTCGACGCCGGCGTCCCCACCCGGCGGGCCGCCCGCCGCGACTGGGTGGCCGAACAGGTGAAGAAAGGACCGGTGCGCCTCGACAGCACCGCGCTGACCCTGGTCGACGACCACCTGGGTGACGACCTCGGGCGCCTGCGGAACCTGCTCGAGACGTTGGGTGCCGCCTACGGCAAGGGCGCCCGCCTGGGGGTCGACGACCTCGAGCCGTTCCTGGGTGAGGCGGGGGCGGTTCCTCCCTGGGAGCTCACCGACGCCGTCGACGGGGGAGACGCCGCCGCCGCGGTGGCCGCCCTGCACCGGATGACCCGGGCGGGCGAGCGCCATCCGCTCCAGGTCATGGCCATCCTCCACGGGCACGTCGCCCGCATGCTGCGCCTCGACGGCGCCGGCATCGGTGACCCTGCGGTGGCGGCCGAGGCACTGGGGGTGAAGGGCTCGACCTATCCGGCCCG
>JAHWJI010000137.1 GCA_019348495.1 Actinomycetota bacterium | reverse complement strand
GTGCCCAACCGAGCCGGGGCGTTGCCTACGGCTCGATCAACGCCTCGGTGATGGCGTCGGCGGCGACGTAGCACGGCCCTTCCGTGCCCGGCCCCGGCCCGGGCCAGACGGTGACGACGTCGGCCCCCACCGCCCGCAGCGTGCCGACCACGACGTCACCGCCCCGGGTCACCAGCGCCACGTCCGGCCGCTGGTGGGCCACCCGACCGAGCGCCTCCACCAGCAGGGTGTCGGCGGCGGCCACCCGGTCGCCCGAGGCGGGAGCGTGGCGCTCCCCCGGCGAGGGCCTCACGGTGGTGACCGCCGCCAGCCGGAGGTGGGCGGCGACGCCGGTGTCGGACCGCACGACGCAGTAGTCACCGCCGACACCTTCGACCACGCCGGCGTGGGCCCGACCGGTCTCGGTGCGCACCACGACACGCGAGCCCCGTTCGGCCAGGTCGACGAGGGTGCCGGCGAGGGAGGCCTCCTCCTCGGCGGCCTGCCGCAGCGCCCGCTCCCTGGCCCGCGCCACCCGGCCGGCGCCGGCCCTCCCCTCGTCGAGCAGCTCGACCAGCGGGTCCCGCTCCGGCATCGCCAGAGGGTAGTGGAGGGCCCGCCTCCGACGGTCGGGACGACTGGCGCTCACGGGATGAAGCGGCCCTCCACCCGGTTGTCGGGGTCGAAGCCCTGCATCCGCCTGGCCTTGCCGCCTGCTGTGTTGGCCACCAGGGCAGTGTAGAGCTTTCGTTGCATGTCGTACCTTCCCATGGCAGGATCGGCGGCGTGTCGAGCTGCCACCGCTTGATCCTGTCGCCGGGCGGCCGGCTCGTCATCGTGAAGGAGGCGGCCTCGGGCGACGCCGCCGATCGCCTGCGGCGGGAGGCGGAGATCCTGCGCCAGGCTTCCCATCCCGGCGTGGTGGAGCTGGTCGGCATCGACGAGCTCGACGGTGGTGGGGCGGCGCTGACCACGGCATTCGTGGCCGGCGGCACCCTTGGGGACAGCGCCGGCCGCCTCGAGCCGGCGGCCATGGCCCGGGTGGTGGCCGGGCTGGCGACGACCTTGGCCGACCTCCACGACCGGGGCATCGTCCATGGGCGAGTCAGCGCCGATCACGTCCTGCTCACCAGCACCTCCGGTGAGCCCGTGCTCTGCGGCCTGGCCGAGGCACGAACCGTGGAGCGGCCCGCCGAGGCAGCACCCGACGCCACCGACGACACGGAGGCGTTGGCGGCCCTGGTCGGCACGCTCACCTCTCCCGGCTCCGACCCCCTGACCGGCGCGCTGCGCCAGGCGGTCGAGCGGTGGCACGCCGGCGCCGCCCGCCCCACGTTGCGGAGCCTGGCGGTCGCCCTGGCCGGACTCGTCCCCGACGAGCCGCCGGCGGCGGAGCCTGGCACCACCACCGGGCGCTCCCTGCCGCCCCGCCGGCCGCCGGCACCCCGCCGGCGGCCGGGGCTTCGGTGGCTCGGTGTGGCCGGCGCCGCCGCCGTGACGGTGGGGATCGTCGCCGCCGTCGCTCTGGCCTCCGCCGGCGGCGGGCCGCCCTCCCCCGCCACCGTCGACACCCCGGTCGCCGCGGCCGTGCCCGAGCGGTCCACGTCGACGTCATCCCCGGCAACCACGAGCACCGCCCCACCTCTGACCACCGTCCCGCCGCCCCCGACCACCGAGGCACCGGTCCGGGTGTTCCCGCCGCCCGAGTGCCCTCCGGCCGACCCGCCGGCGGCCGACGTCGACGGTGACGGATGTCCCGACCCGGTCGAGGTGAGCGACGGCGTGGTGGCCGCCGCCGGCGCCCGCTGGCAGGTGGGCGCCCCCGACGACCTCGTCGTGATCGGTGACTGGGACTGCGACGGGCTCGCCACACCGGCCGTGGTGCGCCCGTCCTCGGGCCAGGTCTGGACGTTCCCCCGCTGGGCCGACGACAGCGACGGCGACGGCGTGGTGGCCGAGCCGGTCGGCGTGGTGCCGGCACCGGTGGCGAGGGCCACCGTGGTCGGAGACGCCCGTTCGTCCGGTGGGAGTCGCTGCGACGGCATCGAGGTGATCGCCTCGGGCGGCGACCGCCGGATCGTCGACGCCGGCCCCTGAGCGATGGGCGTGGTCAGGACCTCGCCGACGGCTCCAGGCGCATGGCCACCTCGTTGGCCAGCAACCGGCCGGCGACGGTGAGCGACAGGCGGCCACGGCGGTGCTCGACCAGACCGTCGAGGCCGTCGGCATCCAGCGCCTCCGCCGGCACCCCGGCCCGGGTGCGCAGCGCGAGTTGGAGCCCCTCCAGCCGGCGCTCCTCTGCGCCGTGGCGCTCCTCGGCGGCCATCACCGGGGGGCCGGCGTCGAGGAGAGCCAGGGAGCGCTCGGGTGGGCGCTCGTTCCACCCGCGGCGACCGCCGGCGGGGGTGGGAGCCGCTCACCCGAAGCGCCGGTAGACGCCCTGCGCCACGAAGCCGAGGGTGTGG
>JAHWJI010000136.1 GCA_019348495.1 Actinomycetota bacterium | reverse complement strand
TGAGCCGTTCATGAGAATGCTGCAGTTGCTGGCCCTGGTCATTTTCTGCCTTGCCGTCCTCGTCACGCCCGCGCTGGCCCAGCCGGAGGGCAAGGACGACGCGAAGAAGGCCTTCCAGGAGAACCGGTATCCGCCGCCCAACGTCCCCGGGTTCTCGGGCGCCGGCCTGGGCGCGGGCGGCGGCGCCGTCGGGCGGGGAGACGGCCGGGGCGCGGCGGCGCTGGCCACCTGGCTGGGGCGCCGGCTGGCCGGGGTGTTCCCCGTCCGGTCCGGCGCCGGACCACGGGCCTCGTCGGCCGCTCGTCGCTCGGCGTCCTCCTGCTCCTTGCGCTCCGCCTCCTGGCGGGCCCGGTCGGCCTCCTCGCGAGCCCGCCGCTCCTCCTCGAGTCGTTGCAGGCGGGCCAGCTCGGCATTGGCCTGATCGGCCCGTTCCCGGAACTCGGCGACCGCCGCCCCGGCCTCCTCCTGCTTGGCTTCCAGCGAGTCCCGCGTGGCCTGGAGGTCCTCGCCGGTCTTGCGGTAGTCGTCGACCGCCGCCTGGGTGTCCAGGGTCACGAAGCGGGCCAGGGCGTTGGCCCGGGCGAGCTGGTTCAAGTCGTCGTCGATCAAGACGGGCAAGGGCGGTGACGTGTTGCGCATGAACTGCTCGACCGCCTGGCCCTGCACGATGCGTTCGAGCTCCGCCATCCGGGCCGAGCCCTCGGCCGCCCGGGCCTCGAGCGAGGCGATCTCCACCTCGAGCTCCGCCATCCGGGTCTGGGCGTCGGCCAGCTCGGCGGCGACCTGGTTGGCCTCGCGCCGGGCCGCGTCGAACTCCTCCTCGGCGCCGGCAGGGGCACCCGAGAGGATCATCACCGAAACGAGAACGGTGGCGGCGAGCGCCCGGCGGAACACGAAGAGAGGTTAGGCGTCACCATTCCGTAATGAAAGCGGCGCCCCGGGGCGCCCCGGGAGGCAACCGCGGTTCAGCCCGACGCCCGCTCCGCCGCCGCCCGATCGTGCTCGTCCGTGATGTCACCCACCAACTCCTCCAGCACGTCCTCGATGGTGACCAGACCGGCCGTGCGCCCCTCGGCGGTCACGACCAGCGCGAAGTGCAGGCGGGCGCGGCGCATGGCCAGGAGCAGCTGTTGCAGGGTGCGGTCCTCGGGGACCACCAGCATGCGGCGCACCAGGCGGCCGGGCAGCGGCCGGCGGTGGGCGGCCGGGGCCAGATCGAGCAGGTCCTTGGCGTGGACGAAGCCGAGCACGTCGTCGAGATCGCGCCCGAACACGGGCAGGCGGGAGTGGCCGCTGTTCACCACCACCCGTTCCACCTGTTCGGCGGTGGCCCCGGCGCTGACCGCCATGATCTGGTCCCGCGGCACCATGACGGTGGAGACCAGGCGGCCGGCGAATCCCAGCGCACCGGTCATCAACTGGTGCTCGACGTCCTGGAGGAGGCCCTCGTCGCGGGACACGGCCAACATGGCGGCGATCTCGTCGGCGGTGTGGGCGGCCACCAGCTCGTCGCGGGGCTCCACCCCCAGCAGTCGCAGGCCGGCGTTGGCCGAGCGGTTGAGCAGGACGATCAGCGGCCGGAACACGGAGGTGAAGGCCCGCAGCGGGAAGGCCAGCCACAGGGCGCTGCGCTCGGGATCGGCGATGGCGATGTTCTTCGGGACCATCTCCCCGAGCACCATGTGCAAGAAGACCACCACCGTCAGGGCGACGACGAAGGCGAGGGTGTGAGAGGCGGCGGCGGGCATGCCCAGGGCAGCCAGCGGGCCCTCGAGCAGCTTCGCCAACGCCGGCTCGGCCACGAAGCCCAGGCCCAGCGAAGCCATGGTGATGCCCAGCTGGGAGGCGGAGAGCATGAACGAGAGCTCCTTGATCGAGCGCTCGGCGGCCCGGGCTCGTGCGTTCCCCGTGCCGGCCAGCTGTTCGACCCGAGTCCGGCGTACGGCGACCAGGGCGAACTCGACGGCCACGAAGAAGGCGTTGGCGACCAGGAGGAGCAGGCCGACGAGCAGTCCGGTGATCACGAGTGTTCTCCCTGGTCGTCGCCGGCCGGAGCGACCAGGCGAACCGAGGCGATCCGCCGCCGGTCCATCTCCAGGACCTCCAGGCACCAGCCCTCGTACTCCACCTGCTCCCCGGCCTCGGGCAGATGGCCGAGCCGGTCGAGCAGGAAGCCGGCCAGCGTCTCGTAGGGCCCTTCGGGCACCTCGAGGCCGGTGATGTCCGCCACCTCGTCGGGGTGGAGCCCACCGTCGAGGACGAACGTGCCCGCCGGCAGCGCCGAGACGACGGCGTGGGCAGCGGCGATCGGCGCCATCGGTACCGCCCCGTACTTGGACGTCGCCGCTTCCTCGTACGACGCCCACGCCTGTTCGCGTGCCGCCTGCAGCGAGACGGCAGGGTCGGCGCGGTCGTCCTCCACCTTGCCCGCCACGAGCGGCAGCAG
>JAHWJI010000135.1 GCA_019348495.1 Actinomycetota bacterium | reverse complement strand
GGCCAGCAGGGCGGCGGCCTCGGCCACGCTGGGCGTGCCCACCGCGGCGTGCACCGCGGCGCTGGGTGAGGGCACCTCGACCTCGGCCAGGGCGGCGGCCGCAAACGTCCGCAGGGGGACGCCCCGCCCGGCGGCCAAGGCCACCACCGCCGGCTCGTCGGCCTTGAGGTCGACGGTGGCCACCTCGGCCAGTGACGCCGGCGCCAGCCCGGCCTCCTCCAGCACCGCGGCCAGGAGCGCCTCGAGATCGTCGGCCGGGGCCCCACTGGACGCGCCCACGCCCGCCACCAGCGACGGGGGCCGCAGTGCCACCACGCCCGGCGCCGGCGGCACCAGCCGGTCGGTGACCACCACCCGGTGGGGACCGTCGCCCGCCACCAGCCCGGCCGGCAGCGGCCAGCCGCTCGGGTTGTCGACCGCCGGCGCCCGCCCGTCGAGGGCGGCGGTGGTGACGCCGGCCACGTCGCCCTCGGCCACCAACCCCGGCAGGTCGTCCAGCGCAGGTAGCCCCACGGCGTCGGTGGCGGTGGTCCCCACCGGCTCGGCGCCGAGGATCCCGGCCACCTGGCGGGCCAGGCGGTTGGCGCCGCCGGCGTGGCCGCCGCACAGGGCCACGGCGAAGCGACCGGCCTCGTCGACGCACACCACCGCCGGGTCGGTGCGCTTGTCGGCCAGCAGCGGGGCCACGATGCGCACGGCGGCGCCGGTGGCCAGGAACAGCACGAACCCGTCGACGCTGCCCCACCGCCGGCGCACGACCTCGCCCGCCGGCCCGGGCGCGTGCTCCCACGGCAGGCGGGCGGCCAACGCTGCGCCCCGCTCGGTCACCGACACGCTCAGCACGCTCGGCACGCTCGGCGCGCTCACCCGTCCGCCCCCGGGCCCCACGCCACGAACACCGGGTTCTCCGCCTGCAGCCGGATGCTGCCGCCCACGGGAACGCCGCGGTGCACCGAGACCTGCACCAGGTTGCCGAGCCGGTCGGCGCCGGCGGCGGCCCGGTCGACCGCGGCGAAGGTTGCCACCACCCGGCCGCCCGGCCGCAGACGGGCCAGCACGGCGTCGAGCACCACTAGGCCGCCGCCGCCCACGAAGACCCGGTCGGGGTCGGCGAGCCCGTCCAGGGCGTCGGGGGCCTCGCCCTCCACCACCTCGACGGCCACGCCGTGGCGGGCGGCGTTGTCCCGGATGCGCCCGGCGTCGTCGGCCCGGCGCTCCACCGCCACCACCCGCAGCCCGGGCGCCAGGGCGGCGGCCTCGACGGCCACACTGCCGCTGCCGGCGCCCACGTCCCACAGCACGCCCGAGGCGGGCAGGGCCAGCTTGCCCAGCGCCACCGCCCGCACCTCGCCCTTGGTCACCATCCCGCCCCGGGAGGCGAAGGCCGCCTCGGGGCGGCCCCACGCCAGCACCGGCGCCGGCGCCACCGCCGCCGCATGCTCGACCAGCACCACCACCGAACGGGGCTCCCACGTCCCCGCCGCCAGCCCCTCGAGGTCGGTCTCGTCGACCCGCTCGCCGGGCTCGCCCAGCCGGGCGCACACCACCACCCGCCGCCGTCCCGCCCCCTGTGCGAGCAGGGCCCGCCCCAGCGCCTCGGGCGGCGAGTCGGGCGACACCAGCACCGCCGCCTTGGGCGACCCGGCCGCCACCGCCGCCGCCTCGCTCAGCGGCCGGCCGTGGGCCGAGACCACGGTGGCGTCGTCCCAGGGCAGGCCCAGGCGGGCGAAGGCGAGGGCCACCGACGACGGGGCCGGGTGGACCTCCAGCCGCTCCGGCCCCAGGCGCTCGGCCAGGGCCCGCACCACGCCGAAGAAGCCGGGGTCGCCCGAGGCCAGCACGCACACCCGGCCGGGCTCGGCCTGCACGGCGTCGAGCACCGGCCCGAGGCCCCCCTCGATGGCCAGCGTGCGGGCACCCAGGGGCCGGCAGGCGTCGAGCTGGTGACGGCCGCCGACGACCAGGTCGGCGGCCTCGAGGGCACGGCCCGCCGCCTTGCCCACCGGCTCCCCGCCGAGGAGCCCCACCACCGCCACGCTGGCCGCCATCGGCGTCAACCCGCCCGGCCGCAGCCGGCGGTGGCGACCACGCGCTCGCCGTCGAAGTCGACCATGGTCACCGAGACGTCCAGAGCGCCGCCGGCGTGGTCGGCGCAGGCCCGGGCCGCCCGCCGGCACAGCTCGACGAGGGGACCGGTCACGCCGGCGGCGTCGCACACCTCGAAGAAGTGGCGGGCGGTGGCCGTCTCGGTGGCCGCCGCCACCACCGGCGCCGGCGCCCCGGCCTGGCGGGCCGCCTCGGCCAGCAGCTCGCCGTCGACCTGCGACCGGTGGAAGTGGGTCATCATCACGCCGGCGGCGAGCTTGGCGATCTTGCCCACCATCCCCACGAAGGCGACCCGGCGGACACCCCGGGCGGCGGCCCGGCGCAGGGCGATGCCGGTGAAGTCGCCCACCTC
>JAHWJI010000134.1 GCA_019348495.1 Actinomycetota bacterium | reverse complement strand
AGCAGCAGGCCGGCCAGGGGGCCTTGCATCCGGGTGGTGGCCTCCACCACCCGCAGGCCCTCCAGAGGCAGGCCCGGCCGGCCCGCCGACCTGCCTGCCGCCGGCCCCGCTCCGGCGTCGGCGGGGCGGCCGCTCCCGGGCTGCTCGATCACCGGGTGGGGCCCGCCGGTGGGCTGCGCCAGCACGTCCTCGTAGCTGCGCAGCGGCGCCAGGCTCACGCCCCACTCGCCGGCGACGTGCACCAGCTGGCTGAGGGGGAACCTCGCCGTGGCCTGGTGCAGCCCCGGCGGGAACGTGCACGTCGAGCGGTAGTAGCGGGCCCGGAAGCCGGACCACGCCCGGCCGAGGTCGGCGCCGGTGGCGCCCAGGCGGTACCAGAAGCCCTTCCAGGCCTCGGGGTCGAGGGTCTCGATCTCGAACCAGTGGCCGTCGGACGAGCGGAACGGCGGCCCCGGCTCCGGCCCGGGCGGCGCCGGCACCCACTCGTCGTCGCAGGAGGCAGCGGCCACGTAGTGGGAGACGGCGAGGAGACCGGCCTGGAGCACCGAGGTCTCGACCTCGCAGGCATCGCCGCCCCGGCGCCGCGCCACCAACCCGGCCAGCACGCCGCAGGCGCTGAGCACGCCGGCGGCCACGGAGGCGAGCTCGAGTCCCAGGCGCCGGGGCCCGCCGGCGTCCCTGCCGTGGAGGTGCATGAGCCCCGACCTGGCCTGCACCGTCGCCTCACTGCCCACCCGATCGGGTCCCAGGCCCGAGGGCCCGTACCACGAGATCCCGCAGTGGAGGCCGTGGCCCTCGGGGTCGTCCAGGGCGCCGAGGCCGGCCAGCCGGCGCCGGGCCACGGCGACCGGCAGGGCGGGGCCGGTGATGCTCGCCCCCACGCTCATTGCGGCGCCACCACCGCCACCACCAGCTGGCCGGAGCTCGGGCCCACCGGCCAGAGCCCGGCGGTCACCAGCTCGGCCCACGGGGCGAAGGGGTGGTCGGTGGCACCGGCGGCCAGGGCCCACGCCACCGCCGCGCCGAGCAGCCAGAGCTGGGCGCCGGAGGCGATGTGGGCGTCGACATCGGCGTCGGCGGCCGGGTCGAGCACGTCGGTGGCCACCAGCATGGCCACGTGCAGGGCAGCCTCCAGCTCGTCGCTCCGGCCGGCGGCGACGAGGAGCGGGCGAGCGGCGGCGCGCCGCTCGTCGACGGCGGCCAGCCACGACGGGTCGACGCCGGCGGAGCGCTCCACGCCCTCGGCCAGGCCCACGACCGACAGCGGCAGGTCGACACGGCCGGTGGGGGTGGCGGTGGCCAGGGAGGCGACGTCGACCGCGGTGGCTCGGGGCCGCGCCACCAGCCGGTCGAGGAGGTGCTCGACGGCGTCGCCGCCCGCACCCAGCGCCGCCCCCAGGCTCCGGCGCCGGCCGCCGGCGCTGACCACCGCCGGCGGCCAGCTGATGACGGGGGCGGCGGCCAGGGCGCCGGCGGGCGAGGCCGCTCCGCCCGACGACGGGACGCGGCCGGTGGACAGGTCCCGGCCTGCGAGGTCGACGGCGTGCCAGCTGTCCAGGGCGGTGACCGGGCTCACGCCGGGCCGCCGTCCCAGCGGACGTCGACCTCGGGGAAGGGCAGGCCCAAATCGTCCACCACGAAGCGCCGGCTGCGGCGGATGAAGGCGGCCCGGGAGTCGTCGTTGGTGTGGCTCTTGATGCCCCAGCGCCGGAACAGCTCGTTGTTGGCCGACACGCTGCGCCCGAAGAACGGCAGCGTGAACGGGACCAGCCGCTCGACCGCCTCGGCCACCAGCGGCCGCGCCGCCGGGTCGGCCACCAGCTCGAGACTGCGGCGCTTGCCGAACGACACGTGGAAGCGCTCCTCCGGCAGCAGGGTGGTGGCCAGGTTGCGCAGCGGCAGGTAGGTGCAGCTGGCCAGCTCCTCCATGAGCACCACCTCGGCCAGGTCGACGATCGCCTTCAGCACGGCGAACTCGGGCCACGACCGCAGCTCGTAGTCGAACACCGACAGGGTCCGTCCGGCGGTGGCGTCGTCGAGGCCGAGCTCGACGGCCAGCTTGGTGAACTTGAGGTGGTGGCCGTACTCCTCCATGGCGATGCGGCAGGCCAACCACTTGTCCTTGGGCCCCGGGGCCAGGGCGATGGCGGGCTCGTCGAACACCGCCGCCCCGGCCAACTCGTTGCGGACGTGGCTGGCGATGACCTTGCCGGCGGCCAGCACGTACTCGGGGCCGAGCGCCATCGCCTCCTCGGCGTCGGCCACCTCGCCGGTGAAGGGATGCTCGAGGGTGGGGGCGGACGGGCGCATCACCGGGGCCGGAGCCGCTGGCGGGGGGCGTCGCCCTCGACGACCAGCGACCGCAGCGCCGGCCGGTCGACCTTGCCCAAGGGGGAGCGGGGGATGCGGTCGAGCAGGCACAGCTCGTCGGGCAGCTTGTGGCGGGCCAGGGTGACGCCCAGGAACTCCCGCACCTCGGACAGGTCGGGCGCGTCGCC
>JAHWJI010000133.1 GCA_019348495.1 Actinomycetota bacterium | reverse complement strand
CGCTCGCCGAGGCGCAAGCGACTCTGCGCGACAGGCCCAGCCTCGACCGTGAACGCCATGGCATCCGGCGCGAATTGGATCGGGACCTCTCGTCTCGGGCCAATTCGATCCCCGATGATCCGCCTGGTCACGTGCTCGATCGCATCGGCCCGCGTCCCGAACGCGGCCAGCCCGCGACCTCTGGGACGAGGCGGCGGCGCGGCTCGACCAGCACACGGTCGCGTTTGAGATCAGGGGCAGCTACCCGCACCTCGGACGGTCCCTGAGTTGGGAGGACACGGCAATCGCCGCCAACGGCCGAGCTACGTCGCAAGCGTGCGAACGACTCGACCGATGCCTTGGACGAGCCTTCGCCATCGAGCCGCCGGCGCTGGAGCTGGGGCCGGTGGTTGAGGACGCGGGCCCGGCGATGGCGCCGCTGGTGGTGGCGGCGGCGAGCACCGAGCTGCGCCCGCCGCAGCGCGAGCTGGGGCGGATGGGCCAGTCGGCGCCGGTGCGGCGCGTGAGCGTGACCGAGGCGACGCATCCGATGACGCCCGCCGAGCTGGGCCAGCTCCAGGCGCAGGCGACGCGGGCGATGGCCAGCGCCCCGGCGGCGATGGGCACGGCCCCCATGAGCGCCGTGGCCGAGATCGACGGCGGCGCCACGCCGGCGACCACCAGGGCGATCACGGCCACTCCGCCGAGCTTGGAGGCGCCGGCGGCCAGGCCCGTCCCCCGCGACCGGATCTGGGTCGGGAAGGTCTCCGAGGCGTAGGCCACGAGCACGGCGAGCATCGTGCTGATGCCGGTGATGGGGACGACGAGCAGGGCGTAGAGGCGGAATCGGTCCTCGACCACGGCATCGCCGAGGACCACGAAGCCGGCGAGGGACGCAGCGGTGATCAGGCCGAGGAGGATCATGGTCCTCTTGGCGCTCCAGAAGCCGTAGAGCCAGGCGACGAGGAAGGTCAGGGGAAACCCGACGATGGCCGAGTCCCGCAGGATGGTGGCCGAGGTGACGTCGTCGAAGCCCAGCTCCTGGAGGTTGGTGGGGATCCACAGCTGGAAGCCGAAGGTGACCAGCCCGACACCGAGCCCGAAGAGGCCCACCACGGTGGTGATCCCCCGGAGGGGCCAGGACAACAGCTGGCGCCAGCCATGGCCGATCCGGTTCTCGACCTCGGCCCGGTCCGCAGAGCCGGCCTCGACCACCGCCGCGCCGTAGCGGGCCAGCACCGCGCCGGCCTCGTCGTGGCGGCCCTGGTGGATCAAGAACCGCGGCGACTCGGGGATCCAGCGGTTCAACAACAACAGCGCCAGCCCGGTGGGGAGCCCGAGCAGCCAGAGGATCCGCCAGCTGTAGGTGGGCGTGAGCTCGGCCGCCAGCCAGCTCGTGATGATGTAGGCGCCGGCCACGTCACCGCCGATGAGCACCATCACCCACCCTCGGTGCCGGGCGGGGATCACCTCGGCCATCAAGGTGAAGGCGATGGGGAGCATGCCCCCCACCCCCAGGCCCATGACGAAGCACATGAGCAGGTTCCAGGCGAAGCTGGGCATGGAGCCGCAGATCGAGGTGGCGATGAACACCACCGCGGCGAAGAGGATCGACGCCCGACGCCCGACCGCGTCGGCCAGGGCGCCCCAGACCAGGGAGCCCACCACGGTGCCCACGATCCCGGCGAGGGGGAGGTAGGCGACAGGGGTGCCGCCGCTGGGATTGAGGGCCGAGGCCAGGCCGTACTCCTCGGTCATGCCCGGGACCACGAAGCTGAGGGTCACCGGCTTCATCACGTCGATGGTGACCGCAGCGGCGATGACGACCAGGAGCGTGACGTGGGCAACCGAGAGGCGGACCTCGTCGAGTGCCCTGATCTGCACCGCCGCCGCGGTCGCCAGGCGCTGCGACCGGGGTGGGATCAGGCCGTAGAGCGTGGCCCCCAGCCCGATCACGATGAGGGCCATGCCCACCACCATCGGGGTGTCGATGGCCATGCCGGCGAGGTGGTAGCCCATGTCCCGGGCGCCGAGGTACATGGGCAGGTGCAGCACGACCCCCACGGTGATGGCCGCCGAACCCGCCCAGAAGGCACCACGGCGATGGAAGCGGATCGCCCCTCGCCCCTGCTGGCCACCAGGTGGTGCAGAGCGACGGGCGCCCGCGTCGACGTTCACGCTCCCAAGCTAGGGGTTAGCTGTGACGTGGCGATAGCGCGCCATCTGAACCGCGCCCCGGACCCACGACCCGCTCGAGCCCGTTCCAACCGCCCGTTCTGATCGGTGGCCCCTGGTCTGGCACCCTGATGCCACGATGATCCCTCGACTGGTCCTGCTCGGCGCCTCCGCCCTGGCCGTCCTCGCCGTCGTCGTGGTCACCAGGAGCGACGGGCGGCCAGCGCCCTCGGTCCTGGTCGCGGTGTGCGACGTGGCTCGGGCCGCCCGAGAGGGCGATCACGACAGGGCCAGAGCCGTGTTCTTCGACGACGCCCACGAACCACTGCACCAACTGGCCACGACG
>JAHWJI010000132.1 GCA_019348495.1 Actinomycetota bacterium | reverse complement strand
TGCGTGGGTTCCGACGGGTGGGGTGAGGAGGTGCTGTCGCTCCTGGAGGGCACCGCTGTCGACCGCTCGTGGCTGAAGGACGTCGACGCCTCCATGGGGACGGCCGTGGTCACCGTCGACGCCGACGGGACGAACACCATCGTGGTGGTCCCCGGAGCCAACGCCATGCTCACCGGCGAGCACACGGCGGCGGCGGTCGAGGAGGTGGGCGCCGGCGGCGTGGTGGTGGCCCAGCTCGAGGTGCCCCACGATGCCGTCGCCGCGGCCTTCGCCGCCGCCCGCCGGGTCGGGGCGACGTCGGTGCTCAACCCCTCGCCGGTCGGTGACGGGGCGGCGGCCCTGGTCGAGGCGGCCGACGTGGTGGTGGTGAACGAGGTCGAGGCCCGGGCACTCGACATCGGGCCGCGACCGGGGCGGGCCGTGGTGATCACCCTCGGCGAGCGGGGAGCGGAGGTCCACGCCGACGGGGAGGTGCACACCGTCGCCGCCCGCCGGGCCCGCCCGGTCGACACCACCGGCGCCGGCGACTGCTTCCTCGGCGTGATGGCGGCCGGCCTGGCCACCGGCAGGTCGCTTGCCGACTCGGCCCGGGCCGCCGGCGTGGCCGCTTCCCTGCAGGTCGAGCGAACAGGGGCGGCGTCGGCCATGCCCTTCGAGGACGAGGTCGCCGCCGCTCTGGCGGCGGGGGAGTAGCGGCCACCCGTGGCCCAGGTCGTCATCATCGACACCGACATCGGCACCGACATCGACGACACCTGGGCCCTCGCCTTCGCCCTCCGGTGCCCGGAGCTCGACCTCCGCCTGGTCACCACCTCGACCGGCGACCCGGTCGACCGCGCCGCCCTCGTCGCCGACCTGCTGGCCGCCGGTGGGCGCCCCGACATTCCCATCGGGGTGGGATCGCCGGGAGGCGGCGACCTGGACCAGCCATTGCGGGGCGTGGCTGGCCGCCAAGCCCTCGATGGCCACCCGGGCGGCGTCCACGACGGTGTGGCGGCCATGGTCGAGGCCATCGAGGCGGCGACCACCGAGGTGACGGTCATCGCCCTGGGACCTCTGACCACCGTGGCCGCCGCCCTCCAGCGACGCCCCGAGATCGCCCACCGGGCTCGGCTGGTGGGCATGCACGGCTCGCTGCGGGTCGGTTACCGAGGTGAGCCGGGGCCGGTGCCCGAGTACAACGTCGCCACCGACGTCGACGCCGCCCGGCGGGTCTTCGCCGCGCCGTGGGAGTGCACCCTCACCCCGCTCGACACCTGTGGCTCGGCCGTGCTGCGCGACGAGGCCTACCGCCGGGTCCGCGCCGGCGCCGACCACGATCGCCTGCTGGGTGCCGTCCTGGCCCAGCACCGGACCTGGCTCGACGCCGTCGGACTGCCCGAGCTGTACGACCGGGCCACCACGCCGCTGTACGACACCGTCGCCGTGCACCTGGCCTACGACGAGTCCCTCGTCGACATCGAGCCGGTCCGTGTCGCGATCGACGACGACGGGACCATGCGCCCCTCTGACCACGGGTCGAGCGTCCGTCTGGCCACGAGCTGGACGAACCGGGAGGCGTTCCTGGACCACCTGACGGGTCGCCTGCTCGATGCACGCCGACCCGGTCGGGACCGCTGAGCCGATGCGCCAGACGCTGGGCACCGGTCTCGTTTTCGGCGCCCTGTTGTTTGGGCTCGTGGTGGCGATGGTGAAGATGGATTCGGACAACACGATTGCGTGGTCCTCCGTGGCCACCATCGGCGCCCTCGCCCTTCCCTGGATGGTGCTGAGCAAGTGGGCGGAGGCGGTGCTGTTCCTGGCCTTCGCCGGAGCGTCGTCGGTGCTCTTGACGGCGCTGGACCGGCGAGCAGCGAGACGCCGCACGGAGCGGGCGCACGACGATGGGCAGTAGCGTCAAGCGCCCGCCGGTCGACGGCCGAAACGGACGCACCCCAAGGATCGGTGGAGAGTGCTCCTGACTTCCGCCCGGACCAGGCGACCGGCCAGGACGAGGCGCGTCGCTACCGCCCCTCGCTCGCCTCCGGGCGAGTGGGCCACACGTAGCCGCTGCCGTCGTCGACCTCGTCGCCGAACTCGGGCCCGTAGTGCTCCGGGTCCTTGCGCAGGAGCGAGAGGCGATGGCTGCGGTGCACCCGCTCGTCGCCGAGCCATGGGGGGAGCCCGCCGATGGCGCCGAGCTCCTGCTGCGATCGGATGCCCTCGATGTCCACGTCGGTGACCTCGTCACGGATCTTGCCGGCGCAGGTGTCGGCGTGCCCCCGCCGGCACCACTCGGCGCAGATGGCGGCGCCGTAGGCCGCCAGCGCCTCCTCGTGACCGGCCCACATCCGCACCGCCGGATGGTGCTTCCACCCGTACTGGGGACGGGTGAGGGCGCGCAGGATCTGCAGCGCCTCCACTCGCTGCTTGCCGAGACGCCGGTCGTCGAGCACCCGGGCGGTCGCCTCGAAGTCGGGATAGGGCAGGAAGGTCTGCATGGGGGCCGCCTCCGGCACGTGTTCGGAGCCGTTCGTCCCCGCGGTTGCATGGTGATCCACC
>JAHWJI010000131.1 GCA_019348495.1 Actinomycetota bacterium | reverse complement strand
ACCGTGGATGGACGTCTTCCTCGGCCACATCAGCACCCACTTCGTGCCCGGCAGGAACCTCACCTGGTACGTGGTGTTCCTCGCCGCCGTCGCCCTCTACCTCGGTGTCCTCCACCGGCTGCGACCCTGAGGAGCAGACCAGCTCGACATCATCGCAGTGGACCAAACGGTCTACGACACTAGTCACCGGTGTACACGGAGATGGCAGCGAACAGTGCGAACCCCGCGGTCAGGAAGATCGGTCCCAGCCTCGACGTATCGCCCTCGTGCGCTTCACTGACCATCTCCTCGACCACCACTGCGGTCAACGCACCACCGGTGAGCGCGAGCACGGACAACGTGACAACTTCGGGGGCCTGCCGTAGCGCCAGGAACCCCAGCGCGGCGCCAAGCAGGATCGGTATGGTGAAACCGGCTGCCATCAGGAACGGCGCCTTCGCGGGATACCGGCCCGGCGAAGTGTCGCCACTGCGGCGAATCCTTCCGGCAGGTCGGCAGGCATCTGGCCGAGCGCGAGCAGCAACCCGAGCGCCGGGTTCAATACCGTTCCCGTGCCGATCATCACGCCGTCGCTGAACAGGTCCATCGACACGCCGCCGAAGATCCCCAGGGCGCTCGACTGGTCCTCTCCTCGACCGAGACGTCCTTGCAGGTAGCCGACGACCCTGTCCAGAGCGATGAACACGGCTCCCCCAGCCACGAACGCCAGCAGAGGCACCCACGGCGGATTTGCCTGCAACGCCTCGGGCATCAGCTCGAGTCCGACCACGGCAAGGACGATGCCCGCCGCCAAGTGCAGCGCAAGACTGAGTGACCGGGCCGACACGCGGACCACCTCTGCCAGACCGCCACCGAGGAAGTTGGCCAAGGCCGGGAGCGCCGCCAGGCCCAGCACCACCAGGAAGTCCGACATGGCGCCGGCCTTATCCCGCCTCGTGATGGAGCCAGAGCATGGCGCCGTTGACGGCCCACCGGAGAATCTGTTCCTGGATCGCCTGACGTCGGCGGCCCGTACGGCAGCACCAGCGGTGGAACCGGTTCACCGTTCCTCCTCGTCCTCGTCCTCGTCGTCTTCGTGCTCACGGGCCTCTTCGAGCGTCTCCCAGCCCTCGTAGAGGATCACTGGGAGCATCGCCAGGGCGGCGAGGGGGTCGGCCCACGCCCAGCCGAAGGCCCCGTGGAGCCCGACACCGAGGAGCAACGCCAGGGAGAGGTAGGAGCAGACCCACGTCTCGATGCCGTCCGCCCGCAGAGCTCGGCTGCCCATCTGCTTGCCGGTGCGCTGCTTCCACCAGGCGAGCATCGGCATGATCGCGAGCGACAGCACCGACAGCACGAGCCCGACGGTGGAGCTCTCTGGCCTTTCGTCTGTGACGAGGCTGCTGAGGGACTCGTAGGTGATGTAGGCGGCGAGGGCGAAGAAGGTGGCGGCGACGATGTAGAGGGCCGTGCGCTCGGCGTCGGACTCCTCGACGGCATCGGCGTCGGGGCCGGCCTTGCGGAGCCGCCAGAACAGTCCGACCGCGGAGGTGACCTCGATGGCGCTGTCGACGCCGAAGCTGACCAGAGCGACGCTGCCCGAGGCGAGGCCGGCACCGACGGCGACGAAGGCCTCGATGATGTTCCAGGCGATCGTGAACGTCTCGAGCCGCAACGCCCGCCGGTGCAGGCGCGCGCGTTCCGGAGTTCCGGCGCCGGCGATCACGCCGCCCCGACGGTGTCGCCGGCCACGGCCAGGACCCGGTCAGCGGCCGCGAGCAGCTCCTCCACGCCGTCGAGCAGGCGATAAGGGACCTCCCGGCCCTTCCGCTCCCGGGCGACGAGGCCGCAGGTCCATAGGCAGCACAGGTGCGCCGAGGCGTTCGCCTGCGTCAACCCTGTGGCCTGGATGACGTCCGATACCCGGCTCGGCCCGGACCGCAGGTGCTCAAGGATCGCCATTGTCGGTCACGGTGCCGAGCCAGCACGGCGGCGGTCGCGGCTCCGAAGGTGACGAGACGCTTGCTGTGCTCGGTCTTGAGCTGCTTGAGGACGGGGCCGGGCTCCCACCTGGACCCACTGCACGCCCGGACGGTAGCCCGACAGGCCTCGCTGCTCCATACGTTCTGCATACGTGCCCGAGAAGCAGAAGAGCCGGTGTCTGGTGACACCGGCTCTGCCCTTGCCATTTCAGAGTCGGGCTGGGGAGATTTGAACTCCCGACCTCTTGACCCCCAGTCAAATTCCGACCGTTTTGCGTGGTGTCGCTCGGTGTCGTTCTATGCCGCTGACCTGCACCTGTGCAGTGTTGCCCTGCCAGCGCGTCACGTTCCGTGGTGCCTAGTGGGGCACAGTCTGCATACATTTTTCATACATCGGCAAACCGGTCTGTCATCGGGGTGAAGCCGGGGCACGCTCAACCCTCCTGCGAGGCCCGGGGTCACCCGGCACCCGGGCCTGCCGCGGGCAGAATCGGCAGCGTGGAGCTGTTGATCGCCAGCAACCCCGATCCCGACAGCAGCCTGCCGTATCTCCTGTGGCTACCACTCGGGGACGGCCTGGTTTTTCGCACCAAGGACACCTGGCCACGAACCAGCGCCCTGTACTGCCACCCCGTGGCGGT
>JAHWJI010000130.1 GCA_019348495.1 Actinomycetota bacterium | reverse complement strand
CGACAGCCCCACGTCCACACTCGTCCCCATGACCCCTTGTCGGATCGTTCAACGATCCGCTACCGTCGTGTGACCGCGGCCACACCACCCCGTCCCGCCGCCGGACACCTGGAGCACGCATGTCGCACCCGCCCGCCGGCAGCTCGCCCGACGCCGCCCCGCCCGTCGCCCCCGCACCGGGTCCCCCGCAGGACGCGCGGATGTCGTCCAGCACCAGGTCGACCCTGCTCGGGGCCATGTTCCTCATGGCCACGTCCGCGATCGGGCCGGGCTTCATCACCCAGACCACGACGTTCACCGCCCAGCTCGGCGCCGAACCAGGCGCGCACCCCCTGCCAGCGCCGGGCCAGCTCCTCGCGCCGGCGCGCCCGCTGCTCGGCGACGGTCGGCCCGCCCGGAAGCTCGACGAGTTCCTCGGCGTCGGCGATGAGCCCGATCAGCTGGCTCACGCCGGTCGCCTCCACGCTGTTGAGCGAGTCAAGCTCTTGGTGGTACCAGCGCTGGCGGTCGCGCCGTAAGCCCTGCAGGTGGTCGATCTGGGCGCCCTTGCTTCGTGTGAACTCGTCCTCGTCGACCTGCTCGGCCCGGCCAGTCAGTACGTCGACCGCCGACTCGTGACTGCGGTCGACCAGCCCGGCTGCATCCGCGGTTGCGTCGTTGAGGAGCTGCTGGATCTCGCCGGTGGGGTGGGTGTGGACGCGTTCGGGGTTCATGTCCGCGGCTTCGTGGGCGATGCCGAGGCAGTCGAGGCGGTTGTGCTCGGACCACGGGTTGCAGGCGATCTCGGCGGCGAGGTAGCGGGCGAGGTCGTGGCTGTACAGGGTGTCGCCGGTGAGGGCGAGGACACCGGCCTGCACGCAGTTGAGCAGCCAGACGGCTCCGTCGTCGCCGGCGCCCACGGTGACCAGGGCGAGCACGGCGGCGCCGGCCTGGGCCCGGCGGGGCGCGAAGAGAGCGAACACCAGGGTGACCACCGACCCCACGACGAGGATGATCTCGGGCACCACCGACCCGATGGGCATGCTCATCCCGCCCATCCCCCCACCCATCCCCTCACCCATCAGCCCACCACCAGGAGAGGTGGTCGCCGGACGAGTGAGCCGAAGGCGAACGAGTGAGGGCGAAGCATCAGCGACCGACCAACTGCGATGCGGTGGTGTCGATGACGTCGAGCACCCAGGCGGGGGCGACGCCGATGAGCACGATCAGGGCCAGCACCGGGGCCAGGGCCAGCGTCTCGGTGCGGGACAGCTCGGGCCACGAGGCCCAGCGCTCGGGCAGGGCACCCAGGAACGCCCGTTGGATCATGCGCAGGAACAGCGCGGCGGTGATCACCAGCCCCACCAGGGCGACGGCGGCCACGGCGGGGTAGATGGCGAAGGTGCCGGCGAAGATCTGGAACTCGGCCACGAAGCCGGCCAGGCCGGGCAGGCCCAGGCTGGCGAAGGCAGCCAACACCACCGCCCCGGTCATGGCCGGCGCCCGCCCGGCCAGCCCCCCCAGCTCGTCGAGCTCGTAGGTCTCGGCCCGCGACCACACCGAACCGGCCAGGAGGAACAGGGCGCCGGTGATGAGGCCGTGGGCCACCATCTCCAGGGTGGCTCCGCTGAGCGCCAGCGAGGCTGCCCGGGCGTCGCCGTCGACGCCGGCCGCCGCCGCGGCGGAGATCCCGAGGATGACGTAGCCCATGTGGTTGACGCTGGAGTAGGCCACCAGGCGCTTGAGGTTGGTCTGGGCCAGGGACACCAGCGCGCCGTAGACGATGCTGACGGTGGCCACGATGGCCAGCGGCAGGGCGAAGCGCTCGTAGGTCTGGGGCATCATCGACAACAGGATGCGGACGTAGCCGTAGGTCCCCATCTTGAGCAGGACCCCGGCCAAGATGGCAGAAGCCGGTCCGGGGGCGTCCACGTGGGCCGGGGGCAGCCAGGTGTGGACGGGCACGAGGGGCGTCTTGACCCCCAGGCCGACGGCGAAGCCGAGGAAGACCAGCGCCGCCCGCAGGCCGTCGCCGTCGAGGGGCTGCTGGCGGATGAGCTCGGCCATGTCGAAGGTGCGCGGCTCCGAGGACAGGTACAGCCCGAGGATGGCCAGGAGCATGGCCAGCGACCCGGCCAGGGTGTAGAGGAAGAACTTCAGCGCCGAGCGCTGCGAGTCCCCGTGGCCCCACACGGCGATGAGGAAGTACATCCCGACCAGGCTCACGTCGAAGAAGACGTAGAACAAGAACAGGTCCAGGGCGAGGAACACCCCGAGCGAGGCCGCCTCCAGGAACAACAGGGCGGCGAAGTACTGGCGGGCCCGCCCCCGCAGGTCGACCGGGTAGGCGATGCTGACCAGGAACAGCAGGGCGGTCATGGCCGCCAGCGGCAGCGACACCCCGTCGAGGCCGACCTTGTAGCCCACCCCGAGCGTGGGGATCCACGGCACCGACTCGACCAGCTCGAAGCCACCGCTCCCGTCGTAGCCGGCCCAGGCCAGGGCCATGAGCGCCAGGGTGTCCACGCCCGTCTACTGCGTCAGCCGGTTCTGTGGCCCGATCACCGATGCCGTCCAGGAGCTCGCCCGGCGCCACGGCGAGGCGATGAACTTCGTGCACATCGAGGTGTGGAAGGACTTCGAG
>JAHWJI010000012.1 GCA_019348495.1 Actinomycetota bacterium | reverse complement strand
GCGGGCTGGTCACCAGGTCCTTGCTCGCTGCTCCCTTGGGGCACAGGCGTCCTCGGGAGATGGGGCTGTCGGGATCTCCCTCGATCTGTGTGACGCGGTCGTGGCGGACGTACACCTTCTGCCCACATCCCACCGCGCAGTAGGGGCACACCGACCGGCTCACCGTGTCGGCATCCTCGGTGCGGGCTCGTAGCTGGGCTGAACGGGGGGACATCGCCGCCGCACCCCGACCCAGCCGGTCGTGGCCCGTGAGCTGCCGGGTGACAGGCCACTGCTCGATCCAGCTGCGCAGGTCCATCCGCCTCCTCGTCAGCGGCGACTCGCCGCAGCGTACCCCCGGAGGCGACGGGCAACCGTCGGGCTGGTCGCTACCGTGACGCAGGTGACCGAGGGCCGCGGTGGGCACGTCCCCGAGGTTGCCGGCCTGTTGCTCACCGGTGGGGCCAGCCGGCGCATGGGCGTCGACAAGGCGTTGCTGGAGGTCGACGGCCTGTCCCTGGCGCAGCGCACGGCGAACGTGCTCGCCGCCGTGGTGGCGCCGGCGCTCGAGGTCGGGCCCGGGCGCACCACGTTGCCGGCGGTCGAGGAGGAGCCGGCGGGGGAGGGGCCGCTGGTCGCCGCCGCCGCCGGCTTCCGGGCGCTGGCCGAGCGGGGCCACGTCGGCCCGGTGATCGTCGTGGCCACCGATCTGCCCCGGCTGAGCGTCGCCGTGGTGCAGGCGCTGGCCTCCCACTCGTCAGCCGGGTCGGTGGTGCCCCTCGTGGCCGGCCGCCCCCAGTGGTTGGCGGCCCGGTGGTCGCCACGGGCGGTGGGACGGGCGCCGGCGCTCGTGCGCGGGGGCGAGCGCCGGATGCAGGCGCTCGCCGACGACGTGGACGACGCCGACGATGTGGAGTGGCTCGACGCCTCGGACTGGGCCGGCGACCTGATCGACGTCGACACCCCCGCCGACCTTCGCCACGCCGGTCTCGTGCCGGTGGTCGGTGGGAACGGCGATGGCTGAGCGGGTCGCCGCCCGCCGGCGCATCATCCGGTTCGGCGCCGACGGCCGCCGGGCGACGGTCGACACCCTCGCCGGCGAGGAGCCGATGGAGGTGCGGGTCGACGGCACGGCGGTGTCGGTGACCATGCGCACGCCGGGCAACGACTTCGAGCTGGCGCTCGGGTTCTGCCTCACCGAGGGCATCGTCGATCGCCCCGACGACGTGGCCGCCATTCGGTACTGCGGCGACGATCGGCCGGCGGGCACGTACAACATCGTCGACGTGCGCCGGCGCGTGCCGTCGCCACCCGACGAGCGCCTCCGCCGCAACGTCTACACGACGTCGTCGTGCGGGGTGTGCGGGACGACGAGCATCGACGCCGTGCGCACCCACGTCGCCGACGTCGGCGACGACCAGCTCCGCGTGGCGGTCGACGTGCTCGCCACGCTGCCCGATCGGCTCCGCCACCGGCAGCGGTTGTTCGACCGCACGGGCGGGCTCCACGCCGCGGCGCTGGCCTTGCCGGACGGCGAGCTGCGCTGCGTCCGGGAGGACGTCGGCCGCCACAACGCCGTCGACAAGGTGGTCGGCCGCCTCCTGCTCGACGCCCGCCTGCCGGCAGATGGCCTGGGCCTCTACGTGAGCGGCCGGGCCTCGTTCGAGATCGTGCAGAAGGCGTGGGCGGCAGGCTTCGCGGCCTTGGTGGCCGTGAGCGCGCCCACCTCCTTGGCGGTGGAGACGGCCAGAGCGGCGGGCATGACCTTGGCCGGCTTCGTACGCGGGAACCGGATGACGGTGTACGCCCCGGGGTGACGGGCAGACGCAGCGGAAGCGAAGACAGGGGCTGCACGCGGCCACGTCCGCCCCGGCGCCAGGTTGTAGCGTGACCGGATGCCCGAGCTGCAACAGACCGTCGTTCCCGGCGAAGGGCTGGCCGTGCTCCACCTGTTCTGCCGGCTGAGCCCCGGCGCCGATCGCCAAGGCGTGACCGTGGCCGTCAAGCAGGCCGAGGGAGGCGAGCACCAGGTCGTGCCCTTCGCCGTGCTCGGCCACAAGGCCGACGTGGGGTTCATGGCCATCGGTCCCGACCTGTGGCAGCTGCGGCGCCTCCAGCGTGACCTGCAGGGGGCCGGCCTGGAGATCGCCGGCTCCTACGTCTCGCTCACCGAGGTCTCGGAGTACGCCCAGGGGGTGCCCGAGCGGGCCAAGCGGGAGCGGCTCTATCCCACGCTGCCCCCGGCGGGCATGCCGGCGCTGTGCTTCTATCCCATGTCCAAGCGCCGCAACGTGGGCCAGAACTGGTACACCCTGCCCTACGAGGAACGGCTCGAGCTCATGTACGACCACGGCAAGAGCGGCCGAGCCTTCGCCGGGCGGGTCGTGCAGCTCGTGACCGGCTCCACCGGCCTCGACGACTTCGAATGGGCCGTCACCCTCTTCGGGGTGGGCCCCGACGACCTCAAGGAGTGCGTCCACACCATGCGCTTCGACGCCGGATCGGCCCACTACGCCGACTTCGGCCCCTTCATCACCGGTCTGGTCGCCCCCCTCGACGAGGTCCTCGACCACGTCGGCCTCACCTGACGCCAGCCGCGTGCGCCGTCGCCTCCTCCCCGCGCTGGGTGCGATGGTCGGGGTGTCGATCCTCCTCGCCACCCCCGTCGCCGCCCAGGCCGGCGACGAGGCCGAAGGCGTGCGAGGAACGATCGTCGACGACGACGACGAACCGGTGCAGGGCGTGGAGATCACCGTGTCGCACGCCGACGGCGAGACGGTGGGCACGGCCACGACCGGGGCCGACGGGGTCTTCGAGCTGGAGGTACCCGGACCGGGTGACTACACCGCCACCATCGACGTCGACACCCTGGGGGATCTCACCCTGCGCAACCCCGACCGGGCGACCCTGGAGTTCCCGGTTCGAGAGGGCCAGGAGCGGACCCTGTTGTTCCCCCTCGGGGAGGGTGACCGGGTGGTCGGAGGCACGCTCGGACGCGTCCTCCAGCTCCTCGTGGAGGGGATCAAGTTCGGGCTCATCATCGCCATGGCCGCCGTGGGGCTCTCGCTGATCTTCGGCACCACCGGTCTCATCAACTTCGCCCACGGCGAGATGGTCACCTTCGGCGCCCTGGCCGGCTGGTACGTCAACGTCAACTTGGGCCTGCACCTGATCCCGGCCACGGCGGTGGCCGTCCTCGCCGGCGGCCTCGCCGGCACCGCCCTCGACCGGGGGCTGTGGCGGCCCCTGCGACGGCGGGGAACAGGGCTCATCGCCCTGCTGGTGATCTCCATCGGCCTGGGCCTGTTGGTGCGCTACGTGTTCCTCTACCAGTTCGGGGGCAACACCCGTCCCTTCGCCCAGTACGCCGTGCAGCGGGCGGTCGACCTCGGTCCCATCGCCATCGCTCCCAAGGACATCATCTCCATCGCCTTGTCGCTGGTGGTGCTGGCCGGTGTGGGTGTGGCTCTGCTGCGGACCAGGGCGGGCAAGGCCATGCGGGCGGTGGCCGACAACCCCGATCTGGCCGCATCGTCGGGCATCGACGTCGACCGGGTGATCCTGTTGGTGTGGTTCTTCGGGGGAGCCCTGGCCGCCTTCGGCGGCGTCCTGCTCGGGCTCACCGAGCAGGTGAGCTGGCAGATGGGTGTGCAGTTGCTGCTGCTGATGTTCGCCGGGGTCATCCTGGGCGGCCTGGGCACCGCCTTCGGCGCGCTGGTGGGCAGCTTCGTCGTCGGCCTGTTCATCCAGCTCTCCACGCTGGTCGTGGCCCCTGAGCTCAAGAACGTGGGGGCGTTGGCCATCCTCATCCTGATCCTGTTGGTCCGGCCCCAGGGCCTGTTGGGCCAACCCGAGCGGCTGGGCTGACGTGGACTGGGGGCTGATCTTCGAGAACGGGCTCAAGGCGGGCGTCGGCGACTTCGCCGCCGTCTTCGCCCTGGCCGCCATCGGGCTCAACGTCCACTTCGGCTACACCGGCCTGCTCAACTTCGGCCAGGTGGGCTTCATGGCCGTGGGGGCCTACGGCATCGCCGTGGCCGTGACCTACCTGGGGACCTCCCTGTGGCTGGGACTGCTCGTGGGCCTGGCCGCGTCGGTGGTCCTGGCCCTGCTCCTCGGCCTGCCCACGCTGCGGCTGCGGGCCGACTACCTGGCCATCGTCACCATCGCCGCATCGGAGATCGTGCGGTTGATGGTCCGCTCCGTCTCGCTGCGGGAGTACACCGGCGGGTCGTCGGGCCTCACCCAGTTCGCCGACGACTTCTACGCCATCAACCCCTTCGCCCCCGGGCGCTACGGCATCAGCCCCATCACCTTCACCGAGCGCCAGACCTGGCTCCTCCTCGTGGCCTGGCTGGCCGTGGCCATCGCCGCCGCCATGGTCTTCGTGCTCATGCGCAGCCCCTGGGGCCGAGTGCTCAAGTCGATCCGCGAGGACGAGGACGCCGCCCGCAGCCTGGGCAAGAACGTCTACTGGTACAAGATGCAGAGCCTGCTCTTCGGCGGCGTGCTCGGCAGCATCGCCGGTTTCGTGCTGGCCATCAGCACCCAGTCGGTGCAGCCCGACACCTTCTCGCCCGATCTCACCTTCTTCGCCTACGTGGTGCTCATCCTCGGGGGCACGGCACGGGTGCTCGGACCGGTGGTGGGAGCCATGATCTTTTGGATGCTGCTGTCGGCCACCGACAACCTGCTGCGCCAGGCGGTCCGCCAGGAGTACATCCCCACCGCCATCATGGACGGCGTCCAGGTCGGCCAGGTCCGCTTCATGCTGGTGGGCCTGGCCCTCATGGCCCTCATGGCCTACCGCCCCCAGGGCATCTTCGGCGACCGCAGGGAGATCGAGCTCGATGTCCGCCGGTAGGTCGACGTCCGCCGTTGGCTCCACGTCGGCCGGCCGTGGCGTCCTCGAGGGGGTGGCGCCCCAGCCGGGTGTGGCCAAGCCCGACCCCATCCTGGTCCTCGACGGGGTCCGCCGACGCTTCGGCGGCCTGACCGCAGTCGACGTCGAGCACCTGGAGGTGCAACGGGGCATGATCACCGCCCTCATCGGGCCCAACGGCGCCGGCAAGACGACGCTGTTCAACCTTCTCACCGGCTTCGACCAGGCCGACGCCGGGAGCTGGTCGTTCGACGGGTCCGATCTGGCCGGACTGCCCACTCACCAAGTGGCTCGCCGGGGGCTGTTGCGGACCTTCCAGCTCACCAAGGCCTTGTCCCGACTCAGCGTGGTCGAGAACATGAAGCTGGGCGCAACCGGGCAGCGGGGCGAGGGGTTCCTGTCCGCCCTGATCTCCCCACTGTGGCGGGACCAGGAGCGTGAGATCGAGCAACGGGCCCGGGCCCTGTTGCGCCGCTTCCAACTCGAGCATCTGGCCGAGGACTTCGCCGGGACGCTCTCGGGGGGCCAGCGCAAGCTGCTGGAGATGGCTCGGGCTCTGATGGCCGAGCCAGCCATGGTGCTGCTCGACGAGCCCATGGCCGGCGTCAACCCCGCGCTCGCCCAGTCACTGCTCGGCCACGTGCGCACCCTGCCCGGCGACGGTACGAGCGTGCTGTTCGTGGAGCACGACATGGACGTCGTCCACGACATCAGCGACTGGGTGGTGGTGATGGCCGAGGGCCGCGTGATCGCCGAAGGCCCGCCGGAGGCAGTCGGTGCCAACCCGGCGGTGATCGACGCCTACCTCGGCACCCACCACGACGCTCCCGCCGACGAGGGAGAGGAAAGGGCTCGCCTCGAAGATGCGGAGGCCCGCATGGAGGCCGAGGCGACGTCGACGTCGACACCGACGCGAACCGCTGGGGACGACCGTTGAGCCCGGTCGAAGATCCCCCGCTGCTGAGCGCCGAGGGCGTGACGGCCGGCTACGTCCCCGAGGTCGACATCCTCAACGGCTGCGATCTCTCGTTGGGCGACGGGGAGCTGGTGGGGGTCATCGGCCCCAATGGCGCAGGGAAGTCGACCCTGCTCAAGGCGCTCTTCGGCCTCATCCCGGTGCGCAGCGGTTCGGTGCGGCTACGGGGCGAGGACATCACCGGCATGGCGGCCCACGCCCTGGTGGCCAAGGGGGTGGGCTACGTCCCCCAGAACGACAACGTCTTCCCCCGCCTGACGGTGGAGGAGAACCTGCTCATGGGGGTGTACCTTCAGCCCAAGCGCTTCGCCGAGCGCTTCGCCGTGGTGTCCGAGCTGTTCCCTCTCGTGGGCGCGCGCCGGCGCCAGCGGGCGGGTTCGCTGTCGGGGGGCGAGCGCCAGATGGTGGCCATGGGACGGGCGCTGATGACCGAACCGAGGGTCCTGCTCCTCGACGAGCCGTCGGCCGGGCTGTCGCCCGCCTATCAGGACGAGGTCTTCATCCGCTGCCGACAGATCAATGCCACGGGCGTGTCCATCGTGATGGTCGAGCAGAACGCCCGCCGGTGCCTGCAGATCTCCGACCGGGCCTACGTGCTCGACCAGGGGGCCAACGCCTACACCGGCATCGGCCGGGAGTTGCTGGAGGACCCCAAGGTGATCGAGCTGTACCTGGGGACCCTCGCCCGGGTTCGCTAGCCGGCGTCCTGGTTCTCCCGGCGGCCGGGCGGGTCCTGTCACCGAGGTGGTCCCCTCCCACCCACGCCTCGCTACCGCTCGGGTGGGCGGGCCCCTCCCCTCGGCGCCACCCCCCCGGCCGCCTCGCTTTCGCTCGTGGCTGCCGAACCTCATGCGCTTCCCTTGGCTGTCCCTGCTCAAAAGCGGGACGGGCCCGGCCTGGTTGGCCGGGCCCGTTGGTGTTGCGTGGGTCGTTACAGCCTGCCGGAGCGGTAGATGACCTCGTCGGTGAGTTGGTTGTCGGGGCCGAAGGTGTAGATGCCGATGCTGGCCTCGGTGGGGTCGCCGGCGTCGCTGAGCTCGATGGGCCCGCTGACCCCGTCGTAGTCGATGTCGGTGCCGGCCTCCACCAACTCCTTGCAGGCGGCGAAGGCGGTGCACTTCTCGCCCCCCCGGGTGACGTCGGCCAGCACTGCGGCGATGTCACGACCGGCGTCGCTGCCCGCCACCTCGGCGGCCAGGGCGGTGGTGACGACCGCGTCGTAGGCCTCGCCACCGTAGATGAAGTCGGTCAGGCTGGGGTCGACCTCCATCAGCCGCTGGCGGAACTCCTCGGTCGTCTCCGCCCCGGGGATCGTGCCCGAGATCCCCTCGAGGGTTCCCGGCTCGAGCCCCTCGCCCAGGGTGTTGGTGGTGTTGCCGTCGACGGTGTAGACGTTCTTGGTGTCGGGGCCGATGCCCTGCTCGATCATGGTCGAGATGATGCGCCCGGACTCGACGAATCCGATGACCACGATGGCGTCGGGGTCGGCGGAGACGAGAGACTGGATCTCGGCGTCGAAGTTCTGGGCCTGGGGGTCGTAGATCTCGGTGGTCACCACCTCGCCGCCCGAGGCCTCGATGGTCGAGGCCACGTTCTCGGCCAGGCCCTCGCCGTAGGGGTCCTGCAGCGCGATGATCCCGACGGTCTCGTTGCCCTCCTCGATGATCTGCTCACCGAGGATCCGGCCCTGGAGGACATCCGAGGGGGCGGTGCGGAAGTAGAGCCCGTCGTCGTCGTAGTCGGTGAAGTCGGGGGAGGTGTTGGCCGGGGAGTACTGCACCACACCGGCGCCGGTGATCTTGTCGATGACGGTGAAGGACACGCCCGACGACGCCGCGCCGATGATGACGTCGACGTTCTGGCTGAGCAGGCGGTCGACGGTCTGGTTGGCGATGTTGGTGGAGGTGTCCCCGGAGTCACCGCCGGTGACCTCGACGGGCTTCCCGAGCGCGCCTCCCGCAGCGTTGATGTCCTGGACGGCCAGCGCCACGCCGGCAGCCTCGGGCGGCCCCAGGGCGGCCAGCGTGCCCGTCTCCGGCAGCAGGGTCCCGATCTTCAGGGTCCCGTCGCTCTGGTTGGTGGGGGGAGGAGGGGCGGCGTCACCGGGCTCGCTCGGGGCGGGGTCGGCTGCAGGTGGGGTGTCGGCATCGTCGCCGCAAGCGGCGACCACCATGGCCGGGGCCAAGAGGATCGCCAGCAACCGCCAGGAGGATCGTGTGGTTCGCATCGTGCACCTTCCACTCGGGTGCCCGGGGGGAGGGCGGGTTCGTCGGTGTACCGAGGGTAGCCGCGGATGAACAGCGGACGAAGCGGTGGGCGCCGCTGGGGCACGGCAGACTGAGGGTGTGATCGCCCGTCCTCCCGACCTCGACGGCCTCCGTCACGGGCTGCGCCGCCTGGAACGGGTGGTGGTGGCCTTCAGTGGAGGAGCCGATTCCGCCTTGCTGGCCTGGGTGGCGCAGGACACCCTCGGCGCCGAAGCCACCCTGGCGGTGACGGCGGTGTCACCGTCCTTGGCGCCCGAGGAGGAGCACGACTGCGCCGCTCTGGCCGCGGGGTGGGGCCTGCGCTGGCAGGCCGTGCCGACCGACGAGCTGGCCGACCCCGCCTACACCGCCAACGACGGCCAGCGCTGCGCCCACTGCAAGTCGGCACTCATGGCCGCGCTGGCGCCCGTGGCCGCGGCGGAACGAGCCACCGTGGTGTTGGGTGTCAACCTCGACGACCTGGGTGACCATCGACCCGGCCAGGCGGCGGCGGCGGGAGCGGGGGCGGTCTTCCCGTTGGTCGACGCCGGCTTCACCAAAGAGCAGGTGCGCTCGGCGTCTCGTGCCCTCGGCCTGCGCACATGGGACAAGCCGGCGGCCGCCTGCCTTGCTTCCCGCGTCCCCTACGGCACGCCGGTCACCGTCGCGGTGCTGGCCGAGGTGGCGGCGGCCGAATCGGGCCTGCGCCGGCTCGGCTTTCGCCAGCTCCGGGTGCGCCACTACGGCGACCTGGCCCGGATCGAGCTGCCCGTCGCCGACCTGGACGTGGCGCTGCAGCGTCGAGCCGAGGTGGTGGCGGCCGTGCACGCCGCCGGCTACCGCTACGTCACCCTCGACCTCGAGGGCTTCCGCTCGGGCAACCTCAACGGCGCCCTGTGACCCGCCTCCTGGTCGTACTCGTCGTGGTGGTGGCCGTCGTCGTGGTGGCCGCCGAGATCGTCGTGCCTCCCCGCATCGAGGAGGTCGTCGCCGAGCGGGTGGCCACGGAGGTCCCCGAGGCCTCCTCGGTCCGCGCCGAGCTGGACTCGTTCCCCGTCGTGGCCCGGGGCTTGGCCACGGGCCAGGTGCAGCGCCTGGTCGTCACCCTCGAGGACGTGGACCTACCCGAGGTCACCATCGAGTGGGTCCAGGTGGAGACCACCGGCATCGAGGTCGCCCGCCGGGCCCTCTTCGACGGTGAGGTCGACCTGGAGCGCATCGAGCGGGGGGAGCTCTCTGCGGTGATCACCGAGGCCGACCTGGAAGAGGCGTTGCCCGTCCCGGGGATCGACCTCACGCTCTCCCCCGGCCGGGCCGAGGCCACCGTCGCCGGCCGGACGGTGGGCAGCGACGTGGAGGTGAGCGACGGCCGGGTCCGCTTCGACCTCGGCCGCCTCCCCGACGCCTCGGTCGCCCTGCCCGGCCCCGAGTTCTTCCCCTGCCCCCTCGAAGGAGAGGTGGTGAAGGGGGCAGTGCGCCTGGGCTGCACCCTCGACCGGGTGCCCGACTACCTGCTCCGGCGCATCGACGGCGGCTGACCGGTGCCGGCAGCCGGTCCTTTGGCCTACCGATCAGAGGGGGACCAGCTCGATGGCCGGGTCGAGGCGGCGCAGGTCGTCGGATCGCCTGAGCAGCGCCGTGGCCGGGCACGGTCACCGGAGCACGCGTCTCGGCGGCCCGCGCCAGCCGACCAGCGCCCGGATCCGGTCCAGCTGCTCCTCGTCGAGGGCGACGGCGACCTTCTTGGTCACCATGCCGATCACCGTACGCCCCTGGCCTCGTGCCCGAGCGTCCCCGGCCTGCTCAGCCGAGGACGGGTGGCGGAGAGGAGGTGAGCTCCCGCCAGGCCAGTTGGAGGCGGTGCAGGCCGGCTTCGACGGTGGGCCAGGGCCGATCGGTGCAGATCCGGAGGTGGGGGTTGGGGGCGCGGGTGGGAGTGGCGATGCTCCCAGGGGCGACGTGGACACCGTGTCGGGCGGCGAGGAGCACGAAGGCACTGGTGTCGGCGATGGGAAGTTCGACCCACAGGACCGAACCGCCAGTCGGTTCGCGAAACCGCCACTCGGGCAGATCGCTCCGGAGCCGCTCGCAGGTCATGGCCAGCGTCGTGGCCAGCGTGGCTCGCCGTCGCTCCGCCAGGTCGTCGAGGTGGGGAAGAAGTTGCAGGGCGAGCAGCTGGGCCGGGACCGACGGGCCGAGATCGCCGGCGAGGCGCAGGTGCATGGTGCGCTCGACCAACGGACCGGGAGCCCGTAGCCAACCGGTCCTCAACCCACCCCAGGCCACCTTGCTGAACGAGCCGACGCTGACCACGACCGCCCGGCGGCAGAGGTCGGCCAGTTCGGGACGCACCCGGCCTGCGAAGGTGAGCTCGGCCAAGGCGCAATCCTCGATGACCGTGGTGTCATGGCGGTCGAGCACCTCAGCCAGGGCCCGCAGCCGACCGGGCGAAGGCACGCGACCCGTCGGGTTGTGAGGACCGGTCTGCAGGTAGAGGACCGCAGGTCGGTGCTCGGAGAGCACCGAGTCGAGCTCCTCGGGAACGAGGCCGGCCCCGTCCGTGCGGATGGGGAGCGGCCTGGCCCCGAGCATCTCGATGATGTCGAAGATGCCCGGATAGCTGAGATCCTCGACGCCAACGGGTGAGCTCGGGGTGACGAGTGCACCGACGACGAGCGCGATCGCCTGGTGGGCCCCAGCGGTGACGTGGATCTGACTGGCATCGGTCAGACGGCCCGAGGCACTGTGGCGATCGGCTAGCGCCAATCGGAGCGCAGGAAGGCCCAACGGCTGCACACCCGGTCCACCCCCGCCGGCGAGCAGGGCGGCCACGTCCAAGCTCACCGGGGGAAGGTGCGAGGGGTCCGGAGGATTGCCCGCCGCCAGGTCGATGCCCGGCACCACGGAGAAGTGCTCAGCGATCCTCTTGCCGGCAATGGCGCGCTGAGGGGTGCGCACCACCGTGCCGCTTCCCTGGCGCGACTCCACCGTCCCCTCGGCCCGTAGCTCGTCGAGCGCAGCGCTGACCGTGGCGCGACTCAGCGAGAGGGCTGCGGCCATGGTTCGCTCGGCCGGGAGGCGGGCCCGGTCGGGCAAGGTGCCCGCAGCGATGGCGCGGCGCAGCGCGTGGGCGAGCTGTTGGGCGAGGCTCCCGTGTGCAGGGGTCGTCCAGCCCACCAGCATGGAACAGAGCGCCTCAGTGCTGACCCGATCGGTCTGGCTAATGGTCTGCCTATTCACAGACCAATCATGATGGGTTGGACCGTGACATACCAGCCGGCCGGGAGGAGCATGGGGCTGTGTTCGCTCCGCATTGCCCCAGGTGTTGTCGCCGGGTCCTCCTCGGGACCCGCCGGATCGTCCACTTCAGCTGGAGCGGCGAGGGCGAGCGGGTCGTGACGTTGCGGTGTCACTGCGGAGAGCTCCTCGACTCCGGTCAGGGACCGCCGCCGGCGATCGACGGTCACCAGCCCATGGAGCCGGGGACGCCCTTGAACGGGCCCGCCACCCAGGAGGTGACCCAGCCGCCATAGAAGCCGCCCGGCTGGGGAGTGACCAGCTCGTCGCCCACCCAGCACTCGTCCATGCGGGCGGCGTAGAAGGCCACATGGTCGGCCAGGGCCTCGTAGCGCGGGCTGGGCTGGGGGTAGCTCCAGGCGGCGTCGACCTCGATCCGATCGCCGACGGCCGGGGACCAGTAGTGGGCCAAACCCTTGAACTCGCAGAACGACCGCCGGTCACTCGCCCGCAGGCGGTCCCGGTCCACGTCGTCAGGGGGCAGGTAGTAGTTGGGCGGGTGGCTGGTCTCGAGCACCCGCAACGCCGCGGTCGAGTCGGCGATGGTGGTACCGGCCAGCACCACCCGCACTCGCTGAGCCACGGGCTCCACCGCCGGGGGTCGGGGGTAGTCCCACACCGACTCCTGATCGGGACCGAGAGGCTCTGCCATTAGGCGGGGCCGTGGCCCGAGCGGCCCGCCGGCGAAGCCGGCAAGAGCGGGAAAGCCCAGCGTGGTGCTCTCGGCGGCGAAGCCGTCGAGCCAAAGTCAGCTCGCCCATTGGGGCGCGCTCCGGGAGGGATAGGACGAGGCTTCATGTGGGCAAGCATGGCAGCCGTGGACGACATCTCCCGGCGCCTGGTCTCCGCCGTGGAGGGGACCCTCCCGGCCTGGGTCGAGCGGTCGGTTCGCCGGCGTCTGTACGACTGGTCCGGGTCCGCCGGCCCGGTCGTCATGGCCGAGGCCGTCGCCGCCGGGCAGCAGGCCTCGGAGGAGGTCGGAGCCGAGTTGCGCCGCCTGCTGGAAACCGACATCGACGAGCAGTGGACCAACCCGCTCAGCATCCTTCGGGCCGCGGTGCGCTATCCCACCGAGGTGCTCCGCCGGGCCCGGGTCCCCCCCGTGGCCCGGGATGCCTACGACGAGGCCCACTTCCCCGACGACGACTACGGCCTGACCCCGCGGACCTTCGCCGACGTCGACCCCTCGCTGCACGAGGTGGGGCTGCTCTGGGGCGTGGTCAAGGCCCGCGCCCACCTGGCCCGCCACGGGCACAAGCCGACCGCCGGGGAGCGATGACGACCGTCGTCGCCTACGTCCCCGACCTCATGGACCGGTCCAAGCTGGCTGCCGCCGCGCCGGACGTCACCTTCGTGGGCCGGCCCGCCGCCCTGGTCCCGGCGGCATCCGAGGCCGAGGTGGTGGTGGTCGACCTCGACCGGCCCGGGGTGCTCGACGTGCTCGCCGACGTGGTGGCCACCGGCGCCCGGGTGGTGGGCTTCGCCGCCCACGTCGACGCATCCACCCTCGAGGCGGCCACGGCCCGAGGCTGCCAGGCCATGCCCCGGTCGCGGTTCTTCCGTAGTCTCGGGGAGCTGCTCACCCCCTGACCCTGGAGATCTGCGTGGCCCTGCCGCCTCTCATCCCCCTCGAGCACTTCTTCGACAACCCCGAGAAGGCCGGCGCCAAGATCAGCCCCGACGGCACCCGCCTGTCGTACCTCGCTCCCGAGGAGGGACGCCTCAACGTGTGGGTGCGCACCGTGGGTGCCGACGACGACACCTGCGTCACCCACGACCACGTCAGGGGCATCCGGGGGCACTCCTGGAGCCGGGACTCCTCTCGCATCCTCTACCCCCAGGACCAGGGGGGCAACGAGAACTTCCACGTCTACGCCGCCGATCTCACCCGGCCCGACGACGCCTCGGTCGACCTCACCCCCTTCGAGGACGTCCGCGCCGGGATCGTCGACGTGCCCTACGACGACCCCACCCACGTGCTGGTCTCGATGAACCGTCGCGATCCCCAGTGCTTCGACGTGCACCGCCTCGACCTGGTCACCGGCGCCCTCGACCTGGTGGCCGAGAACCCGGGCAACATCGGCGGCTGGCACACCGACAACGCCGGGCGCCTGCTGGCCGCCTCGGCCCAGACACAGACGGGTGACACCGAGATCCTGGTGCGTGAGCACGAGGACGAGGACTTCCGCTCCCTCACCGTCTACGCCAACGAGGACGGCGGTGACGTCTACGGCTTCACCCCCGACGGGACCGCGCTGTGGGTGGGCTCGGCCCGGGACCGAGACCTGACCCGCCTGGTCCGCCTGGACCTGGCCAGCGGCGAGGAGACCGAGGTCCACGCCCACGACGAGGTGGACCTGGGCGGGCCCATCCTGCGCAGCCGCACCGGCGAGCTGCTGGCCGTGCTCTACATGGTCGACCGCCTGGAGGTGGCCTTCTTCGACGACGACTTCGAGCGCAAGTGGCGCCGGGCCAGCGAGCTGCACCACGGCGACCTGGCCGGGGTGTCCATGGACGACGACGAGACGACCTGGGTGGTTTCCTTCGACGACGACCGGGAGCCGGGCGCCACCTTCTTGTTGGACACCGACACGGGCGAGGCCCAGTTCCTGTTCCGGCCCCGCCCCAGGCTCGACCCGGCCACCTTGGCCCCCATGCAGACGCTGCGCATCGAATCCCGCGACGGCTACCCGCTGCACTGCTGCCTGACGCTTCCCCTCGGGGTCGAGCCGGCCGGCCTGCCCATGGTGCTGGTCGTCCACGGCGGCCCCTGGGCCCGTGACTCCTGGGGCTACGACCCCGAAGCCCAGTTCCTGGCCAACCGGGGCTACGCCGTGCTCCAGGTCAACTACCGCGGCTCCACCGGCTTCGGCAAGGCGTTCATGCACGCGGCCGAGCACGAGTTCGCGGCCAAGATGCACGACGACCTGCTCGACGCCGTCGAATGGGCCGTCGGGGCGGGCATCGCCGACCGGGAGCGAGTGGCCATCTACGGCGGCTCCTACGGGGGCTACGCCACCCTGGTGGGGGTCACCTTCACCCCCGAGGTCTTCGCCGCCGCCATCGACTACGTGGGCCCATCCAGCCTGGTGACGCTGGTGCGCTCCTTCCCGGCCTACTGGCGGCCGTTCCTGCAGGGGTCGTGGTACCGCTTCGTGGGCGACCCCGGCACCGAGGAGGAGCCCAACGAGGAGGTGGTGGCCGACCTGTGGGCCCGCTCGCCGCTGTCGCGCGTCGACGCCATCCGCACGCCGCTGCTCGTCGTCCAGGGAGCCAACGATCCCCGGGTCACCAAGCAGGAGGCCGACCAGATCGTGGCCGCCCTGCGCGAGCGGGGCGTCGACGTCGAGTACCTGTGCAAGGACGACGAGGGGCATGGCTTCTCCAACCCCGAGAACCGCCTCGACCTCTACCGGGCCATGGAGCGCTTCTTGGCCGAGCACCTGGGCGGGCGGCGCGGGGGGTAGGGAGGAGCGATGGCGAGGGCGATCTGGAGCGGGGCGGTGAGCTTCGGGCTGGTGAACGTGCCGGTGAAGCTGTTCAGCGCCACCGAGGCCAAAGACGTGAGCTTCCACCAGTTCCAGGAGGGGACGGGCCAGCGCATCCGCTACCGGCGGGTGGCCGAGGAGTCGGGCGAGGAGGTGGGCTACGACGACATCGTCAAGGGCTACGAGATCGACAAGGGCCGCCACGTCCTGGTCACGCCCGAGGAGCTGGAGTCGGTGGAGCCGGGCCGGTCACACACCATCGAGATCGAGGACTTCGTCGACCTCGACCAGATCGACCCCGTGTACTTCGAGAAGACCTACTACCTGGCCCCGGCCAAGGGGGCGGGCGCGGAGAAGTCCTACGCGCTGCTCCGCCGGGCGATGGAGGAGGCCAACAAGGTGGCCATCGCCCGCTTCGTATTGCGCTCCAAGCAGTACCTGGCCGCCATCCGCCCGGCCCGGGGGGCGCTGGTGCTCGAGACGATGTTCTTCGCCGACGAGGTGCGCGACCCCGCCCACGACATAGACGACCTGCCCGGCGACGACGTCGAGCTGAGCGAGCGGGAGCGGCGCGTCGCCGGCCAGCTCATCGAGTCGTTGAGCAGCGACTGGGAGCCCGAGCGCTACCACGACACCTACCGGGAGCGGGTGCTCGAGCTCATCGGCCGCAAGGCCGAGGGCGACCAGATCGTCACCGAGCGCCCCGTCGACGACGAGGACAAGGTGGTCGACTTGATGGCTGCCCTGGAGGCGAGCGTGGCCGCCGCCCGCCAGGGCAGGTCGAAGGGGTCCGCGGCGGGGAGTGAGGGTGGGCAGAGCGAGGAGCAGGACCAAGCCGCCGAGGGATGACCCGTCGGTCAGGCACCGCCGTGAGGACCTGGCCGGCGGCCACCAGCTCGGCCGACAGGGTCCGGTCACCCCTGCCCCTAGGCTTGACCGCGGCTATGGAGCTCGGGCTCAACCTGGTGGTGGCCGCGGTGGCGGCCTACCTGATCTTCAAGGTGGGCTTCGCCGTGCTGGGCTCCTTCGCCCGGCCGGCTCCCGAACCACCGCCTCCCGGTGAGATGCGCCGGGTCAACCTCACCTACCGCTGCCCCTTGTGCGGCATGGAGCTGCGGGTGCGCGAGGCCCTCTCCGAGGATCCCGTGCCGCCCCGCCACTGCATGGACGAGATGGAGCTGGTGGCTCCCCCCGAGTGAGCGTTGTCCCCAGGCTGGGGATGAACCTGGGGAGAATGACAGCGCTGTAAGTACGGACCGGGAACGCCGGCGCTCAGTGGTAGCGGGTGGCGGTGATGAAGCCGCCGGTGATGAGGGCGAGGCCGACGAGGAGGTAGCGGTTGTCGGCGCCTCCGGGCAGCACGGTGAAGTAGTTCAGGACGATCACGACGGCGCCGGCGATGAGCAGGACGAACATCAGCGCCGGCACCCAGCGGGGGCTGACCTTCTGGACCCGGGGGACGGGAGGGGTGTAGCGACCGGTTCCGGTCCCGGCCCCGGCCCCGGTCGCCGGCGCCCTGCCCTTCACCGAGGACCGCTTCGGGGTGGTGCGGCCGCCCGTGCGCGTCTGCTTCCCGGGGCGGCGCTTGGTCACGCCGACAGGATAGGGGCCGACAGGACGGCGAAGGTCCCAGCCCCGGCCCGGGGCAGCAGTACGGTACGCCGGCATGGCCGGTGAGTTCGACGACATCCGCACCCGCCTGGAGGGCATCGCCGAGGAGCTGGCCGACCTGGCCATCATCCGCCTGCGAGAGTCCATCGACGCCGGTGGGACCGAGCTCCCGGTCGACGAGAAGCGCCTCACCCGGGCTCGGCGAGCGGTGGAGAAGGCCGCTCACCTCCTGGCCGACGCCGACGCCGGCGCCGGTGCCGGCTGATGGGGGCGGCTGATCTCGAGCGCCCGCCCATGAGGCCGTCGCTAGCCTCGTGACCGTGGGAGCCCGGGTGCTGGTCGTCGACAACTACGACTCCTTCGTCTACAACCTGGCCCAGTACGTGGGGGAGCTGGGGGCCACGCCGTTGGTCCACCGCCACGACGCCATCGACCTCGACCGGGTCGACCACCTGGCGCCCGATGCGGTGCTCGTCTCCCCCGGCCCCGGTGGCCCCGAGGAGGCCGGCGTCTCCAACGCCGTCATCCGCCACCTGGCCGGACGGGTACCGGTGCTCGGCGTGTGCCTGGGCCATCAGTGCATCGGCGCCGTCTACGGGGGTCGGGTGGTGCGGGCCCCCCAGGTCGTGCACGGGCGGACCTCGCTGGTCCACCACGACGGTCGGGGGGTCTTCGCCGGGTTGGCCAACCCCTTCGAGGCCACCCGCTACCACTCTCTGGTGGTCGAGCGGTCCAGTCTCCCCGAGGTGCTGGAGGTGAGCGCCGAGACCGACGACGGCGTGGTCATGGGCCTGCGTCACCGCCACCTGGACGTGGAGGGGGTGCAGTTCCACCCCGAGTCGATCCTGACCGGCTCAGGACATGACCTGCTGCGGAACTTCCTGTCCCGAACGACGACAGCCCCCGCCGTCACCGCGTCCAGCTGACGCAGGGCGCCACCCCGGCCGGCGCCGACCCTCTCAGTTCGAGTTGGTGGTGCTGGTGCTGCTCGACGACGTGGTGGGCCTGGGGATCGTGATCGTGGCCGGCGGGGTCGTGGTCGTGGTGGTCGTGGTCGTGGTCGTGGTCGTCGCCGGCCCGGTGGAGACGATCACCGTCACGGTGCTGTCCTCGGGCGCCTGGGTCCCCGCACCCGGTTCCGTGCGGATCACCGTGCCGGCGGCCTGGTTGGCCGCCTCCTGGCGGACCTGGGGGCGGAAGCCGGCGTCGATGAGGACGTTGAGGGCGACGTCCTGGGGGCTGCCGACCACAGAGGGGACGACCACCAGGGGCGGGCCGCTGGAGACCTGCACCACCACCGTCGAGCCCGCCGGCACCTCCTCGCCCGCCGCCGGCTGCGAGGAGATCACGTCGCCCTCGTCCACCTCGCTGCTCTCCTCGCGCTGGAACTGCGGGACCAGCCCGCGGGCCTCGAGCCGGCCCCGGGCGTCCAGCTCGCTCAGGCGCTCGATCTCGGGGACCACCACCAGCTCTGGCGCGGCGTTGACCACCAGGTCGACGGCGGTGCCCTCCTCCACCATCTCACCTGGCGGTGGGTCGGAGCGCAGGACCACGCCGGGCAAGGCCCCGGGGTTCTCCTCGGTGGTGACCGTGCCCACGGCCAGGTCGGCCTCCTCCAGCGCCGCCCGGGCCTGCACCTCGGTCAGGCCTTCCAGAGGGGGGACCTCCACCTCGGCGGTGTCGCCGCCCAGACCGAGGTTGGAGGCCAACCAGAACAACAGGGCGGCCAGGATGGCCAACAGGACCACCAGGACCACGATGAAGGTGGTGTTCTGGCGACGGGGCGGTTCGTCGTGGTAGAGGTCCTCGTCCCGTCTGATCGTGCGGGTCTCCTCGGCCACCGGGATGGCCCGGGTGGCACCGACGTCGGCTGCGGGGGTCACGCCGATGGCCCGGGTGGCGGTGCCGGCCGCAGCCAGCGGCGCCGCCACCGCGGCCGTCACCTGGCTGCCCTCACGGAAGCGGCGCAGGTCGGCGCGGAGGTCCTCGGCCGAGGCGTAGCGGTCGGCGGTGTCCTTGGCCATGGCCTTGAGCACCACCGCCTCCAACTCGGGGGGGATGTCGCGGTTGCGGCTGCGGGGGGGCTGCGGCGTCTCCTGGACGTGCTTGTAGGCCACCGCCACCGGGCTGTCGCCGGTGAACGGCGGACCTCCGGTGAGCATCTCGTAGAGGACCACGCCCAGGGAGTAGACGTCACTGCGGGGGTCGACGGACTCGCCCCGGGCCTGCTCGGGCGAGAAGTAGGTGGCGGTGCCCATGACGGTGCCCGCCTGGGTCAGGTTCTCCTGGTTGGAGACGGCCCGGGCGATCCCGAAGTCGGCCACGTTGACCTGGCCGCTCGGGGAGATGATGACGTTGCCGGGCTTCACGTCGCGGTGCACCACGCCGTTGCGGTGGGCGAAGCCCAAGGCGGCGGCCGCGTCGGCGGTGATGTCGGCGGCCCGGTCGGGGTGCAAGCGGCCCTCGTCCTTGATGATCTGGGCCAGGCTCCGGCCTTCGATGTACTCCATGACGATGAAGTACGTCCCGCCTTCCTCCCCCCAGTCGTAGACCGACACGATGTTGGGGTGGCTGAGGTTGGCGGCGGCCTGGGCCTCCCGGCGGAAGCGCTGGACGAAGGTGGGGTCGGTGGCGAACTCGGGGAAGAGCACCTTGACCGCCACGGGCCGGTCGAGCAGCGCGTCGCGGGCCAAGAAGACGTCGGCCATGCCGCCCCGGGCGATGCGCCGGTGCAACTCGTAGCGGGCGTTGAAGACCCGCTGCTCCTCCTCGGCCATGATCCAGAGACTAGGCGGGTCGGCTCATGGCGACGTCGCGTCGAGGGCGGCGCTGAGCACCGCTTGGGCGATGGGGGCGGCCACCCGACCGCCGGTCTGCTCGCTGGCGCCGGGTTGGGCCTCGACGATGACCGCCACCGCCACCCGGGGGGCGTCAGCCGGGGCGAAGCCGACGATCCAGGCGTGGGACAGGCCGTTGCCGAGCTGCGCCGTGCCCGTCTTGCCCGCGGTGGACACCCCCGGCACGGACAGGCGGCTGGCGGTGCCGTCCTCCACCACCCGGACCATGGCCTCGGTCACGGTGGCGGCCACGGCGGGGCTGGTGGCCCGGGTCCAGAGCTGCGGCTCGAAGCGGTCGATCACCTCGCCCCGGTCGTCACGCACCTCGGCCATGACGTGGGGCACCATCACCTGGCCGCCGTTGGCCACCCCGGCGGCCACCAGGGCCATCTGCAGCGGCGTGGACCGCACGGCGTTCTGGCCGATGGCGGTCATGGCCAGCACCGGCGTGTTCTGGACGAACGAGGCCACGTCGCCGATGGGGGACGGCTCCACCCCGGGCAGGTCGAGGGGCGGGACGTCGTTGAAGCCGAAGGCCTCGGCCTGGCCCACCAGGACCTCGGCGCCGAGATCGACGCCCATCTGGGCGAAGGCGGTGTTGCACGACACCCGCAGGATGTCCGCCAGCGTCCCACCACAGGTGCTGTTCCCGAAGTTGTTGATGGGGTTGCGCGTCAGCGGGGGAACGTAAGCCGAGCTCGACGGGTACGCCGGTGCGGCGACGCTGACCCGTCCGCTGGAGAGCCCGGCGGCGGCGGTGACCACCTTGAAGGTGGACCCGGGGAAGAAGGTCTCCCGGTAGGTGGCGGGCAGCAGCGGGCTGTTCTCGTCGGCCAGGAGACGGTCACGAGCGGCCTGGGCCGCCTCGATGTCGACCGAGGAGAGCAGGCCCGGGTCGTAGCTGGGGAAGTTCCACAGGGCCAGCACCGCCCCGTCACGGGGATCGAGGGCCACCACCGAGCCCCGGGTCCCCCCCAGGGCGTCGCGGGCCACCCGCTGCACGTCGGTGGGGATGGTGAGGGTGACGTCGGCGGTTCGGGGCTCGCCGAGGAGCAGCTCGCCGATGTCGCTCACCGTCTGGGTGGTGCGACCGGCGAGCACGTCGTTGTAGGTCCGCTCCACGCCCTCGGCCCCGGCGATGAAGGAGAAGTAACCCGTCACCCCGGCGAAGAGCTCGCCCTCGGGGTACTGCCGCTGGCGCTCGAAGCGCCCCTCGGCCGGCACCGAGCGAGCCAGCACGGTGCCGTCGGCGGCGACGATCTGGCCCCGTGGTCGGCTGAAGTCGCGCACGATGGCCCGCGTGTTGTTGGGGTTGTCGTTGTAGGCGTCGGCGCGCAGCACCTGGATGACGTTGAGCTGGACGAACAGGGCGCCGAAGAGCACGAGCATGGCGATGCCCAGCCGTCGGATCTGGCGGTTCACCGGGCCGGCTCCGTACGTTCCTCGGCGGTGGCGTTGTCGTCGGAGATGCGGATGAGCAGGGCCAAGAGGACGTAGTTGGCGATCAACGACGAACCGCCGTAGGAGACGAAGGGCAGGGTGATCCCGGTGAGGGGCACCAGGCGGGTGACCCCGCCGATGATGATGAACGACTGGACGCCGAGGATGGTCGTCAGCCCGGTGGCCAGCAGCTTGTTGAAGGGCGCCTCCGCCCGCAGGGCGATGCGCAGCCCGGTTCCCACCATGAGCAGGTAGGCCACCACCACGCCGACCGATCCCAACAGGCCCAGCTCCTCGCCGATGGCGACGAAGATGAAGTCGGTCTCGATGAGGGGGATGCGATCGGGGTTGCCCAGGCCCGGTCCGGTGCCGGCGATGCCCCCCCACGCCAGGGCGAAGGTGGCCTGGACCACTTGGAACCCCTGGTCGGTGACGTCGGACCAGGGGTTGAGCCAGATGGCGATGCGCTGCTGGACGTGGTCGAAGAGGCTCCACGCCGCGAACGCCCCACCGGCGAACAGCAGGCCGCTGACCGCCAGGTACGAGGCCCGCTCGGTGGCCACCCACAACATGATCACGAACAGGGCGAAGAACAACAGGGACGACCCCAGGTCGCGCTGGGCGGTCATGACCACGAGGGAGGCCGCCCAGGCCAACACCACGGGGCCGAAGTGTCGAAGGTCGGGCAGGGTCAAGGGCCCGAAGCGGTTGGCGGCCATGCCCAGCAGCTCGCGCTTCTCGACCAGGTAGGAGGCGAAGAACACCGCCAGGATGATCTTGGCGAACTCCCCGGGCTGGAAGCTGATCGGTCCCAGCTGGACCCAGATCCGGGCGCCGTTGACGGTCTTGCCGATGACCGGGACGAGCGGCAGCAACAACAGGACGACGCCGACCAGCATGAAGGTGTAGCGGTAGCGCTCGAGCTCACGGGCGCGCGGGACCAGGGCCAGGGTCCCCACGAAGGCGATGATCCCCACCGCCGTCCAGGTGGCCTGCAGCGCGGCCAGATCCCCGTTGAGGCGGGCGATCCACACGTAGCCCAAGCCGTTGAGCAGGCCGGCGATGGGCAGCAGGACGCCGTCGCCGCCGGGCGCGAGGTGCCGGGTGGCCACGTGGGCGCCGGCGAGGAGGGCGAGGACGATGCCGAGGAAGGGCCCGATGTTGGCGGGGAGGTTCGCGGTGGTGCCCAGGCTGGCCAGGGTGTAGGTGCCGGCGGTGATGACGATCACCAGCAGGATCAGGCCGAGCTCGGTGTTGCGCCGCACGACCTGGATCAAGGCCGCCCCGTCCCGGTGAGGGCCCCGGTGGTGGGGGAGCCAGACGGCGTCGTGGTCGTCGTGGCCTCGGTCGTGGTGGTCCGCCGGCGCTCGGCCTCGGCCTGCTCCTCGAGGGTGGCGACGTACTCGCGTGCCCGGGACAGCGACGGCTCCTCCTTGCCGTCGCTGACGGCCGCACGCCGGGCCGGGGGGACGTCGTCGAGGGTGAGGTCGGTGCGCTCGGCCAGCGTGGGCTGGATCCACAGCAAACCACCGGGACGACCGCGGTAGATGACCACCTGCTCGTCGTCGAGCCCGACGTGGTAGGTGCTCCGGGCGAACCAGGCCACGGCCGCGACGGCGCCGCCGAGCACGACCAGCAGACAGCAGACGAACAGCAGCGAACGCCAGGTCACTCTCCGGGGCTTCGCCGCCTTGGTCGCCGGGGCAGCCGAGGGGCTGCTGTTGCCGGCCGACGGGGGCACCGGTACGGGACTGGTCCCGCCCGTCGACAGCGCCGGGGAGGAGGCGGTGCCGCCGCCGGCGGTCGTGGGGCCGCGGGAGACGACGGTTTGGCTGGCCGTGGCCACGGTGGCCGAGGCGGCCGCGGCCCGGTCGTCATCGTCGACGACGTCGACGACCACCACGCTGACGTTGTCGCGCCCACCGTGGCGGTTGGCCAGCGCCACCAGCTCCTGGGCGACGTCTTCGGGATCGGCCAGGCGACGCAGCACCGAGGCGATGCGGTCGTCGTCGACCTCGTTGAACAGCCCGTCACTGCACAACAGGTAGCGGTCCCCGCGCTGGGGGATCACCTCCCAGGTGTCGACCTCGACATCGGGCTCGTTGCCCAGCACCCGGGTCAAGATGTTGCGCTGGGGGTGGGTGCGGGCCTCGTCGTGGGACAGCCGGCCTTCTCGGACCAGGTCCTCCACCAGGCTGTGGTCGTCGGTGATCTGGATGAGGTCGCCGTCGTGGAACTGGTAGACGCGCGAGTCCCCCACGTTGGCCACGATGATGCGCTCGTCACCGGGATCACCGCTGGCCTCGCCGTCGGTTGGGGCGCCGGGGACCAGGGCGACCACGCACATGGTGGTGCCCATGCCCCGCAGCTCGGCGTCGCCCTTGGCCCGTTCCCACACGGCCCGGTTGGCCTGGCGCACGGCCTCGGCCAGGGCTCGGCGAGAGGACACGTCGTCGGCCTGGAGCGACTCCACCGCAACCTCGCTGGCGATCTCGCCGGCAGCGTGGCCGCCCATGCCGTCGGCGACGGCGAACACCGGCTCGGCCACCAGGATGGCGTCCTGGTTGTTGGCCCGGACCTGGCCGGTGTCGGTGGCCGCCCCGGCCCGCAGCCTGGTCATGAGGTCAGCTCCATGACGGTGGACCCGATCTTGAGGCGGTCGCCCCGCTTGAAGACCACCGGGGAGGAGACCTTCCGGCTGTTCAGGTAGGTACCGTTGGTGGAGCCGAGGTCCTCGACGAACAGCGTGCCGTCGCGCGAGAAGATGCGAGCGTGGAGCTGGGAGACGTAGTTGTCGTCGAGGGTGACTTGGCAGCCGGCGGCCCGGCCCACGGTCAGCTCCTCGGCCAGCCCGAAGCTCCGGCCCTTGAGCTCGGGCGGCTCCACCACGGTGAGGTGGGACGAGCTGCGCTCCCGGCGCAGTCCGGAAGATCGCCGAGCGGCCGGGGCTCGGGCCGGAGCCGACTGGGGGCCCACGGCGGCGGTGCGGGTGGAGGACACCTCGGCCCACACCGCCCGCAGCACCCGCAGGAAGAACAGGTAGAGCAGGGCCAGGGCGCAGAGCTTGAGGATGGTGAGCAGGGACTCGGGCACGTCTGGCTACGACGCCTCGAAGCGCAACTTGACGTCGCCCACGGTGATGGTGTCGCCGTCGGCCAACCGGCGTTGGGTGATGGTGGCGCCGTTCACCCGGGTGCCGTTGGTGGAGCCTTTGTCAGCCAGCAACCACCCGTCGCCGGCAGGACGGATCTCGGCGTGGTGGCGACTCACGCTGGAGTCAGGCAGGTGGACCGAGGAGTCGGGCGAGCGGCCGATGGTGATGAGGGTGTCGGCCAGGGTCACGCGAGCACCATCGGAGAGCACGAGCGCTCCCCCGCCCGTGCCGCCCACGCCCTCCTTGAAGCGCGCTGACAGCCCGAAGGAGCCGGCACCGAGGTCGGGATCGACCTCGATTTGCACCTCGACCGGCCCCATGAAGGCGTAGCCCTCGTCGCGGGCGTGCTCCCGGGCAGCGTCGGCCAGGGAGGCCGACAAGCTGTCCCCGATCTCGGCGAACTGGCTGTGGTCCTCCGGGCCGAGGGTCACGGTGAAGTCGTTGGGGGCCGCCATCTCGCCCCGTACGTTGACCGTACGTTGGTGGTCCATCTCCCTGGTCAGGCGCCGGCCCAGCTCGACGGGACGAAGCGAGCTCTTGAAGGCGCGGGCGAAGGCGCCCTCCACCAGCCGTTCAAGGCGTCGCTCGAAACCCTTGAGGCCCACGCCGAGGAGTGTACCCATGCCCCTTTCCGGCCGAGGGAGACCAGCCCTCGGGTAGCCTGGCCCGCTGTTGCTCGGGCGAGTGGCGGAATTGGCAGACGCGCAGGATTCAGGTTCCTGTGTCCGAAAGGATGTGGGGGTTCAAGTCCCCCCTCGCCCACCCTTCTGAGGTGCGGAAACGTTCGGAGGCCATCAAGTGACGATGGCCGGGCGTCATCGAGCGCCGCGAACATGGAGATCCCCCCAGAGCGGCCCGCCATGGAGACAGTACAGGCGGTTGGTTCGACGGACGTGGTTTTCGGATAAGCGAAGGGGTGTCAGGGCCGCCTCGGAGCAGCAGTTCGCCGACCATTCCACCTTCCCCCCGCTGTCGAGGATGCCCTGCGGGACCTCGCCAGCTGAGACACCGGACGACCCGCTTCAGCCTCCGATGATCCTGCTGTCGGGTAGGTAGGCGGCCCAGGCGAACCAAAACGTGTCCGCGTGAGGGACCGCCTCAAGCTGGCTTCCGGCCAAGGGCCCGGACACAGCCCGGCCGAGGACGTCCCACTGAGACCCGGTCTGCTCGTCGACGAACGGGGTACCTTCGGCGGCGAACGTGAGGGCGCGGCCGTCGACGACCGGGCGGAAAACGCCGGTGGCGCCGACGTCCCGGCCGCCGGCCACTGAGGGGGCGTCGAGCGCCGACGCGGTGCCCGGCTTTGGCCAGACGATCAGCTGCTCGCCCCCCACCTCCACGGCGATCACCCTCGCCTCTAGCAGCGGTCCCATCCTGATGGCGACCGCTTCGCCCGCCCGCTCGACGCCGAGGACCCGCTCCTTGGCGGCCAACCGGCCGTCGACTTCCCCTTCGAACAGGAACGGCGAGGTGTCCACGTCGTCGTACCCGGGATACGGGTTGCGGCCGTAGTCGCGTGAGAAGCCGGTCTCCCGACTCAGCACCCACCCGTCGGGGTGGGTGGCCCGGAAGTCGCTCCAGGACACCGTGGCCACGGGGTAGACGCCAACTTCTTCGCCGGTGAGCACCCCGGCGACGGCTTGGCCGCTGAAGTGGCTCCACAGGGACTCGGTCTGGCGGTCGTACATCACCAGCGCCGAGCGGTACAGCAGCCCCGAGGTTCCGAAGTCGAGCACCCGCTCGCCGACGCGGCGGTCATAGGCGATGGCCGAGTTGCACAGCGGGCAGTAGCTCACCGCCACCGGCAGCCCGCCGACGGTGTCGTTCACGATCTCGTGCCAGGTCATGATCTGGATCGGATAGGCCCGCGCATCCCCGCCGAGCTCGAAGGACAGCACCGGCTCGTCATCCTCCAGCCACCCCACCTCCCCGGCCCGCTGGAACCGGGGATCGTCGATGGCCGGGATGCCGTCCGGAGGTGGCCCACCCGAGCGCAACTCGAGCGGATCGACGAGCGGACGGGGCAGGCCGGCGGCCGAGGGATCCCCCAACGCTGAAGTGACGTCCTCCTTCGGGCTCGACGTCACCAGGTCAAGCACGACGGGGTCGGGGCCAGCTTCCCCGCCGATCCCCCCGCCCGGCCCGCAGGCGGCGGCCATGAGGGCCAGGAGAACGACCACACCTACGAGTCGGGACATCCGCATCGGGAACCCGACGAAGCGGCCTGCGGACTCCATCATCGGCCTTTGGTTGCTGAGGAGCCGAAGAGCTGGCGGAGCCAGTCGAGCCTGGCGCCGCCACCCTCCGGCAGAAGGTGGGGCACCTCCAGCTCGATCATCCGCACGACCGCATCAGTCGGAGGGTTGACCGCCGTTCGCAGGCCGACGGCCACGGTAGGGACCGTTTCGCAACCCCCCGCAACCGAGCGCACGGAAGCGGCGGCCTCCCGGTCCTGGCGGATGTCGACCACTCGCAGAGGGATCCCCATACAGTGCAATCTTCGCCGGAGAGAGAAGGAGAAGACGCACCCTGGACGGGTGTAGAAGTTGACGGCAACGCCGTCGCCTCGAGGGCGAGGCCCCCGCTCCGGCATCACGTGGCCACGTGCACCGTGTTGGCCTCCTTGAACTCCGGCCCCTCCGTACGACCAACGCTGGTGATGGCGTCGAAGAGCAAAGACGGACGGCCTCCGATGGAGTTGATGAAGATGGTGGTCACGCTGGCCGCCATGGCCACCATGGCCCACACCGGGTAGACCAGCCCGGTGGCGGCAGCGGGGATGCCGATGCCGTTGAACAAGAAGGCGAGCGACACGTTCTGGCGGGTGGTGCGGTAGCTGCGGCGGCTGATCTCCCGAGCCCGCAGCACCGACGCCACCTCGTTGCCTACGATGATGATGTCGGCCGACTCCATGGCGATGTCGGTGCCGCCGCCCATGGCCACACCCACGTTGGCCTGCATGAGGGCGGGGGCGTCGTTGATGCCGTCGCCCACCATGGCGACCTTGTTGCCGTCGTGCTGGAAGCGACGGACGATCTCGGCCTTGCCCTCGGGCAACACCCCACCGTGGACCTCGTCGATGCCAAGCTGGCCGGCAACCCGGCGCGCGGCGGCCTCGTTGTCGCCGGTGACCAGCACCGGCGTGAGCTTGGCCTGACGCATGGCCACCACCGCTTCGACGGCATCGGCCCGCAGCTCGTCACCCAAGGCCAACACGCCGAGGGCCCGACCCTGGCGGCTGACGACGATGACGGTGCGCCCGGCGTCTTGCAGCGACTCGATGCGCTCACTCAAGGTGCTGAGGTCGACGCCGTTCTCCTCCAGGAAGCGGGGACGCCCGACCAGGACGTGCTCGCCGTCGACGATCGCCCGCACGCCGAAGCCGGTGACCGACTCGAAGTCGCTGACCGTCGGCAACGCCAGCTTGCGCTCGAAGGCGGATGCCACCACGGCCTGTCCCAGCGGGTGCTCGGAGGACGACTCCGCCGCCGCCGCCAGGCGCACCAGCTCATCAGTGTCACCCAGGGCCTCGACTTCGCGGACGGTGGGACGTCCCTCGGTCAGGGTCCCGGTCTTGTCCAACACCACATGGGTGATCGAGCGGAAGGCCTGGAAGGCCTCGCCCGTGCGCATGATGATGCCCTCGTCAGCCGCCTCGCCCGCCCCTCGCACGATGGCCAGGGGAGCGGCGATGCCCACCGCGCAGGGGTAGCCCATCACCAGCACACCGAGGCCGGCGAAGACCGCCCGCTCGACGTCGGCGTCACCGCCGAAGAGGGCGGTACCAACGGTCCAGCCCAGTGCCGCCACCGCGGCGACCACCAGCACGGTGGGGGTGTAGACCCGCAGCACCCGGTCGACCAGGTGCAAGATGCCCGGCTTGAGGGCCCGGGCGTCCTCCACGTGGCGCACGATCTGGGCCAGGAAGCTCTCGGTGCCCACCGCGGTGACCCGCACCAGAAGGGTGCCCGAGGTGTTGATCGACCCGCCGATGAGCGGGTCGCCCTCGGAGCGCTCGACCGGGACCGGTTCGCCGGTGACGAGGGCTTGGTCGACAGCCGAGTGGCCGCTGACCACCTCGCCGTCCACCGGGATGCGCTCGCCCGGGCGCACCCGCACCAGGTCACCCAGGGCCACCTCGGCGATGGGCACCTCCAGCTCCTCGTCACCCCGGCGCACCCGGGCGGTGTCGGGTTGCAGGTCCAATAGCCGCTTGACCGCCTGGGAGCTGCGGGTCTTGACCAGCAGGGACAGCCACTCGGAGAAGATGTGGTAGTTGGCCACCAGCACGGTGACGGCGAAGAACGGGGCGGTGGGGAAGTTGTCCCCGCCGGCCGCCAGCCCGTAGATGCCCCCGGCGATGCCGGCGAAGGCCCCGACCTCCAACAGGACGTGCTGGTTGAGGATGCCCCGCCGCGCCGACTGGTAGGCCATGCGCAGGATGTGGCCGGCCACGCCGAAGACCACTCCCAAGGCGAGAGCGGCGACGATCCAGGGGATGGCGGCCTCGCCGGGGCCGCTCTCGCCCACGCCGTTGGCCCGGACCATGAGGACAGCTACCGGGGGCGCCGTCAGGGCCAGTGTGCCCCCGACGGCCTTGCCCATCCCGAAGGGACGCAAGATGAAGAAGGCCACCGGGACAAGGCTGGCCACCACGGTGGCCGGCACCAGGGCCGACCAGAGGCTGTCGACCACCACGATGAGGGCGATGGCCAACAGGCTGAGACCAGTGGCGGTGAGCAGACGGCGGCCCTCACGCACCAGGGCCGCCTCTTCCTCCTCGAACGGTCGCACCTTGCGAGGGTCGTAGAGGTCATAGCCGATGTCTCGCAGCGTGCCGAGCACCACCTCGGGGCGGACCCGTTTCGGGTCGTAGTCGACCAGGGCCTGCTCGTGGCTGAGGCTCACGGCCACCTTGTCGATACCGTCGATGCGCCCGAGGGCCTTTTCGATGGTGCCGGTGCACAGCGAGCAGTGCAGCCCGGAGATGCGAGCCCGGATGCGGGCGTGGCCCTCCAGGTTGCTCGGCTCTTCGTCCCACAAGGTGTCTGCGCCCTCGTCCTTGACCTGCCGGTTGGTCGTGGTCATCGTGAATCCTTCGCTTCGCCATTGACCTGGTAGCCGGCGGCGGTGATGGCGGCACCGATGGACGCCGGGGATGTCTGGTCGGAATCGAAGAGGACCCGGACCTCGCCGGCCTGGTGATCGGCAGCGGCGGTGCGCACGCCGTCGAGGCGGCCCAGCACCTTGCCCACCCGGACCTCGCAGCCGGTGCAGGTCATGCCCCCCACCTGGAGTACGAGTTGGTTGGTCATTACGTCCCTCCTGGTTCGCCAATCGGGTGCCGTTCCCAGCGCCTCTGGCGTCGTCGATGTGGTGCTGCTTCCCACGCTAGAGATTCCAGTCAACTGGAAGGCAACACCCTCAGCCGGATTCTTGACGATCCTCCGATGAGGGGGACTCAGGGCCTAGGCTTCTAGCTGACGAGAAGGTTGGAGGAGGTAGGCGTGCGTATCGGAGAGCTGGGCGAGCGGCTCGGGGTCAACACCAAGACCATCCGCTACTACGAGTCGATCGGTCTGGTGCCCGAGCCTGAGCGCACGTCGTCGGGCTACCGGATCTACTCGGAGGCCGACGTGGAGCGCCTCGTCTTCATCAAGTCGGCGCAGCGGCTGGGCTTGGCGCTGGACGAGGTGCGCGAGATCCTTGCCCTGCGGGAGCGGGGGGAGGCGCCCTGTGACTACGTCCGTGACTTGATCAGCCAGGAGCTCGCTGACATCGACCGCCGGCTCGAGGAGCTGCAGAGCCTGCGCCAAGAGCTGGCCGCGCTGGAGCGACGGGCCCAGGACACAGCCGGCGCCAAGGGCAGCATCTGCGGGCTGATCGAACACGTCCGCCAGAAGAGCGTCTAGCGACCTCGTAAGGACTGCTCCTCGCCCACCTCCTCGCGTTCATTCTGACCAGCGGTGAGACCCGGGCCCTATTCGCCGAGCAGCAGGCCCAGGAAGCGGCCATCGGATCTCGTGACCAGGATCCCTTCGACGCCGGAGCTCCGCATCCGCTCGTGCAATGGCCCAACTTCCTCGGCGGGTCGCACCGTGGTCACGCCAAACTCCATCACCTCCTCGATGGTGAGGGTGGATTGGCGTCGAGGGCCTTGCCCTGGACGATGCCGGCGACGACACCGTCGTCGCCGGCGGCCCCACAGAAGGCGGCCCCTTCCTCGTCCAGACGGGACTTCATCTCGCCGAGACGGGACTCCACGGAACAGGTGGGCACGTCGGAGTGCAGCATGTCGCCGGCCAGCTGGGCGGTGCCCTCATGGGCCCGTCCGAACGACAGCCATTCCATCTTGCCGGGCACGTAGTCGTAGACCCGCTCGAAGCCGAACCGTTCGAGCCGCCACGCGGCTCGGGGGCTCATGTCTCATTGAAAGTCGTGGCAGTAGGCGATGACCGGACGCTGCACGTCCAGAACCGAGGCGGCGTGGGCGTCGAGCTCCTTGAGCGGGAGATTGACGGCGCCGGGCAGATGCGCCCACGCATACTCGGCAGGGGGCAGCACCTCGACGAGCTGGGCACCCCCTTCCTCCAGGAGACGATCGACCTCGTCTCGGAAGATGCTGTTGGCCATGTGGGAGACCTCCTCGTACTCCGTACCACCACCCTGCCCTCGCCCCCAGCACCGGTACCAATTTCGAGGAAGTTCACCACCTCGTGAGCCTGCTTGACCTGTCGTCGGCGCCGCCAGGACCCGGCGTCCGCCGGGGCCGAGTGGGAGCGGGTTGGTCTCTTGAGGTCTCTCAGGGCCGGGACGGCGATAGTAGGCGTGGGACTCAGCTTCACGAAGTAGCGGGCCTTCGTCGAGGCCCAGGGAGTGGCGACCCAGCTTGAGACACCGCCAGCAGCGTGGCTGACGCCTAGCCGGCGGTGAAGGCCCGAAAGGATGCTCGTCCTTATCGTCGATGACGAGGCGGTTCGAGCGGCCAGGCTGGTGGCCAGCGCCTGGACGGCCGGCGCGAATCCGGTGTGTCGATCCCGTGACGATCTCCTCCTGATCTCAAGGCGGCGCGTTCCGGCGCCGATTGGGTTTCGCGACCCCAACCTCCGGAAGGCAGAACATGACCGACACCAAGAGCCCGTTGAACCGGCGCTCGTTCCTGCAGGGCACCCTCGGTGCGGGTGTGGGGGTGGCCCTCTCAGGGCCCTTCTCCGCCTTGGGCGCCCGTGCGGCCGGCGCGGCACCGGCCAGGTCACGCCGGAGGTCGGCTGGGTCGGGCTACGGCCCGCTGGCCCCGGTGAAGGACCAGACCACCGGGCTGGAACTGCTCCTGTTGCCGAACCGCTTCGAGTACCTGAGCTTCGGGTGGAGCAATGACATCATGTCCGACGGCAGGCCCACGCCCAGCAGGCATGACGGCATGGCGGCCTTTCGTCGTAACGGCCTCGTACGCCTGGTGCGCAACCACGAGAGAGACAACGGCACGCCGTTCGCCCCGGCCGGGGCGACCTACGACCCCCTGGCCGGCGGCGGGACCACCACCTTGGTGTTCGATCCCGACGAGGGACGGCTGGTCGAGGACTACGCCAGCCTGAGCGGAACGGTCCGCAACTGCGCCGGAGGCCCGACCCCCCGCGGCACTTGGCTGAGCTGCGAGGAGACCACCGTCGTCAATGGTGCCACCCGCCACGGTTACGTCTTCGAGGTCCCGTCCACCGGCTTGGCCGACCCCGTGCCGCTTCGGGCCATGGGCCGTTTCTCCCACGAGGCCACAGCCACCGACCCGGCCACGGGGATCGTCTACGAGACCGAGGACGCCGGCGCCTCGGCGCTGTACCGCTATGTGCCCGTCGATCCCACCAACCTGGCTGCCGGCGGTGTGCTCGAAGCCATGAAGCTCGAGGGCACGAACGACACGGTGGGTTGGACCGCGGGGACGAGTGCGACAGCCGAGTGGGTCGTGGTGGACAACCCCGACTGGGGCCCGGGCCAGCTCACCACCTTCCAGCAGGCCTACGGCCGAGGTGCCGCCCGCATCAGCCGGGGCGAGGGCGCCTGGTACGGCAACGGGGTGATCTATGTCATCTCCACCAACGGCGGACCGGTCCGCCAAGGCCAGGTGTTCGCCTACGACCCCGCATCGTCCACCTTCACGTGCGTGTTCGCCTCGCCGTCGCCCGAGGTGTTGAACGCCCCCGACAACGTCACGGTGAGTCCCCGGGGCGGCATCGTCCTGTGCGAGGACGGCACCGGTCTAGAGTTCCTGCACGGCCTCAGCGCCGACGGGGAGATCTTTCCCTTCGCTCGGAACAACGTGGTGCTCCCGCCGGCGGAGATGGCGGCGCGGGGCTACGGCGGCACCAACGACTTCACCGATTCGGAGTGGTGCGGCGCCACCTTCGAGCCCAAGGGCAAGTGGCTGTTCGCCAACATCCAGACCCCGGGCATCACCTTCGCCATCACCGGGCCCTGGCGCAAGGGCGCCCTGTAGAGCCGACCGCTCCCCGAGGAGACGTCGGCCGAGCGATGACCTTCACGAGGGCGATGGCCGTCTCGGGCCGGAGACGACAGAGGGGGTGACGCCGGCGGTGTCGAGGGTGGCCATCTCGGCCAGCAGCCGAGCGGCGGCCTCCAACACCGGCAGGGCCAGGCAGGCACCGGTGCCCTCGCCCAGGTGCAGCCCGAGGTCGAGGACGGGGTCGAGGCCGAGGTGGTCGAGCACCACCGTCGCCCCCGGTTCGCTGGAGCGGTGGCCGGCCACGCAGTAGCCGGTGACGTCGGGAACCAACGCGGCCGCCACCAAGAGGGCGGCGCCGGCGATCAAGCCGTCGACGACCACCGGGACCCCGGCCGCCGCCCCGGCGACGATGAAGCCGGCCAGGGCGGCGATCTCCAACCCGCCCACCGAGCACAGCACGGCGAGGGGGCCACCGCCCCTGCCCGGGCGGGCCAGTGCCCGCTCCACCACCGAGACCTTGTGGGCCAAGGTGACGTCGTCGACGCCGGTCCCCCGCCCGGTGGTCTCGACCGGTGCGCGGCCCGTGAGGGCGGCCACCACCGCAGCGGCGGACGTGGTGTTGGCGATGCCGAGCTCGCCCGTGACCAGGCAGCGGGCGCCCTCGCTCACGAGCTGGGCCGCCACATCGGCACCCACGTCGAGTGCCTGCTCCGCCTCCTGGATCCGCATGGCCGGACCGGCGCTGAGGTCGTCGGTCCCGGCTCGCACCCGTCGCCGGAGCAGGACGCTGGCCGGGACCGCCGGCTCGGGGATGGGATGGGCCACGCCGACATCGATCACGGTGACCGACGCTCCCACCTGGCGGGCGAGCACGTTGATGGCGGCCTTGCCGGCGACCACCGTGGCCACCATCTGGGCCGTCACCTCCTGGGGCCAGGGCGAGACCCCCTGGGCGTGGGCCCCGTGGTCGGCCGCGAACACGGCCACGGCAGCGGGCACAGGTGGGGGCGGGGGCGACGCTCCAGCGATGGCCGAGAGCCTCTCCCCCAGGGCCTCCAACTGTCCCAGACTGCCCTTGGGCTTGGCCAGGCGATCGTGGTGATCGGCCGTGGCCTGTCCGGCAGCGCCATCGACGGGAACCACGGCGGCGAGCGCCCGGGCAAAGGCACCCCTGGGGGCGCCGCAGCTCACTTCGACGTGGCTTCCCTGCCCGACGCTGACGCCGGTCGCCGCCGGGGACCGCGTCGCCCCTCTCTCGATGATGGCCTCGAGGGCGGCGAGGTCGAGGTGGGCCTCGAGCAGATCAGCCAGGCGGTCGAGCTGGGCTTCACGGGCGGCGGCGAAGCTCACCCCGCCAGGAGCCAAGACCCTGCCCGCCCGCCGGCCCACCTCGGCCAGGAACGCGGCACGGAACCCGTCGGACTCGAACAGCCCGTGAAGGACGGTGCCGAGGAACCGCCCGCCGGCGAGGTCGGTCGCCCCCTCGGCCTCGGCCCCGTGGGTGTCGTCGAGGTCGATCCAGGGCCTGACTCCAGGGCCCCTGGTCGTACGTCCGTGATGGATCTCATAGCCGCTGATGCCGTGGCCCCAGGCCACGCCCTGGCGCCTGCGGGTGACCTTGTGCCCGGCGAAGGTGGTGGTGACGTCGAGCCAGCCGAGCCCCTCGACCCGACCCCGGCCCGATTCGAAGCGGTCGACGATGACCCCGCCCATCATCTGCTGGCCGCCGCAGATGCCGAGCACCATGGCACCCGAGTCGAGGACGGCCCGGTCGAGGCCCTGCCCCCGCAGCCAGGCCAGGTCGGACACGGTGGCCTTGGTCCCGGGCAGCACCACGAGGTCGGGCCGACCCAACGCCGAGGCCCGCTCGACCAGGCGGACCTCGGCCCCGGGTTCGAGGCTGAGGGCGTCGAGGTCGGTGACGTTGGCGATGTGGGGGAAGCGAACCACGGCGATGTCGAGGCGGTCGGGCACTGGGGCACCTGAGGCACGGGGCCGGGGACCGGCGAGGGCCAGGGAGTCCTCGGCGTCGAGGGCGACGTCGTCGACCCAGGGCAACACCCCGAGAGTCGGGACTCCGCTTCGTCGTTGCAGCTCGGTGGTGGCGTCGCCCAGCAGGGCAGGGTCGCCCCGGAACTTGTTGACGACGAAGCCCCGCACCACGGTGCGCAACTCGTCGGGCAGCAGCGCCACCGAGCCGTAGAGGGCGGCGAAGACCCCGCCACGGTCGATGTCGCCCACGACCACCGCCGGCAGACCGGCGGCGTGCGCCAGGGGAAGGTTGACCAGATCGTGGGCCAGGAGGTTGATCTCGGCGCAACCGCCCGCCCCTTCGGCCACGACCACGTCGAAGCGGGCCCGCAGGTCGGCCAGGGCCTCCAGCACCACACCCCGCAGCTGGGGCTTCTCGTCGTGGTAGGCCACGGCGTCGAGCTGCGCCCACGGGTGTCCCATGACCACCACCTGGCTGGCTCGCTCACCCGTGGGCTTGAGCAGGATGGGGTTCATGGCCACCTCGGGCTCGACGCCGGCGGCCAGCGCCTGCACCCCCTGGGCCCGGCCGATCTCGTGGCCGGCATCGGTCACCCACGAGTTGAGCGACATGTTCTGGGCCTTGAACGGGGCCACCCGCACACCCTGGCGGGCCAGCAGGCGGCACAGCCCGGCGACGACGTGGCTCTTGCCCACGTCGCTGGCCGTGCCGCAGACCATGAGCCCGCCCCTCACGACGCCATGCTCGGGCCAGGAGACAAGGTGGCGAGCGTAGGCTGGCCCTGTGACCCTTTCGCCAACCGGTGTCGTGGCCAGGTAGAAGGGGCGGACATGGCACGGGCGGCATCGGTGGTGGTGCTCAACACCGGCCACGGCAAGGGCAAGTCGTCCTCCGCCTTCGGCGTCATGGGCCGGGGCTGGGCCCGGGGGTGGCGGGTCGGCGTGGTGCAGTTCGTCAAGGGGGGCAACTGGCAGACGGGCGAGCGCAAGTTGGCCGACCACCTGGGCATCGAGTGGCACACCCTGGGCGACGGCTTCACCTGGGAGTCCGACGACCTCGACGAGTCGGCGGCCAAGGCCCGCCACGCCTGGGACGTGGCCCGGGACATGCTGTCCGCCGGGGAGCACGACCTGCTCATACTCGATGAGCTCACCTACATCATCACCTACGGCTGGGTGCCCGCCGCCGACGTGGTGGCTGGCATCCGGGACCGAGCCGAGTGCACCAACGTGGTCGTCACCGGCCGTGATGCCCACGAGGCCCTGGTCGAGGTGGCCGACACGGTCACCGAGATGCGCAAGGTCAAGCACGCCTACGACCAGGGCATCCTGGCCAAGAAGGGCATCGAGTACTGACCATGGCGGCGTCGATCGAACAGGTGGGAGCCGACCTTCGGCGCCGGCGGCGGGCGCTGGTGGGCTTCGAACAGCCCACCCGGGAGGGTTGGGCCGCCGATCTGGTGGCCTACGACCGACTGCTCATCGCCGCCGCCGCCATGCTGGACGTGTCTTCGCCCGACGAGCCCGTCGGCCCCGAGCCGCTGCAGGCTCGCCAACGCGACACCTTGGAGCGTGGCCTGGCCGAGGCCGGGTTGGACATCCGTACCGACGATCTCTGACCCGGGGCCACCGGTGCCGTCCCTCGGGCACACCGGTGCCGCCTGCTCAGGACGTGGCGGCCAGGGCGGCGGCCAGACGCTCGAGTCCGGCCTCGTCGGGCACGGCCACACGAGCGCAGCCGGGGAGGCCGAAGGTGGTGGTGTCGCGTACCAAGACGCCTTGGGGAGCCAGGCGGGCGCGTAGATCCCCGGCCCCCTCGACCAGGAGCCAGTTGGCGTCGGACGACAGCGGGCGCAGGTCGAAGGCGGCCAGCACCGCCGCCAGCTCCTCTCGCAGGAGGGCGATGCCGCGGGCCCAGGTAGCCAGGTCGGCCAGCACCAGCAACCGGGGTATGAGGGCCAGCGCCAACGAGCTCACCGACCAGGCCGGCTGGCGCCGACGGAGCCGTTCCGCCAGATCGACGTCGTCGGCCACGACGTAGCCCATCCGCAGGCCCGGACAGGCGAAGAGCTTGGTGAGCGAGCCGACCACGACCGCGCCGGGGTCGGCACGGGACCAGCAACCGGTGGCCAGCGGGTAGAAGGCCTCGTCCCACACCGCCGCCCGCTCGTGCGGTCCGGCCAGGCGGCCCGTGGGGTTGTGGGGGTTGGACCGCCAGCGGGGGGCGTCGGCGTCGACCGTGGCCAGGTGCCGGCGGTACAGCGAGAACTCGGGCTCGTCGACCCGCCCCCGGCCCTGGTCGGCGGCCACCAGGGCGATGGCCTCGGCCCCGCCGTTGGTGAGCAGCACCCGGCCCGCCTCCACGCCCACCGCCTCGGCCAGGGCGGCGGTGGCTCCGGCCGGGTCGGGATAGCGCCGCAGGCTGTCGAGGGCATCGGCGGCCAGGGCAGCCACGTCGGGGGCCAGGGGGTTGAGGCTCAGCGACAGGTCGAGCACGGCGGCGACGTCCACCCCGAGGGCGGCGGCCAGGCGGGGCCCGTCACCGCCGTGGGGTGACGGCGGCGGGATCACCGCCGTCGGGTGACGAGGGCGGCGGTGGCGAGCGTGGTGGCCAACAGCACGCCCACGTCGAGGGAGAGCGCGACGGCGCCGGCGATGTCGTCGGCCTCGGCCGGTCGCCCGTCGCCGAGCGACGGCCGCACCTCGATGCGGTCGCCGTAGCGGTTCTGGCCACCCAGGCGCAGCCCCAACGCGGCGGCGAAGGCCGCTTCGGCAACACCCCCGCGTTGGGCGAGGGGTGGGCCGGCGCCTGGCGCCGCACGGCGTGGAGCACCGACCGGGCGGCCTGGGGCCGGGCGGCGACCACGAGGACGGAGGTCACCCGGGCGGGCAGCCAGCCCATGAGGTCGTCGGCACGGGCGGCGGCCCAGCCGAACCGCTCGTGGCGAGGTGTGCGATGGCCGACCATGGCGTCGAGGGTGTTGGCGGCCCGGTAGCCCAGCGCGCCGGGCCCGCCGAGCGCCGCGCCCCACAGCGCCGGTGCCACCACCGCATCGACGGTGTTCTCGGCCACCGACTCCACCGCAGCGCGGGCGATGTCCTTCTCGTCGAGCGCCGAGGGGTCCCGCCCGACCAGCGCCGGCAACAGGCACCGGGCAGCGTCGAGGTCGTCGTCGGCCAGAGCGACGCCAACCTCGGTGGCGGCCTCGGCCAGGCTCCTGCCCCCCACGGCCACGTAGGTGGCGATGGCGGTGGAGCGCCCCAGGCGCCCGACGGCGGCACCGAAGGCCACCCCTGCGGCGGCGTGCACGGCCCCGGCCAGACGGTGGTCCCGATAGAGGCGGCCTTCGAGCGCGTCCATCAGACGGCCGAACACCACCAGCGGGTGCGGATCGACGTCGGGCTCGCCCAGGACCCGGTCGAGCACCACTCCGGCGGCCGCACCCAGTGCGTTGCCGTTCACCATCGGGCGGCGACGGCGATCAGGCCGGCGGTCTCGGCCACCATGCCGGCCGCTCCCAGCACGTCGCCGGTGTAGCCGCCGATGCGCCGGCGGGCGAGCATGGTCACTCCCCCGAAGGCCAGAGCCGCGCTGAGCACGCCGGCGGCGAGGTCAGCCACACCAACGCCTTGGCCGTCCCCCCAGGCCAGTGCTGCGGCCAGGACCAGCACCAGGCCCACCACCAGGCTCACACCCACGACCGGCCGGGCTGACGACGCCGGGTCACGAAACGACGAGGCCAGCCCTCGGGCGCGGGCGTAGGGCTGGGACTGCACGGCAAGGGCCATGGCGGCGCGCGACGTCGCCCACAGCACGGCCACGAGCATCGGTGCCGGGGTGAGCGCAGCCAGGGCGGTGATGCGCAGCACCAGCACGAGCGCGACCGTGGCCAGGGCGAAGGCGCCGGTGGTCGGCTCAGCCATGACCTCCAGGCGACGGGCGGGGTCCAAGCCGTGGGCCAGCAGCCCGTCGGCGCTGTCGGCCAGCCCGTCGAGGTGGAGCATGCCGGTGATGGCCAGGTCGACGGAGACGGCCAGGGCGGCGGCGAGCAGCGGGGGCCAGATGCCCTCGGCGAGCCACCAGATGCCCCCCACGCCAAAGCCGAGGCCGGCGCCGACCACGGGGAACCAGGGCAGCGCCTTCGGTGTCGGGGTGACCGGGCCGCCGAGACAGGTGAGGAAGGCCAGGGCGGCGCGCATCAGGACCGCATCAGGTCGCTGAGGGGCAGGACCCGACCGGCCACGACCAGCAGGACCTCGTCGGCCACGCGGGCCACCGCCTGGTTGACCTCCCCCAGGACGTCGCGGAAGCGGCGCGCCAGCTCGCTCGACGGGTGCACACCCAGACCCACCTCGTCGGTGACGACCACGCTGTCGCCGTCACGGCTGCGAAGGGCACCGCACAGCTCCTGTGTGTCGACGGCGAGATCGGGGGCACCGGCGACCCACGCCCCCAGAGAATCGACGAGCACGGCGCCGGTCGTGGCCCGCAGCACTGCGGCCACCTCCGTCGACGATGCCTCGACGGTGGCCCACGCCGCCGGGCGCTCCCCCAACGCGCGCCGGATGACGGCCAGGCCATCGGCCAGGACCCGGGCCGGAACCTCGGGCACGGCCATGGCAGCGATGCGACCGGCCACGGTGGCGTCGAGGAGGACCGGGAGCCGCGTGTCCGGTCGATCGTCACCGGTCACGTGGCGTCCCTTCCAGGCAGAGCCGCAGGCGCT
>JAHWJI010000129.1 GCA_019348495.1 Actinomycetota bacterium | reverse complement strand
CGGGCCGAGGAGGCGGACGCCGAGGCGATGCGGGTCCACGTCTGGTTCGTGGGAGTCGTGGCTGGGCGCGACCTGGTGACCTACGAGGAGTGGATCACCGAGACCTACCTGCTGGTCTGGGAGCGCGGTGACTGGCGGGTGGCAGCGCTGTCGGAGGCCTCCGGCCCCCGGCCCGATCCCGGCTACCAGGACCCGGACTCGCCGGCGGAAATGTCGGCCCTGCTGGCCGGGTTCGAGGCGGTGCCGTGAGAGCGGTGCTGGCGGTCCCCAATCCGTTCGAGCCCATCGGCGATGCCATCGGTGGGGCGGCGTCGGCAGCGGCCGAGAGCACCTTCGAGTTCTTCATGAGCCGCCTGGCCGCCGCCCTAGCCAACGCGGTGAACAAGGTGGTCACCGAGGTCATGAACTACCTCGACTCCTCTTCGGGCGTCAGCTTGGATCAGGGGTGGTTCGCCGGGCCAGGGGCCAAGGAGATCCTGTCCTCGGTGGCCATCTTCGCCGGCGCCCTGCTAGTGCTGTTCCTCCTGGCCGCCATCATCCAGGGGCTGGCGCGCGGCGACGTCGCGCTGATGGTGCGCAGTGCCGCCGTCGAGGCGCCCATGTCGGTGCTCGGCATGGTGGCCATCACCACGGTGACCAGCGTGTTGCTGGCCCTCACCGACGGCGTCTCGTCCATGGTGCTGGCCGGTGCCCCGCAGGACATCGCCACCTTCTTCGCCATCGGCGAGCCCGAGAGCATCGTCAAGCTCGGGCTCTTCGGCTTCATCCTGGTCCCGGCGTTCATCCTGGCCGCGGTGCTGGTGTGGATCGAGCTGGTGGTGCGCTCGTCGCTCATCTACCTCCTGCTGGCCTTCTCGCCCCTGGTCCTCGCCGTACGGGTCTGGCCGGTGCTGTCGGGTGCCTGGCACCAGCTGTGTCGCATCGGCCTGGCCCTCATCGCCAGCAAGTTCGTCATCGCCCTGGCCCTCGGCCTGGGTTCGGTGGCGCTGGCCGGAGGGGGCCCGGGCAACCTCGGTGCGCCGGGGCCCAACCCCAACGACGTGGGCACCCAGGTGGGCCTGACCGTGGGCGGCCTCATCGTCGGCGTCTCGCTCATGGTCGCCTCCGCCTTCGCTCCCTTCGTGGTGCTCAAGCTCCTGCCCGTCTTCGAGGCCGCAGTGCTGGCCCAGGGCATCAGCAGGGGCCCCATGCGGGCGGCGCAGAGCGGTGCCCAGGCCGCCTACTACGCCCAGGGCCTCAGGCGCCTCGCCGGCAGCAACAGCAGCGGCGGCCAGGGCGGCGCTGGCGGTCCCTCCGTTGCGTCCAACGGCGCGGGGGGCGGCGCGCCTCCCGGTGGAGTCGGCAGTGTCGGGGACAGAGGCGGCGGCACTGCCCCGAAGAGCCCGGGAGCCGGGAGGCCCGGTGCACATGGCGGCGGCGCTACCGGTGGTGGAGTGGCCGCTGGCGCCGGCAGCGGAGGTGCGACCGCCGCCATGGTGCCCGTGGGGGTGGCCAAGCAGGCGGCCAAGCAAGCCAGCAAGCGCATCCAGCACGCCGCCAGCGAGGCGGTGCGGTGACCGAGCGGACCTACCGGCTCAGCCCGCCCGATCGCACCGGGTGGTTCCTCGGCCTCGGCGGGCCCCAGGTGCTCACGCTGGGCTCCGCCCTGGTCCTCGGCGCCATCCTCGTCAGCTTCGGGGTGCCGCTGGCCCTGGTCGGTCCGATGGTGGCCGCCGCCGGCGTGGGCAGCCTGGTGCGGGCGGGCGGCCGCCCCCTCATCGAGTGGCTGCCCTCGGCGTGGCGGTGGTGGCGTCGCCGCCGTCACGACGAGGCCTGGCTGGCCCCCGTCGTGGCCATCAACGCAGAGCCCCCCTCCACCCCGGCGCTCCCGCCGCCCCTGGACGGCCAGGTGGTGACCAGCGCCGACGTCGGCGTCTTCCCGGGGATGGCGGTGGTGGTGGACGAGGCGGCCGGGACCTGCGCCGCCAGCCTGCGCGTCTCGGGGCGCCAGTTCGCCCTGGTCGAGCGGGGCGAGCAGGACGCGCTGCTGGCGCTGTGGGGCGACGCCCTGGCCGCGTTCTGTCGGGAGCGCTCACCCGTCGCCGAGGTCCGCTGGTCGGAGTGGGCGGCGCCGGCCGGCATGGAGGAGCAGCACGCCTACCTGGCCGAGCACGGCATTGACGACGTGGCCGATCCCGCCGTCGCCTCCTACCGGGAGCTGTTGCGCAACGCCGCCCCGGTGGCCACCCGCCACGAGGTCCTCCTCACCGTGGTGGTGGCCTCCGCTCGCCTCACGCTGACGTCCCGCCATCACGGGGACCGGACGGCGGCGGCCATCGAGACGCTGGTCGAGGAGCTGCGCCAGCTGCGCCGCCGCCTGGAGTCGGCCGGCCTGGTCATCTCGGCGCCCCTGTCGGTGCCGGAGCTGTGCCGGGCGCTGCGGGTGCGCCTGGACCCGGCGGTCATCACCCCGGTCGCGCTCGTGGTCATCTTCTTCTTCGTCGCCCTGTCGCTGACGGCGCTCTACGCCGACATCGTCAATCCCATCGGTGACGTGCTGCAGCAGCAGTAGCCTGGGGTCTCCGCCACCGTTGGAGAGCTGAAGTGCGCACGTCGCTGCCCGTCCTGACCACCGCGCCCGCCCCGCCGCCCCATCTCACGCCGCCG
>JAHWJI010000128.1 GCA_019348495.1 Actinomycetota bacterium | reverse complement strand
CTTCGCGGGAAAGAAGCTCGTCGTCGTATAGTCCGCTAGCCGCCCGACGGCGTCATTCTCGTACGTCGCCCCAAAACTCTGGGCGGCGTCGGCGATCAGCACGAGACCGTGCCGTTCGGCCACCTCCCGCAAAGCACGGTACTCTGCCGGCTGGCCGAATAGATCAACCGCAATCAGCGCACGGGGGTTCAATCCGCGCTGGCGCGCGTCGGCAATGCCCGCCTCCGCGGAATTCGGGTCGATGTTGAAGCTGTCGCCAATCACGTCGACGAAATAAGGCGTGGCGCCGAGCTGGGCCGGCGCTTCAGCCGTGGCGCCGGCGTGCTGCCGGACGTGCCCGACGTGATCCTGCACGGGCGGGCGCGCCTGTTGCCGACGGTCGACCCGACGCAGTGGTCTGACGCCAGCGGCGACGCCGACTACCACGAGCTCTTGGCCGCGGTTGGACTGCACTCGGTGATCATCGTGCCGCTGACGGCTCGCGGGCGGACGTTCGGCGCGATGGCGCTGGTGATCGGGGACTCGGGACTGACCTACAGCGAGGAGGACCTCAACCTCGCCGAGGACCTGGCACGCCGGGCCGCACTGAGCATCGACAACGCCCGTCTGTTCGCCGACCGCACCCATGTCGCGCGGGTCCTGCAGGCAAGTCTTCTTCCGCCCGAGCTGCCCGAGGTCGAGCACTACCGCCGTCTGGCGACGGCGGCGCTGCACCGGGTGGTGACCGCGAGCCACGCTCCCGACGCCTGGTACCTCAAGCAGGGGTTGTCGGCCGGAGCCCTGGCCGATGCCGTCGTCGGTCGCTGCTTCTCCGAGGCCCGGCGGATCGGCAAGCTCCTGCTGCTCGACATCGACGGCGGGCCCACCCTGGGCCTGCGCTTCGGCATGACCGGTCGTCTGTTGGTGGACGGCTCGGCTGGCGTGGAGCACCTGGAGTACTCCAGTGGCCGGGAGGAGCCGGCCTGGGATCGGCTGCGCCTGGCCTTCGACGACGGTGGCGACCTTGTCCTGCGGGATCCCCGACGCCTGGGAGGGGTCTTCATCGACACCGACGAGTCCCGGCTCGGCGTCGACGCCCTGTCCGTGACCCCTGGCGAGCTGCGCCGGCTGCTGGCCGGCAGCACCGCTCCGCTCAAGGCCCGCCTCATGGACCAGTCACGCCTGGCCGGAGTGGGCAACCTGATCGCCGACGAGGTCCTGTTCCGAGCCGGGCTCGACCCCGCCCGCCCCGCCGGATCGCTCTCGCCCGCCGACGTCCGACGACTGCACCGCCACCTGGGCCAGGTCCTCCAGGCGTTCCTGGCGAAGGGCGGGTCTCATACCGGACGGCTCCAACCCATGCGCGCCGCGGGCGGCGCCTGCCCCCTCGACGGTGCCCCGCTGCAGCGTCGCACCATCGGCGGGCGGACCTCTTGGTCCTGCCCCCGACACCAGCGGTAGCGGCCACCTCCTACCATGCCCTCGTGGGGGTTCGACAACGTGCCGCCGTCGTGGTGGCGCTGGTGACGATGGTGGTGGTGGGGATGGCCCTGGCGCCGGCCGGTGCGCAGCTCGTCGACCTCCCCGGCTCCTCGACGACCACGCCGGCCACCCCCACCACCACGTTGCCCGAGTCGACCACCACCACACTGTCGCAGAGCTCGACGACTGGGGTGACCGCGTCCACCTCGACCACCTCCGGGTCGGCTGGGGCACGCTCGGGAGCACGGTCCTCCCCGTCGACGACGGTCCGCCGGCAGCCGTCGACCACCGCGGTCGACGGCGCCAGCCCCACCAGCTCCTCGCTACTGCCGACGACGACCGTCGTGGAGGACCTGGTGGGCAACGGCTCCACGACGACGACCGGTGACCTGACCCTCGAGCAGACGTCCACCACCTCGGGCATGAGCACCGGCAGCGTGGTGGCCCTCCTCATCGCCGGCCTGTTGGCGGTGGCCCTGGGACTGTCCGCCCTGACCTTCCGCTACGTGCGTACGACCCGGCCCCACGACCGCTTCGTGGCCTGAGCCTTCGCTGGTGCTGGTGCACGGGGCGTCGGTAGGGTGCGGGGGATGGCCGAAGAGCTCGACATCGAGGGGATGATCCAGCGCTTCCGAGAGCGGGCCCAGGCCGTGAAGCACCGGACGCTGCCACCTGTGGGCGGGCCCGAGCGCCAGCAGTTCATCGACCAGGCCCAGCGCGACTTCCAGGACTACGCCATGATCGGTGACGCAGTCGGCGCCCTCGAGGACGGCGTGCTGGTGCTGCGCATCGACCTGCGCCCGCCCGGCCCGTAGGGCTGACGGCTCGGGCGTGAGTTGGTAGGCTCGATCTCCCACGCGGACGTGGCTCAGTGGTAGAGCATCACCTTGCCAAGGTGAGGGTCGCGGGTTCGAATCCCGTCGTCCGCTCCAAGAAAGTGCAGGTCAGGAGGGGTCCGAGAGGGCCCCTCCTCCGCGTCCAGCCCTTCCTGCTACTCCGGGTGCTACTCCTTCGAGCCTTCGGTCACTTGTGCGGACCCGGTTCATGATGGACACCGTGGCCCCGGTAGCTGGTTGACAGTTTCGGGACGCGGCCCCGGTACCTGGGCGACACTGGCCCCGGTACCTGGCTGACACTCGAGGTCCACCTTCTGGTGGGCGCCGCCTTCTTCGCTGTAGGTTGTTGCGCCCGCAGATCCGGAGGAGGCCGTCGATGCTCGTGGAGTTGGGCCTGGTGGAACAGCGCT
>JAHWJI010000127.1 GCA_019348495.1 Actinomycetota bacterium | reverse complement strand
CAGCCTCGCACCCCGGCTACTCGCTCTTGGCGTCCCGCCGCATCAGACCGCGGACCATGTCCTTCGGCGTCATCCCCTCGTGCACCACCGCCACGACGTGCTCGGTGATCGGCATGTCGACGTCGTGCTTGCGGGCCAGGTCCAGGATCGACCGGCAGCTCTTCACGCCCTCCGCGGTCTGCTGCTTGCGGGCCAGGATGTGCTCCAGGGTTTCGCCCCGGCCGAGCCGCTCGCCGAAGGTGCGGTTGCGCGACAGCGGCGACGTGCAGGTGGCGACCAGGTCCCCGAGGCCTGCCAGCCCGGAGAACGTCATCGGGTCAGCGCCCAGGGCCGCCCCCAACCGGGCGGTCTCGGCCAGGCCGCGCGTGATGAGCGAGGCCTTGGTGTTGTCGCCGAAGCCCATGCCCTCGGCCATCCCGGTGGCCAGGGCGATGACGTTCTTGACAGCGCCTGCCACCTCCACCCCGGCCAGGTCTGGGCTCGAGTAGACGCGGAAGTGCGGCCGGGTGAGCCAGCCTTGCACGCGCTCGGCCAGGTCCGCGTCGGCGGGGTCAGCCACGGTGGTGGCCAGGTAGGTGACCGGCGCTGGCAGCCGGGAGGCCAGGGCTTCGGCCACCGCCGACTTCCCCGAACGGGCCCCACCCAGCACCAGGGTGATCACGACGGCGTCCACGTCCGGGCCCCGGCCAGCACCGAGGCGTGGACCACCTGGGCCAGGCGTGCCCCCCAGGTCGAGCGGGGGCCAGCGAAGGCCGCTGGGGCCCCTTCGTCCGGGCAGCAGATACAGACGGCGTCGGTGGCGGTGCCGGTACCGGCCACGCCGGCGTCCCACAGCGCCTGGGTCTTGGCTTCGGTGGCGGTGCCCACGGCGTTGACCAGAGCGGCGTCGCTCAGGCGTTGGGGGACGAAGGCCACCAGGTTGATGGTTCCCACCTGCTCGACGGACGCCTGACGCTCGGCGGCGGTCGCCGGCGCCGCCCAGGTCGGAACCCGAAGGCCGACCGTGGCTGCCACCTGGACGCCCAGACCATCGCCATCGCTTGCGTACTCCACGTCGCCCGTGCAGGCGGCGGTGAGCATGCCCACACCGCAGCCGCGGAGACCCAGCGAACCCGCCAGCGCCTCGATGTGGGCCTGCGGGTCACGGCGGGAGTACGACAGCGGCACCTGGGCGTTGAGCACCCACGAGCGCAGCCCCAAGCCACCGCCGGCGGGAGCCGAGGAGATCGTCCTGACGCCAGCCGGGCTGCGCCACACCAGCACCGGCCAGGTGCGTCCATCCTCCCCATGGGACCGAAGGTGCGGATGAAGGACGTCCACGCACGCCACCCCCTGGGCACTCGAACGAACCGGCAGGCAACGGGCTCGTGGCCGATGCGGATGGTACTGCGCCTCGTCCACCGCTCGGGACCACCACCGCAGGTTCCGTCGGCGCCGGCCTCGCTGCTGACCGCCGGTGACCACGATCTGCTCATCCTCGACGAGCTCACCTACATCGTCACCTACGGCTGGTTGCCCATCAGCGAGGTGGTGGCGGGAAGCCGCGACCGGGCCCCGCGCACCAACGTGGTCCTCACCGGACGGGACGCCCCGGGGACCTGATCGACGTGGCCGACACGGTGACCGAGATGCGCAAGGTCAAGCACGCCTACGACGAGGGCGTCATGGTCAAGAAGGGCATCGAGTACTGAACCCGTCGGGATCAATCGAGGAGGTCGGAGTCGAGCTGCGGCGCCGACGTCGGCACTGGTCGGCTATGAACAGCCCACCCGAGAAGGCTGGGAAGCCGGCCTGTGGCCTACGACCGGCTGCTGGTCCGCGCCGCCGCAATGTTGGACGTGCCCGCGCCTCACGAGCCCGGAGTCGAGGTACTGACGGCGCTGCAGCGAAAGCGCCTCGGACACGGCCTGGCCCGCGCCGGAATGGAGGTGCGCACCGACGACCTCTGAACCGTCGGTCACCCCTTTCGTTCTTTCGGCGCTGAAAGGCACCTCCTGCCCCTGAGAGCCGAAAGAACGCCGGCACTTTTGTGCCGAGTAGGCACGAAGTAGCATCGCTCCGGGCAGCCACCCGCTCAGTGGCCGAGGGAGACTCATAGGTGAGGCTGGTCGTGCAGGAGGCGAGCATGATCCCAATGGGCACTGGACGACGGGTGCTGGCCCTGATCGCTACGGTCATCCTGGTGGCCGCGTGCGGCTCGGGGGCAGGGAGCTCGGCGGGAAACCAGACTCGGACCGTCCAGGTCGACTACAACCACGACGCCTTTGCCACCTCGCTCTTCGAGAACTACCCGAGGCGGGTCCAGGTCCGCCCGGGCGACACCGTGGAGTTCCAACAGGACTGGACCGGCGAGCCCCACAGCGTGACCATGGGCACCCTGGTGGACGAGAAGATCAAGCCTGTCCTCGACCTGTTCAAGCGCATAGAGACCACCGGCGAGCTCCCCGAGGGCGAACCTAGCGAGTTCGAGACCTTTGGCGAGGCTCTGCCCTTCGCCCTGGGCGAGAACGGCATGGTCCAGAACGCCGCGCAGCCGTGCTATGTGGAGAAGGAGCAATTCTCGGGCACCTACCCCGGGGACGGGTCCACGCCCTGCCCGAAGACCGCCCAACCGGCCTTCAACGGTCGCCAGGCCATCTACAACAGCGGGGTCATCCCCTACGAGGGTGTCGAGGGGAACACCTTCCGGGTCAAGCTCAGCGACGACGTCCCCGCCGGGACCTACACCTACTACTG
>JAHWJI010000126.1 GCA_019348495.1 Actinomycetota bacterium | reverse complement strand
CTGACTGGACGCGCCAGCCCGTGGCCCAACTCCGCTACGACCCCAGCGATCATCACTGGCGGCTCTACGCCGCCGACCGCAACAGCCGCTGGCACTACTACGACATGACCGAGCCCACGCCACAGCTCGACGAGCTCCTCAAGGAAATCGACGACGACCCGACCGGAATCTTTTGGGGGTAACCCCCACGATTGGCCACGCCACAGATCACCTTCTCCACCACGGCGCAGGACCGTCATCTCGGTCGGCGCCTTGTAAGGGAGAACCATTCCGTCGCTGGAGTCCGCTCCTCCCGCTCCAGTCCTGGTCAGGGACCTGTCGGTCCCGCTGGAGTCCGCTCCTCCCGCTCGGTTCCGCCCGAGTTCAGTAGCAGAACCAGTAGCAAGAACCCGCTCTGGCGTTCGCCTACCTTGAGCGCAGCGAGCACCCCGACCCCCAACTCCGCCGCCTCCCGCGGCCCTACTCGACGATGTGGTCTGGTGGCAGACCGACGACCTCTGGTGGACGCCCTTGCGACCAGCGTGGCCGTCATCCGGACCTGCGCAGAACTCCGAGGCGAGCCGGTCCCCGCCTTCGTGGCCCGCCTCAAGAGGGCTAACGGGTCCGCCCTTCTTCCCGGGCTGCTCGCACCGAACGGATCTTCGGCGCCCGGCCCGTATGTCGGCTATCGGCACCTCGGTGCGGCCTTGACCCCTTCGCACTCGCAGGCGGTGTCGACGATCGACATCGGCCACCATGGAGCCATGGGCGCGGGGAACCCGCGGCCAGCGGGACGTAGTGCTCTCCGTGGGATCGCAACCCCTGGAGAGGCGGCCTTGGGGTAACTGGTGCGGAAAAAGCTGCCAAGTCGTGCCCTCCACGTCGCCGCCTCGCCTTCATGAGGGCTGCCCAGGTCCGAGTAGCGGTCGATTCAAGCGTTCGGCCGCCTCCGCACGCCGCGTCCTCCGGGGATACGTCCACAGGTTCCACGCTCCAAGCAGAATGAAGATGAAAGGACCGATCAGCCCGGCGTAGCGCTCATTGATTACGGCACCGGCGCCCATGACGGCCCAGAAGAGGATGCCGTGCCAGGAGAAGACGAGCTGGCGAGGCGAACGCCGCCAATCTCCGAGCGTCTGCAGGTACTCCGAATAACTCACCGCAGCCGCCGCCAACCGCCGGTCACGCACCCTCTGGCCGCGGTTTACGGACCGCATTACCTCGCGGCGTTCGCGACCGCTCAGCGCCTTCATCACTTCACCCCCGCTCGGGTCATCCGGGGGCAACACCATTGGCATGATCGCTGCGGTGGCGACCCCTCCGACCACCGCGGTGGCGAGTCCCGCGTCGGACCACAGGATCATGGCGAAGACCATGACACCGCATGCGAGGCCGGTTAATGCTCGGACGGCATTGCTCATGGCCTGGTCTGCGAGCGGCTGCAAGGGATCGACTTTCGACGCACACCTTCAGGGTGCCACGCTCGAGACCGAGTTCCCTTCTGACACACCTGACCGCCGCCGTGCGAGCCTGTTTGCCTGGCTCTACGCGACCAAGCGTGGTTGACGGCCTCTGATTCGTGCGGCGGGGCGAGTCTGCCATGTCACGCCGCAGCGCAGGAGCAGCCGAAGGCGATAGTTCTCGTAGTTGCGAAAGCCGTGGCCGATCCGGCGGGTCTTTTCGACGATCAGGTTGACCGCCCCGGTAGGGCCGTTCGACAGCCCGGTGGTGTGGTAGGCGAGCACCTCGGCCTCCCAGGCGGAGATGGTCTTGGCCAGCCGGTTCACCTCCGGGATCTCCACCTCGGCGCACCATCGGTAGAACGCCACCAGGGCCTTGCGGGCCTGGCCCAGGCTGGCGACGGCGTACACGGCTCTCAGCAGTTCCTTGGCCACCCAGGTGGCGCCCACCTCGTCGAAGCGGTCGCCGGCGCCAGGCCGGCGGCGATGCGTGCATGCCCGCGCTCGTCGAGGCGCTCGGTCCCTTGGGCCAGGCGGAGGCGGAAGCGGTCGACGGTCTGGGAGGCGATCCCGGAGCCGTGCTCCAGCTCGGCGGCCGCCCGGGCGGCGGGCTCGGCGGTCTACCTCGCGTCGAGCTACGACGGGCCGGCCGGGATCGCCGCGGCGGTGCACGCCGCGGCGGGGCTGAGCGCCGGCGGGCCGATGCCCGCGCACGGGCTCGCGACCCTCGGCGCGTTCGCGGGCGAGGTGGCGGGGCCGCGCGCGGTGCGGGGCGCGATCCGGGTGCCGCGCGGGCCGGGGCTCGGGCTCGAGCCGTGAACTGAAAAGCCTCACCCGCCGGGGTCGGCGCCGGTGAGGATCACGACGTCGACCTCGGGGTCGTCCTCCGCTCGAACGAGCGCCTCGGGCAGCTCCCGGCGGAGCGGGGCGTTCAGGGCGTTGCGGGCCTCGGGCCGGTTGATGGTGAGGACGGCGACCCGGCCCCGCTGCTCGTAGTCGATCATGGCGGCACCCTAGGGGCTGGCGCCCGGGCGAGGGTCAGGTCGGCCCACCCGGGACCGCCCCCGACGACCCACCCACGCCGGTGGCGATCTCGTGCGACCGGAGCGGACCGCTCGTGGCGCTGGCCAGGGGCGGCGTGTCCCCGGCGGCCCCCTCGACCAGACCCGCCACGAGCTCCTCGAGCGTGCTCACCGACGAGCGGGTGGGCGTCCATCCTAGGTCGTGGCGGATGCGGGTGGTGTCGAGCAGCGGCGTGCGCAGCACGATGTCGACCCACCCGGGGTCTGCCGGCTGGAGCCGGAGGCGCCACGTGAGGTCG
>JAHWJI010000125.1 GCA_019348495.1 Actinomycetota bacterium | reverse complement strand
TCGGTGGCCGCCACCACGTAGCCGGCGTCGAGCAGCTGGGCCAGGGCGGGGACGAGGACGCCGGCACGCGAGGGGGCGCAGTCGTCGGCCAGGCCCACGGTACCGTGCCCCCAGCTCAGCACCGGACGGCCCTCCTCGGGCGCGGCCCCACCGGGGGCGTAGACCACCCCGCTCACCGCCGTCGGCCGGCCGTCGACGCCCTCCGACAGGTGCAGCACGTCCCAGGCCCGGGCGCCGGCGGGCACCTCTGGCGTCGACCGCTCGGCCAGGGCCACCAGGTCCCCCGGCGCACCGCCGGGCAGCGGCTCGGGCACGGAACGGACGTCGGTGGGCAGCTCGCCGGCGGCCGCCTCCACTTCCGGCTCCGAGCCGGCACCGGGAGGAGCGACGGAGCCGGCGCCGTCGTCCGCCTGGCAGGCCGCCAGCGCCAGGGCCAGGGCGACGAGCGCCACCAGTGCCGCCGGCACCCGCCGGGCCCTCGCCCTCGGGCATGTCGTGGCGCTCACCGAGTCGAGGCTACGGCCCCGGAAAGAAACTACCTGGGCCTCTCCAGTGAAGAAGCGGCAGCTCACGGCACCAGAAGACGCCCAGGTAGTTTCTTTTCAGGGCCGGGGTGCCGGGCTGCCACCATGGCTCCCGTGCGCCTGGTCACCGATGACGGAGTGGAGTTGGCCGTCCACGACCTGGGCGGGTCGGGACCGCCCCTGGTGCTGGCCCATCCCACCGGTTTCCACGGCCGGGTGTTCGAGCCGCTGGCGGCGGCGCTGGCCGACCGGTTCCGGTGCTGGTCCTACGACTCCCGCGGCCATGGCGACTCCGACCGTCCGGAGGCGAGCGACTACTCCTGGTACGAGTTCGCCCTCGACGTGCTCGCCGTGGTCGACGGGCTCGGGCTCGAACGTCCCTCGGCCATGGGCCACTCCCAGGGAGGAACGGCACTGCTGCTCGCCGAGCAGGCCCGGCCCGGCACCTTCGCCGGGCTGTACGTCTACGAGCCCGTGGCCTTCCCCCCCGACGAGGCGGCCGCCTCCATGGACGAGCACCCGCTGGTGGTGGGGGCCCTGCGCCGGCGGGCCGAGTTCGACTCGATCGACGCCGTCCACCAGCACCTGGCGCCCAAGCCCATCCTGCGTGACCTGCACCCGGGCGCCCTGCGGGCCTACGTCGAGCACGGCTTCGGCCCCGCTCCCGGCGGCGGTGTCACCCTGAAGTGCCGCCGGGAGGACGAGGCCCAGATGTACCGCCAGGGGCGGGCCCACGACGCCTTCTCCCATCTCGCCGAGGTGACCTGCCCCGTCACCCTGGCTCGGGGCGCCAGCGACTCGGCCCACCACAGCCCCGAGCTGGCCGAGCGCCAGGTCGCCCTGCTGCCCGCCGGCCACCTCGAGGTCTTCGACGGCCTGGGGCATCTCGGGCCCCTGGAGGACCCGGCGCGGGTGGCCGAGTCGATGGCCCGGGCCCTCCTGCCCGCATGACCACCCGGCCGTGACCGAAGGGCCGGGCGCCGGCGACTCCCGCGGCGACTCCGGCAACGCCGCGCCGGCGCCGGCGCCGGCCATCGGGACGCACCGGCTGCTGGGCAACGGCACGTCGACGGCCCTGGTGCGGCCCGACGGGGAGATCGACTGGTGGTGCGCCCCGGCGTTCGACTCCCCTCCCCTGCTGTGGTCGCTGCTCGACCCCCACGGCGCCGCCGCCCGGTGGGTGGGTGCCCGCTACGCCGGCGGCGACGACCGGCCGGCGGGGCCGACCGCCCGCACCGTCGTGCGCTGCGGCGGCCGGCGGGTCACGTGCTGGGACGGGCTGCTGGCCGACGGCGAGCGCACCGTCCTGGTGCGCCTGGCCCGCTGTGACCACGACGACCTCGACGTCGAGCACGAGCTGTCGGTGGGCGGCTTCGACCAGGCCTGGGGGAACTGGTCGGGCGGACGGGCCGAGCTGGCGTCGTGCACCCTGGCCGTCACCGGCCTCACCGACGCCTCCGCCGACGGCCGGCGCCTCTCGGGGCGGGTCCGCGCCCCCCGGGGCCGGTGGGCGGCGCTCACCGTGGGCGTCGGCGCCGCCCTCGACGCCACCGCCGACGACCTGGCCGAGCGACTCGGGCAGGCCGAGCGTGAGCTGGAGGCCAGCCTGGGCGGCGCCCGCCTGCCGCGCCACCACCCGGAGCGGGCCGCCGATGCCCTCACCGTGCTGTCGGCGTGCACGTACCGGCCCACGGGTGCGGTCATCGCCTCCCCGACCACTTCGCTGCCCGAGGCGCCGGGGCACGACCGGCAGTTCGACTACCGGTACACCTGGCTGCGGGACGCCTCCCTCGCCGTGTCCGTCGCCGCCCTGCTCGGCCACCGCCGCACGACCCAGGCCTACCTCGGGTTCGTGGAGGGCGTCATGGGCGGGGTCCGGGTGCCCGCCACCCCGCTCACCGACATCCGGGGCGGCACCGTGCCCGAGGAACGGGAGATCGACGGCGTGCGGGGCTGGGGTGGGTCCCGGCCGGTGCGGGTGGGCAACGGCGCCCGGGACCAGGTGCAATACGACGCCCTGGGGATGCTCGTCGAAGGGGTCTCGGTGCACGTGCAGACCGGTGGCGCCCTGCACCCGTCGACGTGGTCGATGGTGCAGGACGTGGCCGACGACCTGGCCGACGACGACGACCCGACCGCACCGTCGAACGGCATCTGGGAGCTGCGCCAGCCGGCGCCGCTGGTCAGCGGTGACCTCGGTCGCTGGCTGGCGCTCGACCGGGCGGTGTGGATCGCCCGCATGCGCCATCCCCTGCGCCGGCGCCGGCACTGGAAGCGGGCGCGCGACGCCGCCCGGGCCCGCGTGGT
>JAHWJI010000124.1 GCA_019348495.1 Actinomycetota bacterium | reverse complement strand
AACGTCGGCATCGACGCGCACCCGCAGTGCAGCGCCTGCTTCATCAACAGCGTCGACGACACCATGGAGAGCATCCTGACCCTGGCCAAGACCGAGGGCATGCTCTTCAAGTTCGGCTCGGGCGCCGGATCCAACCTGTCGACCATCCGCTCCTCCAAGGAGACCCTCCGCGGCGGCGGCGAGGCCAGCGGTCCCGTCTCCTTCATGAAGGGCTTCGACGCCTTCGCCGGCGTGATCAAGTCCGGCGGCAAGACGCGCCGTGCCGCGAAGATGGTGATCCTCAACGTCGGCCATCCGGACGTGGAGGAGTTCATCGACTGCAAGCTCAACGAGGAGCGCAAGGCCTGGGCGCTCATCGACGCCGGCTACGACGGCAACTTCAACGGCGGAGAGGCGTACGCATCGGTCTTCTTCCAGAACTCGAACAACAGCGTCCGCGTGACCGATGACTTCATGGAGGCCGTCGCCACCGACGGCGACTGGACGACGCACGCCATCACCAGCGGCGAGCCGGTCGAGACGGTCAAGGCCCGCCACCTGATGAACAAGATGGCCGAGGCCGCCTGGGTCTGCGGCGATCCGGGCATCCAGTACCACGACAACATCAACCGCTGGCACACCAGCGCCAACACCGCGCCGATCAACGCGTCGAACCCCTGCAGCGAGTACATGTACCTCGACGACTCGGCCTGCAACCTGGCGAGCCTGAACCTCATGACCTTCATGAAGGACAACGGCGAGTTCGCGGTCGAAGACTTCAAGCACGCGGTGCGGATCGTGTTCACCGCGCAGGAGATCGTCGTCGACAACGCGAGCTACCCGACCGAGAAGATCGGCGAGAACAGCCGCGACTACCGGCCGATCGGCCTCGGCTACGCCAACCTGGGCGCCCTGCTCATGGCCCTCGGCCTGCCCTACGACTCCGACACCGGTCGAGCCTGGGCCGGCGCCCTGACCGCCATCATGACCGGACACGCCTACGCCACCTCGGCTCGCACGGCCGCCCGCATGGGGCCCTTCGCCGGCTACACCGAGAACGCCGAGCACATGCTCCGGGTGTTGCGGATGCACCGAGACGAACTGGGTGTGATCGACGAGCGCCTCGTGCCGGCTGAGCTGCTGGGCGCAGCCAGGGCCGACTGGGACGATGCCGTGGCGTGGGGTGAGGCCTTCGGCGTGCGGAACTCCCAGGCCAGCGTGCTGGCACCTACCGGCTGTCTGACTGGCGGCTCACTGGTGACCACCGAGCGCGGCCTCGTGCGTCTCCGCTCGCTTGGTGATCCCGACGGTCCCAAGTGGCAGCCCCTCGGTGTGGGCGTGGCCACCGACGAGGGAGTTCGCGAGGCGTCACAGTTCTACGTCAACGGTCTCGAGCGGGTCGTCGACGTCGTCACGGCCCGGGGGCACCGCATCCAGGGCACGACGACGCACCGCGTGAAGGTGGTCGACGAGGCTGGAGCCTGGGTGTGGCGGCGAATGGCAGATCTCCAAGCCGGCGATCGGCTCCCGCTGGCGCTCGGCCGTCTCGTGGGGTCACCGCAGCACGTCGCGCTGCCGCCGTTGCCCGAGGCGTACTGGGCCGGTGAGCACCATGTTCGTGCCCCGAGGGAGATGAGCGTGGAGCTGGCCGAGCTGGTCGGTTACTTCATGGGAGACGGCTCACTGCACTCTTGGGGCCTGCGCTTCTGCGTGGCCGACACCGATCTCGACGTGATCGATCGGCTGCGAGTCCTCGGCAAGGAGCTCTTCGGCCTCGAAGGCCACGTCAAGCAGTGTCAGGGGTACCACGAGGTGGCCTTCCACTCCGTGCGTCTGGTGGCGTGGTGGGAGGCCTGCGGGCTGGCCAAGCGCCAGCCAGATGCGGGCCACACCGGCAAGGGCTGGACATCCCACATCCCCGACGCCGTGCTTCACGCCAACGACCCGACCGTGTACGCCGGGTTCATCCGGGGCCTTTTCGAGGCCGACGGAACGGTCACGGCGGGCTACCCCTGCTGGACGACGGTCTCGATTGACTTCTCCCACGAGGTGCAGTCGCTGTTGCTGGCTCTGGGCTTCCCGACCACCAGACGGTTCTGCATCAGTGGTCGGGGTTCGAACCTGGCCGAGCTCCGCCTCATGAACGTCTCCCAGGGTGAGCGCTGGACGGAGGAGATCGGCTTCCTCGGAAATCGTAAGAACGCCGCCGTGTGGTCCCAGGAGAACCAGCAGTCGGCGAGGTTCGACCACATACCGCTCACCCGGGCGATGGTCGACCGGCTGGTGCCGGAGAACGGGCGCCTCCGTCGGGTCCTGCTCATGGAGCTCGCTCGGGGAACGGTGTCGCGTCGCATCGCCACCGAGCTCTACGAGCAGACGAACGATCCCGAGCTCGGCCATCTACTCGAGTTCTTCTACGACACAGTGGCTACCGCCAGCTTGGGTGGCGAGGAGCTGACGTATGACCTCTCGGTCCCTGACAACGTCACCTACCTGGCCAACGGCTTCGTAAGCCACAACACCATCGGCCTGCTCATGGACTGCGACACCACGGGCATCGAGCCCGACCTCGGCCTGGTGAAGGCCAAGAAGTTGGTCGGCGGTGGGTCCATGCGCATCGTCAACCACACCGTCCCGGTGGGCCTGAAGCACCTGGGCTACCAGGACGAGCAGATCGAGGCCATCGTGGCCTACATCGACGAGCACGCCACCATTGAGGGCGCCCCGGCCTTCAAGGAAGAGCACTTGCCGGTGTTCGATTGCGCCATGGGAGAGCGGTCGATCTCTGCCATGGGCCACGTCAAGATGATGGCGGCGGTGCAGCCATTCATCTCCGGGGCGATCTCCAAGACGGTGAACCTGCCGGAATCGGCGACGGTCGAGGACGTCGAAGAGAT
>JAHWJI010000123.1 GCA_019348495.1 Actinomycetota bacterium | reverse complement strand
TGGAGCTCCAGAATGAGATGATCGCCGACGCCAACGCCTGGACTGTTAACGTGACTGGCGGACACGGGGAGGAGCTACTTCAACGCAAGACGAGCGTCGGCGACCTCCTAGCGGTCGAGTTGGCCCTGTTCCTGTCCGAGCTGGGGGCGGGACCGACCCGGCGGTACCTGGTGGCCCGATCCGGCCCGTCAACCGTGGGCTACGGCGGCCTGATGGTCAGCGTGGGCGAGGGCCACATCACCACCCTCGCCGTCGACCCGGCCTGGCAGCGGCGCTCGGTGGGCACCCGCCTGTTGCACGCCCTGGCGACCCACGCGGTGGACGAGGGTTGCACCGGCCTCACCCTCGAGGTCCGGATGGGCAACCTCGGGGCCCAGGCTCTGTACCGCCGCTTCGGCTTCGTCCCCGCCGGGGTCCGGCGCAACTACTACGCTGAGACCAAGGAGGACGCCCTCATCATGTGGGCCCACGAGGTCGACACCCCCGCCTACGCCGAGCGCCTGGCTGCCATCGCCGAGCGGCTGTCCGTGCCTGCGCCAGGAGGTGCGCCGTGAGCGCAGACCACCGTCTGGTACTGGGCATCGAGACCAGTTGCGACGAGACGGCCGCCGCGGTGGTGGCCCAGGGTGCTGACATCCGCTCGTCGGTGGTCTCCAGCCAGGTCGACCTGCACGCCCGCTTCGGTGGGGTGGTCCCCGAGATCGCCAGCCGGGCCCACGTCGAGCTGTTGACCCCGGTGGTGGCCGAGGCGCTGGTGGAGTCGGGCGCCGAGGGTCCCGACATGCACGCCGTGGCCGCCACCGTCGGCCCCGGGCTGGTGGGCTCTCTGCTGGTCGGCGTGGCCGGGGCCAAGGCCCTGGCCCTGGTGTGGGACATCCCCTTCGTGGGGGTCAACCACCTCGAGGCCCACCTCTTCTCGGCCTTCGTCGAGGACCCCTCGCTCCAGTTCCCCCTGGTCGCCCTGCTGGTGTCGGGCGGCCACACCATGTTGGTCGCCATGGAAGGCCACGGGCACTACCGCCTGCTCGGCTCCACCGTCGACGATGCCGCCGGCGAGGCGTTCGACAAGGTGGCCCGCTTCCTCGGCCTGGGCTACCCCGGCGGGCCCGCGATCGACCGCGTGGCCATCACCGGGGATCCCACGGCAGTGCGCTTCCCCCGAGCCATGCTCGACGCCGGCTACGACTTCAGCTTCTCGGGCCTCAAGACCGCGGTGGTCAACTACGTGCGCCAGCACCCCGAGGCCGCCACCGAGGACGTGGCCGCCAGCTTCCAGCAGGCGGTGGTCGACGTGTTGGTGGCCAAGGCCCGTCGGGCGGCCCGGGAGATCGGCGCCACCAGCGTGTGCCTGGGCGGCGGGGTGGCGGCCAACTCGGCGCTGCGCGAGCAGATCCTCGACGCTGCCGCCGAGGACGGCCTGAACGCGTTCCTGCCCAGCCGGGCCATGTGCACCGACAACGCGGCCATGGTGGCGGCCGCGGGGTGGTGGCACCTGGGGATCGACGGGGCCAGCCCGCTCGACACCGGCGTGGAGCCCAACCTGGCACTGCCCTTGACCTGAAGCCGGCCGTGCCCGTCCCCCGGAGCTAGGTCCTCGCTGGCCACCCTGCGGGCCCTGTTGCCGCGCCGGGAGCGGGCTGGGCCGGTCTTCGGGCCGCGGCGGTTGTGGCCCGCCGGTCGGTGGCCTATCGTTAGCACTCGACACCCGAGAGTGCTAACTCGTCCGAGCCAGCTCGCGACGGGTGCGCCGGCGGTGCGCACGGTCCAGCGAACATTCCCCCTACGGAGGCGTATATGAAGCTCAAGCCCCTCGACGATCGCATCGTGGTGCGGCCCGGTGAGTCGGAGGAGACGACCGCCAGCGGCCTCGTCATCCCCGATACCGCCAAGGAGAAGCCCCAGCAAGGCGAGGTTCTCGCCGTTGGCCCCGGCCGGCGATCCGAGCAGACCGGCGACGTCATCCCCCTCGGCATCGAGAAGGGCGACACCGTCGTGTACAGCAAGTACGGCGGCACCGAGTTCACCCTCGACGGGGAGGACGTGCTCATCTTGACCAGCAGGGACGTCCTCGCCATCGTCAAGAGCTAGGGAGGCCCTCATGCCCAAGATCCTCAAGTTCGACGAACAGGCCCGTCGCAGTCTGGAAGCCGGGGTCGACAAGTTGGCCAACGCGGTCAAGGTCACCCTCGGGCCCAAGGGCCGCAACGTGGTCCTGGAAAGGAATTTCGGGGCCCCCACCATCACCAACGACGGGGTCTCCATCGCCAAGGAGATCGAGCTCGACGACCCCTTCGAGAACATGGGCGCCCAGCTGGTCAAGGAGGTGGCCACCAAGACCAACGACATCGCCGGCGACGGCACCACCACGGCCACCGTGCTGGCCCAGGCGCTGGTGCGTGAAGGACTGCGCAACGTGGCTGCCGGAGCCAACCCCATGGCGCTCAAGCGCGGGATCGACGCCGCCGTGGCCGCCGCGGTGGACTCCATCTCCGCCCAGGCCAAGGAGGTCGACGACAAGTCCGAGATCGCCCAAGTCGCGTCCATCTCCGCCGCCGACTCGTCCATCGGCGAGGTGATCGCCGAGGCCATCGACAAGGTGGGCAAAGACGGCGTGGTCACCGTCGAGGAGTCCAACACCTTCGGCATGGAGCTCGACTTCACCGAGGGCATGCAGTTCGACAAGGGCTACCTCTCGCCCTACTTCGTGACCGACCAGGAGCGCCAGGAGTCGGTTCTCGACGACCCCTACATCCTGTTGGTCAACGGCAAGGTCAGCACCGTGCACGACCTCGTGCCCGTGCTCGAGAAGGTCATGCAGTCGGCCAAGCCCATGTTGATCATCGCCGAGGACATCGAGGGCGAGGCCCTGGCCACCCTGGTGGT
>JAHWJI010000122.1 GCA_019348495.1 Actinomycetota bacterium | reverse complement strand
CGAAGGCGGTGACGACGAGGGACAGCACGGCCAAGGGGACGGCGCTCGGCCGCCTCGCTCCCCCCGCCCTGCTCAGCATCATCCGCCCCTCTTCCCTGCCGAAATGCCCTGACCTATACGGATGCCCCCTTCCTATACGGATGCCCCCTTCAGGCCGTCGTACAGAAAGGGAGCGTTGTAACCGGGTCGTCACAAGGGGGCCGTCCCTGAAGCGAAAAGTGGCGGTCTCACCACATTTTGCAGCCGAGCAGATTCATGCAGCCGAGCATGGCCAGGGCGAGCCCACCGCCCGCTCGGCCTCGCTCAGCCCCGTCCTCGGGTGAAGACCTCGACCGCCTGGGAGAGGGGGACGAGCTCGCGACGGTAACGCTGGTGGGTGCGCTCCACTGCCGCTTCGGCCTCCTCCCGGGCCCGAACCAGCTCCGCCCTGAGGCGGGCAACCTCAACCTCTAGCTGAAGGACGCGCTTTACCCCGGCCAGGTTGAGACCTTCGGCGGTGAGCTCTTGGATCCGCCGTAGCTGCTCGAGGTCGTGCTCGCTGTAGCGGCGGCTGTTGCCCTCCGTGCGGGCAGGGTCGAGCAGGCCCTTGCGCTCGTAGATGCGCAGCGTCTGGGGATGGACCCCCGCCAGCTCGGCGGCCACGGAGATGACGAACACGGCCTGGTGACGGTCGCGCCCGGCCATGGCTAGGCCGTCCGCAGGTGGGCCCGGGGCGACTCGGTGGTGACAGCCGCCAGCTCCTCGATCGCCTTCCGCTCGGCCGGCGACAACTTGGCCGGCACCGCCACCTCCACGGTGACCAGCAGGTCGCCGGCCCGACCCGTCGAGTCCGGCACCCCGTGGCCCTTGACCCGCAGCGTGCGCCCCGAGCGGGTGCCGGGAGGCAGGCGCAGGGTGACGGGCCCGCCGTTGAGCGTCGGCACGCTGATGTCGGCCCCCAAGCTGGCCTCGGGGAAGGTCACCGGGGTGGCGAGGGTGATGTCCTTGCCCTGGCGCCCGAAGATGGGATGGGGGGCGGTGCGCACGACCACGTAGAGGTCGCCCGGCGGCCCCCCGTTGCGACCGGGGCCACCCCGGCCCTTCACCCGGATGCGCTTGCCGTCGTCGACTCCGGGCGGGATGCGGACCTTGACCTCCCGCTGGCGGTGCTGGCTGCCGGTGCCTGCGCATGTCGGGCAGGGTGTCTCCACCACCACGCCCCGGCCCCCACAGCGGGTGCAGGGCGCCGAGAAGCTGAACAGGCCCTGGTTGTCGTCGAGGACGCCTCGGCCCCCGCACTGCGGGCACACCACCGGTGAGGTGCCCGGCGCGGCCCCAGACCCGTGGCAGGTGACGCAAGGTGCCTCACTGGTGAGGTTGACCGTGGTGGTGACGCCGTTCACCGCATCGGCGAAGGAGAGATGGAGCTCGGCTTCGAGGTCTGCGCCCCGCTGGGGACCGGCGCCGCGGGATGGGCCCGGCCGACCCCTGGTGGCGCCTGCGTTCCCCCGCCCGAACAGGCCGCCGAAGATGTCGCCGAGGTCGCCCAGGTCCTCGACCCGGAACGAGCCCCCGGCGAAAGGGCTGCCACCCGCTCCGCCCCCCGATCCAGGGAAACCGGCCCCGACCGGTCCCAGCTTGCGGACCTCGTCGTACTCCTTGCGCTTGGCCGGGTCGCCGATCACGTCGTAGGCAGCCGAGACGTCCTTGAAGCGATCCTCCTTGCCGGCGTTGCGGTCAGGGTGGGTGTCGCGGGCCAGCTTGCGGTACGCCCGCGTGATCTCCTTTTGTGTGGCCGTATCGGCCACCCCGAGGACCTTGTAGTAGTCCTTCTCGAACCACTCCCGCTGCGGTGCCATGGCCTCGACCTCCGGTCAGCCCCGGACCCGGACCATGGCCGCCCGCAGCAGTCGGCCGTTCCAGCGGTAGCCGGCCCGCAGCGTCTCGGCGACGTTGGGCACGTCGCCCTCCCCCGGCTCGTGGGCCACGGCGTCGTGCTCGTTGGGATCGAACGGCTCGCCCGTCGGCTCGATGCGGGCCAGGCCCTGCTTCTCGAGCACGCCCACGAGCTGGGAGCGCACGGGCACGAGCGACTCGTCACCGTGGCTGATGCCGTTGTCGAGGGCGTCGAGCACCGGGAGCAGGTGAGCGACCAGGCTGGCGGCGGCCTGCTCGGCGTGCTCAGCCTGGCGCTTGGTCATCTGCTTGCGGAAGTTCTCCAGCTCCGCCTGCTTGGCCCGGGCCAGCTCCAGGTACTCGTCACGCTGGACGATCACCGCCTCGAGCTCCTCGACCAGGTCCTCGATCGACGGCTCCCGCTCTGCGCCGGCCTCGCTCGGCGGCGCCGGCGCCTCGGGCGCCTCGGGATCGGGCACGACCTCGGCGACCTCCGGCGCCGGTGTGAGCCGAACCCCGGCAGGGCGTGCCGGCGCCTGCTGCTCGACCGGCGCCACCGCCTCCGGCCGAGGAGGCGGGTGGTAGCCGCTCGGGTCGTGGGGTCGGCCGATGGGGCTCATGCCGACTTGTCCTCGTCGACGATCTCGGCGTCGACCACGTCCTCGTCGCTCGGAGGCTTGATGTCGGAGTACGACTCGGCGGCCGCCTGCTCGTAGAGCTTCTGGGAGAACGTCTGGCTGGCCCCCATGAGCGTCTCCGTGCTCTGGCGAATCCGCTCGATGTCGTCGCCGGCGACCTCTTCGGCGACGTAGAGCAGCTCCTCGCACTCCTCCCACTCGCCGGCGGCGAGCAGCGTTGGGTCGGCGAGGACTGCTTCGTAGGTCTCGCGCCCGCGGGTCACGATCCCGGCGCGCAGGTACAAGAAGCCGTCATCGCTCAGCGGTAGCGGTTCGCTGCCCGGCGGGTCGTCGCCGAACCGAACCGGCTGCTCAGCCAGGCTCTCCCGGTCGAGCTCGTAGAGCA
>JAHWJI010000121.1 GCA_019348495.1 Actinomycetota bacterium | reverse complement strand
CGACGAGGGCGAGAAAGCGGCCGAGATGGGTTCGCGACGCCGGTGGGCGCAGGACGTCCACGACGGCGAACGCAGACATGACGGTGACGGTGGCAACGGCGATGGCCACCACCCGCCGCCATCCCACCGTCTTGCCGCGGAGCACCAGCAGGGTGACCAGGAAGGCGGGTACGGCGGAGAGGACACCGCCCACGTCGAGGCCGAGCGAGGGCAGTCCGATGGCGAGGACGGTCACGGCGAAGAGGGCGGCCACCGCCACCGTCCGCCCTGTGCCGGAGGTCCGCTCCTCCTGGTCGTCGCCCGGGCTGAGCGCCGCCCGCCGCCCGTCCCTGCCCGACCAGCCCCACGCCCCGGTGCCCACCACGATGGCGGCCATGGCGACAAGGCCGAACGCCAGGTTGCCGTAGCCGGCGAAGCGCCCGGCGACGATGGGGCTGTACCCGATCACGGTGTCGATCTGGAGCGGGCCGCCGGCGGCGATGTCGACCAGCAGGACGGCGAGGAGCAGTCCCGCCAACAGCAGCGCAGCCATCATCCATGCCCGATCGCCAGCGATCGCCGCTCGGCCGGTGACCGCTCTCCCGGCAACGCCGGCGACCGCGGCCAACGCCAGGGCGGCGGCGAAGACGGCGATCCCGTACCCGGCCGGGCCGAGCGCGGCGTAGCGCGCCAGGCCCGAGAGGAACGCCACCGAGGGCACGGCCAGGACGGTGAGGGCGAGGATCGTGGCCAGCCGGCGCAGGCCCGGCCGGCGACGCCGCAGGGCCAGCGCCGCCAGCCCGTAGGTGGCCACCTGGAGGGCGATGAAGGCGACGGTGACGGGGCCGGTGACCCGGTTGCGGAACACCGCTCGGTCGTTGTCGCCGGCGAGCTGCTGGAACAGGGACGGTCCCGGCCGGGGCCCTCCCACGGCGGCGACCGGGGCGCCGTTCATCGCCGTCGGCGCGTCCACACCGAGGGCGGCGAGCACGGTCGGCGCCAGGTCCGGCAGGGTCACGTAGCCGGGCCGGCGGGTGGTGCCGCTGGTGGCCAGCCCCGGCTCGAACCCGGGACCGGCCACGGCGGCGACCGCCAGCTCGACGGGCAGGGCCCGCGGCTCGGTCGCTGCGACGAGCACCACCAGGTGGCGTTCCAGGTCGACGCCGGCCAGGATGTCGCCCAGCACCTCGTCGGCCCGGGCCAGGGCCGTCGCCTGCGCCCGGTCGGCGGCGGCCGAGGTGCCCAACGCCGCGTAGCGGTCGGCCCGCTCCAGGTCGCCGAGCTCCAGCAGCACCACGTCGGCCGAGTCCCACGCGCCGGTGAAGGCCTCGACCGTCGCCCTCGGGTCGGTGCGCAGGCCGAAGGGGGCCGACGGGTCGGTGGTGAGCAGCTCTCGGCTCACCGTGCCCGCCGGCACCCGCCCCGCGGGGTCGCTCACCGCCAGGGCCGCCTCCCGGTGGAGCTCCTCGCCTTCGGAGCCGAAGTCGAAGGCGAAGCCGGGGTCGGCGTTGGCCACGACGGCGGTGGTCCGCCCCGCTCCGGCCAGCGCCGTGGCCAGGGCGCCGGGTTCCGCCCCGTAGCGCAGCCGCCGGTTGGCCTCGACGGTGGGACCGGTCCCCAGGTGGACCACGGCGGCGCCGTCGACGGCGCAGGCGCAGCGGCGGGCGAACACGTCGGCGACCACCTCGTCCCCGTAACGGTCATCGGGCGAGAAGGCCAGGCCGGCGAGCTCTTCCACCACCCGGGCACGATTGCCGGCCCCGATGGTGGCGTAGGCGTCGCCCGGACTGGTGAGGGTGCTGATGGTCCGCACGCTCAGGGAGGCGACGGCGCTCTCGGCGAGGAACCCGGTGAGCACCGGAGGGCGCTGCTCGGCCACGTCGACCCACCGCAGGCGGGGCAGGCTGAGGATCAGGACCTTCTCGGCCGGAGGTTCGCCCGGCACGGCCTGGGTCTCAGCGATGCCGACGGAGGTCGGCGTCAGGACCAGGACCACCAGGGCGAGGGCCAGCAGGCCCCGCGGGGCGCGGCCCCTCAGGCGCCGGCGCCGCACCGGTCCCCCATCAGGTCGCGGTACCGCGCCTCGAGCGGTGCGATCAGCACCTCGTCGCCGTAGGCAGCAGCGACCCGGCGCCGGCCGGTCACCGCCATCGCCGCCGCTCCCGCCGGGTCGTCGAGCACCTCCGCCACCGCCTCGGCCAGCGCCACCGGGTCGTCCACGGCAACCAGGCGACCACCGCAGCCGTCACCGCCGCCGTCGGCGAGCAGGCCGGGCGCGGCGCCGACGGGCGTGCTCACGACCGGCCGGCCCAGGGCCAGCGCCTCGAACAGCACCAGGGGCCCGGACTCCCACCGGGACGGGACCACCACCACGTCGGCCGCCGCCAGCAGGTCGGCCACGTCGCCCCGGGCCCCGGTGAGCACGACCTCCTGGGCGAGACCGAGCTCGTCGACCCGCCGGCGCAGCGACGCCTCCAGTGGCCCCTCCCCCACCACGGCGCAACGCACCCCCGGCCGTCGCCGGCGCAGGAGGGCGACGGCGTCGAGGAGCACGTCGAGCCCCTTCTGGGGGTGCAGGCGGGCGGCGGTGACCAACAGGACGTGGCCCGGGCCCAACCCGAGGTCGGCCCGGACCTCGCCGGTCGGTCGGCGGGCACGGGGCGGTGGCCACGCCGGCGGCACCACGGCGATGCGGTCGGCCCCAGGCGCGCCGGCGAAGCGCCGGGCCACCTCGGCCGAGGTGGCCACCGTGGCGTCGGCCACCCGGGGCAGGAGTGCTTCCAGCCGCTGCAGCGGCCACGCTGCGGGTCCCGCCACCTCGGTCAGGACCAGGTTGTGCACGGTCACCACGACCGGCGGCCGCCGGCGAAGGGACGTCGCCAGCCACCCCGCCTTGAGCCCGTGGGCGTGGACCACGGCGGTCCCCTCGAC
>JAHWJI010000120.1 GCA_019348495.1 Actinomycetota bacterium | reverse complement strand
GAGTACGAGGCGGCCTTCCGCGTCGGTGTTGCCCACCTCGCTGGTGCGCCCGCCGTAGTGAGTCACCACGTCGCCAGGCCTCATCGCGCTGGCGCCGACGGCGTTCTCCGCGGCGGCGACGAGTCCCGTGACGGCGACACCGACACCGAGCTCGCGCAGGGCGCCCATGACAGCGATGACCACCCCCGCTCCCGTCATGTCGCGCTTCATCGACATCATCGCGTCCCGCGGCTTGATCGACAGGCCTCCACTGTCGAACGTGATGCCCTTGCCCACGAGCACGACGGGGCGGGTATGGCGGCCAGCCGTACGGGGTGCATAGTCAAGCCGCATGAAGCGGGACGGGTATGAAGATCCTTCGCCGACGGCGAGGATGCCCCCGAAGCCCTCCTTTCGGAGCCGCTTCTCGTCCCAGACGTCCACCCGCAGGTCGGACCGCTTGGCCGCCTCACGCGACCACTCAACGAGGCGGACCGGCCCCTTCTCGTTCGACGGAGTAAGCGCGAAGGACCGAGCCCGCCATGACGCCCTGGCCCGGCTGGCGGCTCAGGCGCCGGCGACCTCGCCCCCGACCCCGACCCCCTGCCGTTCTGGCGGCGGAAACGGTGCCGTTTCCGCACCGGTCCTGCCGCCAGAAGCGGAAGGGGAGGCGGGGGAGGAGCGGGCATGACCGGCGACGCCGCCCTGTTTCTCGTCGGCCACGGCAGCCGGTCGGCCGCCGGCGTGGCCGAGTTCCGGGCGCTGACCGGCCTCGTCCACGCCCACGCCCCGCACCTGGCCCTGGGCAGCGGGTTCATCGAGCTGGCCGAGCCCCATCTCGACGACGGGCTCGACGCCCTGGTTGCCGGCGGCCCCGGCCACGTGGTGGCCGTGCCCCTGGTGCTGCTCGGGGCCCGCCACCTGAAGGACGACGGCCCCGCCTTCCTGGCCCGGGCCCGCCACCGCCATCCCGGCGTGCGCTTCAGCTACGCCTCCCACCTGGGCCTGCACCCGCTGGTGCTCGAGGTGGCCGAGGAGCGCATCCGCTCGGCGGGGGGCGACGGCAGCAACGGCAACGGTCACGGCCACCCCGCCGGCACCGCCGTGCTGCTGGTGGGCCGTGGCTCCACCGATCCCGACGCCAACTCCGACCTGGCCAAGGCCGCTCGGCTGCTGGCCGAGGGCCGGGGCCTGGGCGAGGTGGAGCCCGCCTTCGTGTCGCTGGCATCGCCGTCGGTCTCCGAGGGGCTGGAGCGCTGCCGGCGGCTCGGCGCCCGCCGGGTCGTGGTGATGCCCTACTTCTTGTTCACCGGCGTCCTCGTCGAGCGCATCGCCGCCCAGGCGGCGGCGTGGGCCGGCGAGCACCCCGAGGTCGACGTCCGCACCGGGCCCCACCTCGGGGCCGACCCCCGCGTGGCCCGGCTCGTGGTCGAGCGCTTCGACCAGGCCGTGGCCGGCACGTCGGTCACGCCCTGCGACGGCTGCGTCTATCGCGTGGCCCTCCCCGGCCACGAGGCCGAGGTGGGGCGTCCGCTGGCGCCCGGCCCTCATCACCATGTCCACCACAACCACCCTTCCCCTGCCTAGGAGGCATCCCATGGAACCCACCCCCGCCCTCGTACCCCGCGCCGTCCCCCTGTGGGCGTGGTTGGTGGCCGCCCTGGCCCTGGCGCTCGTCTACCTGCTGGCCGCCGACAACGGCCTGGTCCTGGGACGGGCTGCCGGCGTGGTCCACGAGCTGTTCCACGACGCCCGCCACTTCGCCGGCGTGCCGTGCCACTGACCACCCCATGAGCGATGGCGCCGTGAGCCTGGGCCGCTGCCTGCGGCGGGGCGTGGCCGCCGGGGCGGCGGGCGATGAACCAGGCGACAGTGCGCCGGAACCGGGCGGCGTGGACCGGCCCGTGAGGGTCGGCGGGGAGGGCCTGGTCGGCCAGGTCGCGGGTGGCGCCGTTCCGGCCGTGGGCTCGGTGTCGGGGCGTAACCCGGGTCGGGTTGGGTGGCCGGGCGGCCCGGGCCGGTCACCGCAGGTCGGCCGGGACGTCGAGGACCTGGTCGGACGAGGCGACCACCGATGCCAGCAGCTCACTCACCTCGGCGTCGATGTCACCGTTGAGGAACACCTCGGCCGACAGCCCGGCCACCGGCTCCAGGTAGGTGTCGATCGTCGTCTGCACGTCGCGGTGACCCAACAGGTGGCGGCCCAGGTCGAACGGGGAACCGAACGTCAGGCGGAAGTCCCGCAGCTCGTCGGCCGACAGGTGCGACGCCAGGCGCAGGTCGTAGGCCCGCTGGGCAGCCAGCAGCATCTTGAGGGCGTAGGAGTGGCGCAGCATGTGCGGGTGCACGACAAGTCACCCAGCCCGAGCCGGGCGCAGCGGTCGTTGGCCCGGTCGAAGGCCTTGGCCCACGAAAGGTGGCTCATCGGCTCGCCCGTCTCCGCCAGCCACACCGACATTGGATCCCAACCCGCCATCGGTCTCCCGGAACAAGCTCCGCCGCTGGCGGGCATCGAGGGCCGCCAACGGCATCGACTCGACCCGACCGCGTTGCCTGAACGTCAACCGCTTCGCCGTGGCGCGCGTCACCACCCGCAGACCACGCAGGTGGCCGTAGCGGCCGTCGTCCCACGCCCGGTGGATGGCATGCCGCCGCTCCAAGCGCACATAGGCGTCGATCTCGGCCAGCACTCCCGCCGGCACCCAGTAGGAACGGGCCCGGGTCTTGGCCACCCCCGCCGACAGCTGGGCTGTGTAGTAGCGGCGCGGTTCGTGTCCGGCCGCGACCGGCAGCTCGCTGGTCAGCACGCTCGCCCACTCCTGGGACCGCAGGCCGGTGCCCCACAAGCCATTGACATAGGCCCGGTTGCGGGTGTCATTGCGGCCCCGCCACGACCGGTCCCGGCGCCCGTCAGTCAGGTAGCCGCATAGCCCGACATCCCTCCACCGCTCGAACGCCCGTGAGGTA
>JAHWJI010000011.1 GCA_019348495.1 Actinomycetota bacterium | reverse complement strand
AGGTCGTCAACAAGATGACCGGCGTGCCGCTCACCCGCATCAGCGCCGACGAGACCAAGCGCCTGCTGACGATGGAGGACGAGCTGCACAAGACGGTCATCAGCCAGCACGAGGCGATCGTCGCCATCGCCAAGGCGGTCCGCAAGAGCCGGGCCGGCCTCAAGGACCCCAAGCGCCCCAGCGGCTCGTTCATCTTCCTGGGCCCCTCGGGCGTGGGAAAGACCGAGCTGGCCAAGACCCTCTCGGAGTTCCTCTTCGGTGACGAGTCGTCGCTCATCGCCCTCGACATGTCCGAGTACATGGAGAAGCACACCGTCAGCCGTCTGGTCGGGTCGCCTCCCGGCTACGTGGGCTACGAGGAGGGCGGCCAGCTCACCGAGGCGGTGCGGCGCAAGCCCTTCTCGGTCGTGTTGTTCGACGAGATCGAAAAGGCCCACACCGACGTGTTCAACACCCTGCTCCAGATCCTGGAGGAGGGACGGCTCACCGACGCCCAGGGCCGTTCGGTCGACTTCCGCAACACCGTGCTGATCATGACCTCGAACCTGGGCACCGCCGACCTGCGCAAGGCCAGCGTCGGGTTCTCCAAGGCCGACGAGGCCGTCTCCTACGCCAAGATGAAGGAGAAGGTCAACGACGCCCTCAAGCAGCACTTCCGGCCCGAGTTCCTCAACCGGATCGACGAGACCATCGTGTTCCACGAGCTCTCGAAGCCCGAGGTCGTCTCCATCGTCGACCTCATGGTCAAGCGGGTCCAGGACCAGCTGGTGGGCCAGGGCATCGGCCTCGAGCTGACGCCGGAGGCCAAGCTGCTGCTGGCCGACAAGGGCTACGACCCCACCCTGGGAGCCCGTCCACTGCGTCGGGCCATCCAGCGCATGATCGAGGACCCGATGTCGGAGCGGATCCTGTTCAAGGAGTTCACCGCCGGCGAGACGGTCATCGTCGACGCCGAGGGCGGCGAGATCGTGTTCCGCACCGTCGAGGGCTTCGAACCCCCGCCGGTGGAACTGGCCGAGGCGGGCCCCGCCGACTAGCGGGACCGGGCGGTCGGACCAGGGAGCCTGGTCCGACCGCCCTCGGTCCCGGGCCCCGGGGGAGAACCCGCGCCACAGCGACGTCAGGCCCGGCCCAGCATCCGCTCGACGGTGATCTCGATGGCGACCCGCTCCGGGTTCTCGCCGGGCTGGCGGTAGCGCTTGGCGTAGGCGGCAACGGCGAGCGCCACCCGGTCGGGGTCGGCGGTCACCCGGGATCGGCCTTCGAGGGACAACCATCGCCCCCCGTCCACCTGGCACACCACGGCGCGGCCCTGGCGCTCGGCGTTGCGCACCTTCTGGCTCCCGGCGAGGGCGATGACTCGCACGAGCCCTTCAGCCGCGTCGTAGGTGAAGCCGACGGGAACCACGTGGGGCGACGCGTCGGCTCGCAACGTGGTCAGGGTGGCGAGGTGGCGCTCGGCCAGGAAGCCGAACACCGCCTCGGGAAGGTGAGCCAGATCGAGGGGCACGCCGGCCATTGTGGAGCGTCGGCTCCCCGGCGGGCGCCGGGACCGGTGGGTCGGGCCGGCACGAGGCTCAGCCGAGGGCGGGCAGCTCCTGGGCCAGGTGGTTGGCCGGGGCGAAGAGGTCGCCCATGGCCTCGATGCGCTCGAGCACGAGGGGGGCCTCGAAGGTGAGCAGCTCGGGATCGGACGCGGCCAAGGCGGCGTCGACCTCGCCCCAGGTGACCGGCGTCGAGGCCGTGGGACGTTCCCGGGCCCGCAAGGAGTAGACGCACACGGTGGTCTTGTGCCGGGCGTTCTGGCTCCAGTCGATGAGGACCTTGCCCCTTCGCAGCTCCTTGCGCTGCTGGCTGACCACCTGCGAGGGCAGCTGGCGCTCCAGGAGCTGGGCCAGGTGCTTGGCGAAGCCGGCGCTGCGGGCGTAGGTCGTGGGCACGTTGAGGGGGAGATAGACCTGCAGGCCCTTGGAGCCCGAGGTCTTGACCAGGACCTCCAAGCCGTGCTCACCCAGCACCGCTCGGATCGTCCGGGCCACCTCGGCGCAGTCGAGCACCGTGGCCGGGGCGCCGGGGTCGAGGTCGAAGACCACCATGGTGGGCGCATCGGCGTCGACGGCCCGGGCCATCGACGTGTGGAGCTCCAGAGCCGCCAGGTTGGCCACCCAGGTCAGAGCGGCGAGCGAGTCGATGCGACAGAAGTCGATGGCCTCCCCCTCGCCACCGCTCTCGACCCCCACGCGGTGCACGCCCACCCACTCGGGGCGGTGCCGGGGGCAGTTCTTCTCGTAGAACGACCCGCCGTCGACACCGTCGGGGAAGCGTCGCAGCGTCAGGGCCCGGTCGCCGAGGTGGTCCAGCAGCACCGGGGCCACCCGGGCGTAGTAGTCGAGGACCTCGGCCTTGGTGAACCCCGTGGCGGGATACAGGACCTTGTCGAGGTTGGACAGCTTGAGGGAGCGCCCCTCCACCTCGATGACGGCCTCCCGACCTCTCGCCGCCACCGGTGCTGTCGCCCCTACGCGCTCTGGCGGACCTTCTCGGGGGCCGCCTCGCCGCCGTCTGCGGTCGCCGCGTCCCCGGTGTCGCCGACGGCGCCTTCACCGGCTGCGGCGCCTTCACGGGCTGCGGCGCCTTCACGGGCCGCGGCGTCGGCAGTGGGATGGCGACGCCGGGCCTCGCGCGCCTCGGCCACACTGGCCTCCAGGGCGGCCATGAGGTCGACCACGGTGGCCCCCTCAGGGGTGGGCGCGGCCGCCACCACGGCGTTGCCCTGGGCCTTGCTCTCGATGAGGGCCAGGACCCGGTCGCGGTACTCGTCTCGGTAGCGCTCGGGCTCGAAGGTGGCCGCCAACGACTCGATGAGCTGGGTGGCCATGGCCAGCTCACGCTCGGACACGGCCACTTCCCCCAAGGCGGCCAACTCGGCCACGTCCGACGCCGGGTTCACCTCGTCGGCGTAGACCATGGTCGACAGCATCAACACGCCGTCCCTCGGGCGCAGGGCGGCCAGGTACTGCTTGGTGCGCATGACGAAGCGGGCGATGCCCACCTTGCCCTGCTGCTCCATGGCCCGTATCAACAGGGCGTAGGGCTTCTCGGCCGTCTTGGTGGGCGCCACGTAGTAGGCGGTGTCGAAGAAGACGGGATCGATGTCGGCCAGGTCGATGAACTCCTCGAGGTCGATGGTGTGGGTGCCCTCGGGGTCGAGGCCCTCCAGCTCGGCCGGCTCCACCAGCACGTAGTGCTCGGGCGACACCTCGTATCCCTTGACGATCTGCTCGTAGGGGACCTCACTGCCGTCGGTGGCCGACACCCGCTTCATCTTCACCCGGGCACCGGTGCGGGCGTCGATCTGGTGGAACGAGACCTGCTTGCGAGACACGGCGTTGTGCAGCTTGACGGGGATGTTCACCAAACCGAAGCTGATCGACCCGCTCCAGATCGCTCTCGGCATGGTCCCCGCCCTCCTCGTCTCGACCGTTCTGGCCCGCTCACTGTACTCAGCACCTGTCGGCGACCCTCGACGCCAACTCGGCGTCGAGGACGACCTGGTCGGCGACCACGTCGGTGCGCAGGCCCTTGATCGACGGCTGGCGCAACAGGCCCGACTCCGTGACCTCGCTGTAGGCCACCTCGACCACGAGCAGGGGGCGCACGAAGCGCAGCGGGGCGGCGGGCACGTCGACGAAGGGGGAGGTCGGGGTCTCGATCTGGCGGAACAGCTGCCGGAGTTGGCCGATCATGGCCTCGTTCAGACCCGAGCCGGCCTGGCCCACGTAGACCAGCCGCTGGGGCGCGCCCCGGCGCTCGGCCTCGGCACGGTCCACGTCGAAGCAGCCCAGCGCCAGCGAGCCGATGCTCGACGACCTCGACCCCTGGCCCGGCGACCAGCCGCCGACCACGAGCTCCCGGCGCCGCCCGCACTTGATCTTCCACCACGCACCGGACCGGCGTCCGGGCTGGTAACGCGCCTCTCGATGCTTGGCCATGAACCCCTCCAGCCCGATCTCCCGGCAGGCGGCGAGGAGCTCGTCGGGTGCGGCGTCGAGCACGGGGACGGTCTGCCACGCCCTGCCACCCAGCTCGAGCTCCTCCAGGAACCGACGGCGCTCGTGCTGGGCCCGCTCCACCAGGGTCACGCCGTCGAGCCAGAGCGCGTCGAAGGCCACGAACGTCACCGGTGTGTCGGCCAGGAGCCGATTGGGCGGCTCCTTGACGTGCATGCGTCGCTGGAGGCGCTGGAAGCTCGTCTGGCCACGAGCGTCGAAGCTGACCACCTCGCCGTCGAGGACCGCCTCGTGGTCGCCGAGGGCGCCGGCCAGCCCCCGTAGCTCCGGGTAGGTGGTGGTGATGTCGCCCCCCCTTCGGTTGGTCAGGGTGATGTCGTCGCCTTCCACGATGGCGATCACCCGCTGGCCGTCGAGCTTGGGCTCGAGCTGGTAGGCGGCCGGGTCGGGGGGGATGCCGTTGCCTCCGGCGAGCATGGGTGCCAGGCGGGGGGCGCGGCTCACGGGGCAATCCAGGTGAGGCGCCACGTCCCCTGGCGGTCACGCCCCAGCCGCGCCGGGGCCACGACGGGACGGGCGCCGCCGTCGGCCTGGGCTTCCCAGCGCAGCGCCCTGGCCCCGAGGGCCTGGGACGATGGCAGGAGCTCCAACACGAAGCCGTCGTCGACCACGGCCAGGCCCCGGGCCCACACCCCCAGGGCCCAGCGCACCCCCAGGGTGGCCGCGGCCCGGGCGCCGAAGCGATCGATGTTGCCGACCACCCGGGGCGCCTGGCCCGGTCGGGCCAGCTTCACCTCGACCGACGGGGTGCGATCGCAGCCGAGGCGCCGGCGCCAGTGGTCGACGTGGGCGCCCAGTGGTGGACCAGCCCGGTCACCCAGCTGGCGCGCCAGCAGGCGCTCGTGGCCGGTGCCGTAGTACGCCGACATGCGCCAGGCCCGCTCCCAGGTGAGCAGCAGCGAGAGCTCGCTGGGCCCGCGCAGGGCGCCGGGGGCGAGGATGCGCCCGGGCCCCAGCCGGTCGAGCACCTGGGTGTACAGCTCGGGCGAGGTGGCCCACGAGTGGAGCTCGCGCCACTGCTTGACCAGCAGCAGGCACGCCGGGGTCTCGGCGCCGAGCGCCTTCATGGCTCGCTCCGCCTCGATGTCGTGGTCCTCGACCACCAGGCTGCCGCGCCGCCAGCTCACCCGGTGGCGCTCGCCGCTGCACTCCACCAGCTCGGTCACCGGATCCAGGCGGTCGCACCACCGCCGGCCCACGAGCGCTACCTCCCTGTTGTGGGCCGGTCAGGCGGCGATGTCGAGGTGCACGACCCTCGTCCACGCCGGGGTGGCCCAGACCTGCCCACCTCGCACACCATCCTCGGCGCCGACCAGCCCGACCACCACCTGCATGCCCTTGGGGGCCTCGGCCGGCCATGACGTCATCCCGTCGGTGAGCACCACCAGCACCGACGGGCGGGGTCGCAGGCGGCTGACGGCCTCTATGCCCGCCGCCATGTCGGTGCCCCCGCCCCCGACCAGCTCGACCTGGCCCACGTTGGTGACCCGGCGGTCGGTGTGCACGGCGGCGTCACCGGACAGGACCCGCAGCCGGGAGCGGCCCACGCCCACGCCCCGCAGCAGCCCCTCGACCTCGGCCAGCACCCGGGCCAGCGCCTCGCCGTCCATGCTGCCCGACGTGTCGCACAGCACCGCCACCTCGGGCACCGGTCGTTCCAGGGCGGGAAGGATCACCCCGGGGCTGACGCCCGACCGTCGCGACGGCCGGCGGTAGCTGTAGTCGGCCCGCCCGGCCACGGTGGTGATGCCCTTGCGGATCTCGGCTGCCAGCACCCGGCGCCAGTCGACGGCCGGGTCCAGCACCTCGGCGGCCCAGCGCTGCCAGCCGGCCGAGATCCGGCCCCGACCGGAGCGGGCGTAGTCGACGACCCGGCTCGCCGTCTGGCACTGGAGCATCTCCCGCTCACCCACGGGGACGCCGCCGCCGGCGTCGCCGGCCAGCTCCCACGGTCGGGCCTTGGCGTCGGCTCCGCTGCCGCAGTCGTGGTGGTCGGGCGTATCGAAGTCACCCGCGTGGAGGTACTCCTCGGCCAGGTGACCGGCCTCGCAGCCCAAAGTGGCGGGCAGGACCACCTCGCCGGGCAGGCGCAGGTCGGGATGGGAGAGGTCGTCGTTGATCTCGGCGTCGGCGGCCAGCGCCCAGTCGTCGGTCTGGGCCTGGCTCAGGCCCAGGGCCCGGGCCCGCCCGGCATGGTCACGCAGCAGGTGCCCGGTGTGGTGGACCAGGAGGCTGCCCAGCTCCTCCACGCGCCAGCGCTGCACCACCTCGGGGTCGACGTAGAGCCGCCAGGCCTCGTCGACCGTGGCCCCGCCGAGGCCGGGGACGGCCACGACGGTGGAGGCGAAGAGCGCTGAGGCCAGGTAGGGGTGGCGGGCGACGGCCCACAGCCGGGCCGAGGCCAACTTGGCCGTGTCGAGCTCAGCCATCGAAGCAGCTCCGGGCGTCGCTCACAGGAGGCCGGCCCCCTTGAGCAGGGGGGCGAACAGCTTCACCTCGGGGGGCGCCACCGCCGAGGGGGGCCGGCACTGGGCCAGGGTGCGGGCGGCCACCGCGGCCACGTCGGGCGCGGTCGTGCCCACCCGGGCCACCACCTGCCACCCCGCCAGCCAGCGCTCGACGGTGGGCTGGGCGGCCACGGCGGCGGCGACGGCGGAGAGCGCGGCGTAGGCCCGGTCGCCCCGCTCGGGCATGACGAAGCGCTGGGGGTCGGCCAGCACGGCCTCGGGGTCGGGCAGGTCCATCTCCGAACGCCACATGAGCAGCTCGGTCCCTGCGCCCGGACCGAGGGCGCCGGTGACGAGGGCGGTGACCGCCTCGGTGGAGGCGTGTGTGGCCTCGGCGGCAGCCAGGAGGCGGGCGGCCATGTCCCAGGTGCGGGGGCTGGGCCAGCCCCGACCGGCACGGGCCGCGTCGGTGGGCAGCGCACAGGCCAGCCCGGGGCGCACGGTGACGAAGGCGGCCACCAGGGCCTGGGCCTGGACCCGGGCGTCACCGTCCCAGCCGGTGGGCAGGGAGGGGATGGTCGCCACCGGGAACCCACCCACCAGGCCCTGGGCGAAGGTGGCGGCGTCGACCTCCCAGTCGAGGTGGCAGAAGCGATTGGCCAGGGGAGCAGAAAGGTCCCAGCCGTCGGCGGCCTGCTCGGGGGGATTGGCGGCGGCGACCACGACCACCCGGTCGGGCAGGTCCAGGTCGCCCACCACCCGCTCGAGCACCACTCGCAGCAGCGCGGCCTGCACGGCCGGCGGCGCGGTCGAGATCTCATCGAGGAACAGCAGGCCCCGACCGGCCTCGGCCAGGCGCTCGGCCCAGCGGGGCGGGGCGAAGTGGACCACACCTGCGACCACCACGGGCAGGCCGGAGAAGTCCGACGGCTCCCGGATGGCGGCGATGACGGTCTCGCAGGGCCAGCCGGCAGCGTCGGCCATGGCCCGGATGGCCGAGGTCTTGCCCGTGCCCGGCGCCCCCCACAACAGCACCGGGACACCGGCGGCCACGGCGACGCCCATGGCCTCCACCGTCGCCCGCTGGCCGCTCATACCCAGCACCCTACGGCCTGGTCGACGTGGCGGTGGGGCCCGGTCCCCGGTGGCCCCGATAGCGTCGCAGCCTGGTGAGGCGAGCAGCGGCAGGTCGTCCCCGTGTGTGGAGGCTGGTGGTCCTCGGCGCCGCCTCCTCCGTGCTGGCCTTGGTCGCCAGCGGCTGTGAGGTCGCCGTCGACGTCGGCCTCGACCTGGCCCGGGACGGGTCGGGCGAGGTACAGGTCGCCGTGGTCCTCGACCCCGAGGCCGCCGGACGGGTCGACCTGGCCGATCAGGTCCGGGTCGACGACCTGGAGCGGGCGGGATGGACCGTAGCCGGGCCCCAGCGAAGCGATGACGGATCGACGGTGGTCAGCGCGGTCAAGCCCTTCGCCGACCTCGAGGGAGCCGTCGAGGTGCTCGAGGAGGTCAGTGGGCCCGGTGGTGCGCTGCGGGACTTCGAGCTGGCGCGCCAGTCGTCGTTCTTCACCACGACGTTCACCTTCCAGGGCCTCGTCGATCTCGGCGCCGGCATCGAGGCCTTCAGCGACGACGAGCTCCGCCAGGCCCTGGAAGGCAGCGGCTTCAGCCTCAACGGCGCCGAGTTGGAACAGGCCATCGGCGGCGGGGTGGCGGACACCTTCCGCTTCGAGGTGCGCACCGAGTTGCCCGGCGACGTGGAGACCACCAGCCCGGGCCTGGTGACGCCGGACGGGGCGGTGTGGCGCCCGGTGGTGGGCGAGCAGGTCGCCCTGTCGGCGACCTCGCGGCTCCTGCACGCCGAGCGCCTGGTCTGGCTGGTGATCGCCGCGGTCAGCGCCCTGGCCCTGGTGGTGCTCCTGGTGCGCAACCGTCGCCGGCCCACAAGGGCGGACTGAGCTGTCCCAGGCCGTCCCTACCATGCCCGCCCATGGCCAAGACCCGCCTCGTCCACCGCTGCACCGACTGTGGCGGAGTCAGTCCCCGGTGGATGGGACGGTGCCCGTCGTGCGGGGCCTGGAGCACCCTGGTGGAGGAGCCTGAGCTCGCCGACCCTACGGGTTGGGCCTGCGGCCAGCCACTGGTTCCCACCAGCCCGGTCCCCATAGGTCAGGTCGACGTGGAGTCCTGTGGACGGCGCTCCACGGGAATCAGCGAGCTCGACCGGGTCCTCGGCGGGGGCCTGGTGCCGGGCTCGGTGACCCTGGTGGGCGGCGAGCCCGGCATCGGCAAGTCCACCCTGGTCCTCCAGGCCCTGGCGTCCATGGCCGAGGCCGGGGCCCGGGCGCTGCTCGTCACCGCCGAGGAGTCGGCCCCCCAGGTGCGGATGAGGGCCGACCGCCTGGGCACGCTGGCTCCCGAGCTGCACCTGCTGGCCGACGCCGTGTTGCCGTCGGTGCTGGCCCACATCAAGGTCCTCCGGCCCGACGTGGTCGTGGTCGACTCCGTCCAGACCCTGTTCGATCCCGATCTCGGGTCGGTCCCCGGCTCGGTCACCCAGGTGCGTGAGTGCGCCCACCGCCTGGTGGTGGCGGCCAAGGAGCGGTCCATGAGCGTGGTGCTGGTCGGACACGTCACCAAGGAAGGCTCGTTGGCGGGACCCCGGGTGCTCGAGCACGTGGTCGACACCGTGCTCGCCTTCGAAGGCGATCGCCACCACGCCCTGCGTCTGGTGCGGGCGGTCAAGCACCGCTTCGGCTCCACTGAGGAGCTGGGCCTGTTCGAGATGACCGACGCCGGCTTGATCGGCGTCCCCGACCCGAGTGGGCTGTTCCTCGCCGACCGCCGGCCCGGCGTGGCCGGCTCGGTGGTGGTGCCGACCATGGAGGGCCACCGTCCCCTGCTGGTCGAGGTGCAGGCCCTGGTGTCGCCCTCCACGCTGGCCCAGCCCCGTCGCTCGGCCCAGGGCCTCGACCACGGTCGCCTCACCCTGGTCTTGGCGGTGCTCGGGTGCCGGGTCGACCTGGGTTCGGCCAACGGGGCCCTGGGCAGCTCTGATGTCCACGCCTCGGCGGTGGGGGGTGTGCGGGTGATCGAGCCCGGCGCCGACGTGGCCGTGGCCCTGGCGCTGGTGTCGTCGATCAGTGGGCGTCCCGTGCCCGGCGACCTCGTGGCCGTGGGAGAGGTGGGCCTCGGCGGCGAGCTGCGCCAGGCCGCCCAGACGCCGCGCCGCCTGGCCGAGGCGGCCCGCCTCGGCTTCCGCCGGGCCGTGGTGCCGGTCTCGGCGCCCACGCCGCCACCGGGCATGACCCTGCACCGGGCGGCCACCGTGACCGACGCCATGGGCCTGACCTGGGGCAACGGGAGCTGCTGAGGCCACAGCAAGCGACGTTGCGTGCACAACCCACCGCAAGGGGGAAGGGTGTCGGGGCCATGGCCACCACCACGCCCGACACTAGGCTCACCTCCGTGTCTCCTCGGCGTGGCTCCAGGCTCCTGGAGGCACTGGCCTCGGTGGCGCCCGGCAAACCTCTGCGGGAGGGCCTCGACCGCATCCTGCAGGCAGAGATGGGCGCCTTGGTGGTGGTGGGTGACGGCCCCGAGGTGCTCAACATCTGCTCCGGAGGCTTCCTGCTCGACGCCGCCTTCAGTCCCCAGCGGCTGTCGGAGCTGGCCAAGATGGACGGCGCCATCATCCTGGCCGCCGACGCCAGCCGCATCGCCCGGGCCAACGTCCACCTCGTGCCCAACCCCAACGTGGCCACCTCCGAGACCGGGACCCGTCACCGAACGGCCGAGCGGGTGGCCCGCTCCATCAACGTCCCGGTGATCTCGGTCTCCGAGGACCAGTCGGTCATCGCCGTGTACGTCAACGCCGACAAGCACCCCCTCGAGCCCATCCCCCGCCTCCTGGCCCGGGCCAATCAGGCCCTGTCGACCCTGGAGCGTTACAAGAACCGCCTCGACATGGTGTCGGGTTCGCTCTCGGCCCTGGAGATCGAGGATCTGGTGACGTTGCGCGACGTGGTGACGGTGCTGCAGCGCACCGAGATGGTCCGTCGCATCTCCGAGGAGATCGATCGCCACATCGTCGAGCTGGGCGTGGACGGACGCCTGGTGCGCCTCCAGCTCGAGGAGCTCATGGGCGGGGTCGAGGAGGACTACCGGCTCATGATCCTGGACTACTTCCACGAGGAGGCGGCCTGGCACCTCGGCGAGGCCATCGAGGGGCTGGCCAACCTGGGCACCGAGGATCTGCTCGACCTCAAGGCGGTCGCCGCCATGCTCCACCTTCCCGGCGGCAGTCAGGACCTCGACCGGACGCTGTCGCCCCGGGGCTATCGGATGCTGTCCAAGGTGCCCCGGCTGCCCGAGTCGGTGATCCAGGGCATCGTGGGCCACTTCGGCAGCCTGCAGAAGATCATGCGGGCGTCCATCGCCGACCTCGACGAGGTCAAGGAGGTGGGCGAGACCAGGGCGCGAGCCATCAAGGAGGGTCTCTCCCGCCTGGCTGAGACCAGCATCCTCGACCGCTACAACTGACGCCCACACCCGACCGCTTCGGGCCTCCTCGTCCCGCTCCCAAGGGCTCTCGCTGCGCTCGGCCCTCGGGCCCCTCCCCTCGGCGCCACCCGCTCCGACCTCCGGCCTCAGCCCTTTTACGCTGGATCGCCGGGCGGGCCGTCGAGGCCCGCCCGGCGATGTTCCCGCGCAGCTCCTCGTAGGGTGATCGCCCGTGGGCGTGTGGACGATCGTGGTGGCGGCCGGGCGGGGGAGCCGCTTCGGGGCGGCCAAGCAGTACCAGGTGGTGGCCGGTCGTCGGCTGCTCGATTGGGCGCTGGCCGCGGCCCGGCCGGTGAGCGACGGCGTCGTCGTGGTGGTCGCGCCCGGAAGGGCCGGCGACCCTGAGCCCCTGGCCGATGCCGTGGTGGTCGGCGGCACCACCCGGTCGGCCTCGGTGCGTGCGGGGCTGGCCGCCGTGCCCGCCGGCGCCGAGGTGGTCGTGGTCCACGACGCCGCCCGTCCCTGTGCCTCGGTGGCGCTGTTCGAGGCCACCGTCGCCTCGGTGCGGGCCGGGGCCGACGCCGCCGTGCCCGGCGTGGCCGTGATCGACACCATCAAGCGCGTGGGGGACGACGACGTGGTGGTCGAGACACCCGAGCGGGCCACGCTGGTGGCGGTGCAGACACCCCAGGCCTTCGCCGCCGACGTGCTGCGGGAGGTCCACGCCGCGGAGGTCGAGGCCACCGACGACGCCGCTCTGGTCGAGGCCGCGGGCGGGCGGGTGGTGGTCGTGCCCGGCGAGGCGGCCAACGCCAAGGTCACCGCCCCGGGCGACGTGGTCGCGGCCGCAGCCCACCTGTCGGGCTCGCCGACCGAGGAACCGCATCACCGGGAAGTGGGCACGAGGGTGGGTCTGGGATTCGACGTCCACCCCTACAGCCACGACCCCACCCGGGCGCTGGTGCTCGGAGGCGCCACCTTCACCGGTACGCGGGGCCTGGCCGGCCACAGCGACGCCGACGTGGTGGCCCACGCCGTCGCCGACGCCCTGCTCGGTGCCGCCGGCCTCGACGACATCGGGACCCACTTCCCCGACACCGATCCGACGTGGGAGGGCGCCGACAGCCTCCGCTTGTTGGCCCGGGCCGCCGAGCTGGTGCGGGATGCGGGGTGGGAGCCGGTCAACGCCGACTGCTCGGTGGTGCTCGACAGCCCCAAGCTGGCACCCCGCCGACGGGAGATGGAGACGTCGTTGCGGGCGGCCACCGGCGCCGAGGTGACGGTGCGGGGTCGCCGTCCCGAGGGCATGGGGGCACTGGGGCGGGGCGAGGGGGTGGCGTGCTGGGCCGTGGCCCTGGTGGCCCGGGCGGCGGGGACGGCGCCTGTGGGGCCGGCGCCGGTCACCACGGTGGGACGCTGAGGTGAGCCCGCCCCGCCGCCGCCCTGCCCGCCCCGAGCAGCCCCGCCGGGGTGGGCCCGCCCCGGGCGGGCCCCGGCAGGGCCGGCCCGGGGACCGACGTGGCCGCCCCGATGGCGCTCCTGGCCGTCCGGGACGCTCCCGTGCCGGTGCGCCGGGCGACCGTCGGGCACGATCAGGGCCACGCCAGGGGTCGCGAGGGGAGGCCTTCGGGCGCCCCTCGCCGTCACCCCAGCCGCCGGGCCGCTCCGGGTCAGGTGGGCCCCGGGGGCTGGGAGGCGAGCAGGTCGAGGGCCGCCAGGCCGTCCGGGAGCTCTTGCTCGCCGGGCGCCGACGGGTGCGCGACGTATGGCTGGCCGACGATCTGGACGACGCCCCGATCCTCGCCGAGATCAAGGAGCTGGCCACCGAGGCCCGGGTGCGCATGCGCCCGGTGCGGGTGACTGCCCTGTCCGCCGAGGCCCGCTCCGAGGCCCCCCAGGGGGTCCTGGCCCACGCCGAGCCTCTCCCGGAGGCCGATTTCGACGAGCTCCTGTTTACCGGACGGGGGCCGTGGGCGGCGCCGTTCCTGGTGTTCCTCGACGGCATCACCGATCCCCAGAACCTCGGTGCGCTGCTGCGGTCGGCCGAGGGCGCCGGGGTCTCGGGCGTCGTCCTGCCCCGGCACCGAGCGGCGCACGTCACCCCGACGGTGGCCAAGGCCGCGGCCGGCGCCGTCGAGCACCTCCCCATGGCCCTGGTCGGTGGCCTGCCCACTGCCCTGGCCCGGGCTCGGGAGGCGGGCGTGTGGACCGTCGGCCTCGACAGCGGTGGCGAGAGCAGTCTCTTCGAACTCACCCTGGCCAGCGAGCCCGTCGCCCTGGTGCTGGGCGCCGAGGGCCGGGGTCTGGGTCGCCTGGTCCGCCAGCGCTGTGACGTGGTGGCCTCCATCCCTCTGCGAGGCGCCCTGGGGTCGCTCAACGTGGCCGCGGCGGGGGCACTGGCCTGCTTCGAGGTGGCCCGACGACGGTCGGCGTGACCGCGATTTCGTCATGGTCTTGTCACGTCCAGCGCTGGAGGCGGCGAGGTGGGGGAAGTACTCTCGCTCTCGCCTCACCGCCCGGCCAGCCGTTGCATCGCACTTTCCAGGAGACCTCTTGTCGCCCCGATCCGGCACCGCCGCACTCGACCACCTCGATGACGACGAGCTGGCCATGCGGGCCCAACAGTGCGACGACCTGGCCCAGCAAGCGCTGATCCAGCGCTACCGGCGCTTGGCTTCGTTCCGGGGCCGGGGCTACTACATCCCCGGAGGTGATGCCGACGACATCGTCCAAGAGGCGCTCATCGGCCTCTACAAGGCGGTGCGTGACTACCGGCCTGAGCGAGAGGCCTCTTTCCGGGGGTTCGCCGAGCTCTGCATCACCCGCCAGATCCACACCGCGGTCAAGACGGCCCGTCGGCGCAAGCACCAGCCGCTCAACCAATACGTCTCCATCTCCCGGCCCCGGCCCGAGGGCTCCTTCGAGGCGGGCGTCGAGGGCATGATCGACGGCCACGCCGACCCCGCCGACCCCGCCGACGACGTCGTCGCCGCCGACGGCGCCCGCGCCGTCGACTGCACGGTGGCGACCCTGCTCTCGGGCTTCGAGAACGACGTGCTGCGGCTCTTCGTCACCGGCCAGAGCTACGAGGAGATCGCCGCCCTGCTCGGACGCCAGGCCAAGGCCGTCGACAACGCCCTACAGCGCATCAAGCGCAAGTTCGCCGACAGGGCGCCGAGCGCAGCGAGGCTTGCCCTGTCGGAATAGGCGGACCGCCCCGCCACGGTGGATCGCCACTACCAGCCGGGGATCTACCGGGCAGCGTGGGGGCAGGCTGTCAGGAAGCGTCTCGAGGCATCCTTATTTCTTGGCGGCCTCGTAGTAGGGGTTGGCCCCGCTGGCGTGGTCGGTCACGTCGGTGACCTGGGTGATCTCGGGCACCGACTCCCGGATGGCCACCTCGATGCCCTGGGTGAGGGTCACCGTGGCCATGCCGCAGCCCTGGCACCCGCCGCTCAAGCGGAGGTAGGCGGTGCCGTCGTCGACCGCCACCAGCTCGGCCTGGCCGCCGTGGGAGGCGATGCTGGGGTTGATCTGGGCTTCGATGACCTGGGCCACCCGCTGGGCCACGTCCCCGCTCAGGTCGGCCGGCGGGCGGGCGCTGATCGAGGGGCTGGCCGGTTGGGGGGGGCGGTTGGGGTTGGTGACGGTCATGCCCGGGTTGAGCAGGTCGCGACTCACGCCCAGCGTGGCCCCCCGGAGCTGGTCGACGCTGGCGGCGGGGATGACGACCGATACGTCGTCATGGCGCTGCACGGCGTCGCCCGGCTGGGCCCGGTCGAGGGCGTCGAAGTACAAGTCGTAGGTGAACTCGGACCCGGCCACTCCCGTCACCTCCAGCCACAGGGCCAGCGACTCGGCGTTGGGCTCGCCCTGGCGCAGGGCCACCACCTTCTTGCGGGCCTGGTCGGTGACCGTCAGCACCGCCTCGCCGGGCGTGCCCGGCTGTTGGTCGAGGTTCTCGGGAGCGCTCGCGTCGGCCATGCCCCCATGATAGGACCGTGCCCCGGGTCCTCCTTATCCTGCCCACCGGAACCTACCGGGCGACCGACTTCGTGCGGGCCGCGTCGGCCCTGGGGGTCGAGGTGGTCGTCGCCTCCGAGCATCGCCAGGCCATGGCCGTCTCCATGGAGGACCGTGCCCTGGTGCTGCCCCTCGACCATCCCGACGCCGCCGCCGCCGCCATCGTCGCCTTCGCCGCCGACCGGTCCCCCGTCGACGCCGTGGTGGCCGTCGACGAACAGGGCGTGCTGGCCGCCGCCCTGGCCGCCGGGCGCCTGGGCCTGGCCCACAACCCGGCCACCGCCGTGGCCGCCACGCGCGACAAGCTGGGCAGCCGCACGGCGTTGGCCGCCGCCGGGGTCGACCAGCCCGCGTTCCGGGTGGCCCGACCCGGCGACGACGTGGCCGCCCTCGCCACCGAGGTGGGCCTGCCCTGCGTGGTCAAGCCGGTCTCGCTGTCGGGTAGCCGGGGCGTCATGCGGGCCGACGACCCCGCCGCCGCCGCCGAGGCGGCGTCCAGGGTGCGGGCCATCCTGGCCGACGCCGGCCAGGACCCCACAGGGCCGGTGCTGGTGGAGTCCTTCGTGGCCGGGCCCGAGGTGGCTGTCGAGGGCCTGCTCACCCGCGGGCGGCTCGAGGTCCTGGCGGTGTTCGACAAGCCCGACCCCCTCGACGGCCCCTACTTCGAGGAGACCATCTACGTCACCCCTTCGCGGCTCCCGGCCCCCACCCGTGAGGCGGTGGTCGGGCTGGTGGCCGCCGGCGCCACCGCCCTCGGCCTGGTGGAGGGACCGGTGCACGCCGAGGTGCGCATCGGCGCCGACGGCGTCCGCCTGGTGGAGGTGGCCGCCCGCTCCATCGGGGGGCTGTGCTCGCGGGCGCTGCGCTTCGGTGCCGGCATCTCCCTGGAGGAGGTCATCCTCCGCCACGCCCTGGGCCTCGGCCTCGACGGTCTACGCCGGGAGGACCAGGCGGCCGGGGTCATGATGCTGCCCATCCCCCGCTCGGGCTGCCTGGTCGAGGTGGGCGGTGTCGAGTCCGCCCGGGCCGTGCCCGGCATCGAGGGCCTGGAGCTGACCATCGCCCGGGGGCGCCCCGTGCGGGCCCTGCCCGAGGGCGACCGCTACCTCGGCTTCCTCTTCGCCCGGGCCCCCACCCCTGAGGCGGTGGAGGACGCCCTGCGTCGGGCCCACGCCCACCTCGAGGTGGTCATCGAAGCCTCCTGATCGAACGGGGGTGGGGGGCCTTCCCCGGTAGCGTGACCGGGTGCGGGTGCTGTTGGTCTCGACCTACGAGCTCGGGCACCAGCCGGTGCACGTGGCCTCGCCCGCCGCCGCCCTTCGCCGCCGGGGCCACGACGTGGCCGCCCTCGACCTGTCGGTCCAGCCCTGGGACCCCGAGCTGGTGGCGTGGGCGAGCGCCGTCGCCTTCTCGGTGCCCATGCACACGGCCATGCGCCTGGCCCTGGCCGCGGCCACCGCCGCACGCCACCAGCGCCCGGAGCTGCCCGTGTGCTTCTACGGCCTCTACGCCGCCGTCAGCGCCGACGCCACCCTGCGGGCGGTGGCCGACCGGGTCATCGCCGGCGAGTACGAGCCCGCCCTGCTGGCCTGGGTGGACGGGCTCCCGGCCCGGGGCGCGGCGAGCCCGGCGCCGGCCGCCGACACCCGCCCGATCGTGCACCTGGGGCGCAGCGACTTCGACGTCCCCGCCCGCGACCTGCTGCCGCCTCTCGAGCGCTACGCCCACCTCGCCGTGGACGGCGAGGAGCGCCTGGTCGGCGCGGTGGAGGCCAGCCACGGCTGCGCCTCCCGGTGCCGGCACTGCCCGGTGCCCACGGTCTACGACGGGCGCATCCGGGTGGTGGGCCCCGAGGTGGTCGTGGCCGACATCGCCCAACTGGTGGCGGCCGGCGCCCGCCACATCACCTTCGCCGACCCCGACTTCCTCAACGGCGTCCACCACTCCCGACGGGTGGTGGCGGCCATGCACGAGCGCTTTCCCGAGCTCACCTTCGACTGCACCACCAAGGTGGAGCTCATCCTGCGCCACCGTGGCCTCTGGGGCTCGATGGCCGCCGCTGGCTGCCTGTTCGTCGTCTCGGCCCTGGAGTCGGTCAACGACGCCATCCTGGCCCGCCTGGACAAGGGCCACACCGCCGCCCAGGCGGCCGAGGCCATCGGGGTGCTCCGCGACCACAACATCGAGGTGCGGCCGTCGTTCCTGCCCTTCACCCCCTGGACCACGCCCGCCGACCTGGTCGACCTCGTCGACTTCGTCGCTGCCCACGACCTCATCGCCAACGTCGACCCCGTGCAGTACACCATCCGCCTGCTGGTGCCCGAAGGCTCGCTGCTGGTCGACCACCCCGACATGGCCCCCCACCTCGGGTCCTACGACGCCGAGCGCCTCAGCTACTCCTGGACGGCGGCGGATCGGCGCGTCGACGAGCTCCAGGCCCAGCTGGCCGAGCAGGTGCAGGCCGGCCTCGATGCCGGCGAGCCGGCCGCCAGCCTGTACCTGGCCGTCAGCCGGGCCGTGCGCCAGGCCGCCGATCCGGGCGCCGCCGGCGCCGCCGATCCCGGCGAGGGGGAGCTCATCGCCGCCGGCTCGACCCAGGGCAGGCCGCGCCTCACCGAGCCCTGGTTCTGTTGAGCGGAGCCCACCGAGGGCCAGTTCGGCCCTCTCTCCCCCACGTGAGCGGGCCGGCCATAGCCGTGGTGCTCGGAGAGCGCATCGAGCTCCGGCCCGAGGACCGTTTCGTCGACGACGGCCAAGTGGTCACCGCCGCCGGGGTCTCGGCCGGCATCGACATGGCCCTGCACCTGGTGGCCCGCCTGCACAGCACCGAGCGGGCCGCCCAGGTGGCCCGCTACATCCAGTACGACCAGCGGCCCCGTAGCTTCGAGACAGGCAGACCAACGGGCGGAGAGGGTGGATGACGATGGCGCAAGAGGTAGCGACGTTCGGGGCCGGGTGCTTCTGGGGGATCGAGGCCGCCTACCGCCAGGTTCCCGGCGTGGTGGCCACCGCCGTGGGCTACATGGGCGGCACCAAGGACGAGCCGACGTACCGCCGGGTCTGCACCGGGCGCACGGGCCACGCCGAGGTGGTCCAGGTGACCTATGACCCCGAGCGGCTCTCCTACGACGACCTCCTGTCGGTGTTCTGGGACAACCACGACCCCACCACCTTGAACCGCCAGGGTCCCGACGTGGGCACCCAGTACCGCTCGGCCGTCTACTTCCACGACGAGGCCCAGCAGAAGGCCGCCCAGCGCTCGATCGAGGAGCTGGAGGCGTCAGGACGCTTCGGGCGTGCCATCGTCACCGAGGTCACGCCGGCGTCGACCTTCTGGCCCGCCGAGGACTACCACCAGCAGTACCTGGAGAAGCGGGGGCTCTCGACCTGCCGGATCTGATGGCAGACTAGGACCTTCCCCAGTTGCCGTAGCAGGAGCTTTCATGCCGTTCAAGATCGGCGACCATGTCGTCTACCCCCACCACGGCGCGGCCGTGATCGAGCGCAAGGAGATGCGCGAGGCCTTCGGTGAGCAGACCGAGTACCTGGTGCTGCGCATGGCCCACGGCGAGCTGACCTTGTCGGTGCCCTCCGACAAGGTGGAGGAGGTGGGCATGCGCCCTCCCATCAGCGTGGAGGACGTCGAGGACCTGTTCCAGCTCCTGTCCAAGAAGGACGTGCGCGAACCGGGAAACTGGAGCCGGAGGTTCAAGAACCACCAGGAGAAGCTCAAGACCGGCGACGTGTACCAGGTGGCCGAGGTGGTACGGAACCTGGCGCTGCGCGAGGCGGCCAAGGGCCTCTCGGCGGGGGAGAAGTCGATGTTGGAGCGGGCCCGGGGCATCCTCGTGTCCGAGCTCAGCGTGGCTCTGTCGATCACCGAGGACGAGGCCCTCGAGCGCCTCTCGACCGAGATCGCCTGATCGTTCGCCGGCGGCTGCCGCCGGAGGGTGTCGCCGGCGGGGACGTCTCAGTAGGGTCGAGGGATGGTCCCGCTCATCACCGCGCTCATCGTGGCCCAAAGCGAGGGCTCATCCGACCCCGCCACCGTGGAGGGGGTCTGTCGGGATCGTGGCGCCGTCTGTCGCCTGGTCTTCTCCCAGACGGAGAACGACGGCTTGGCCCAGTTGTTCGACACCCTGTTGACCAAGCCGCTCAAGATCGCCTTCATCGTCGTGCTGGCCCTGATCGCCACCCGCCTGGCCCGGCGGGCCATCAAGCGCTTCGTGCGCAGCTTCGAACAGCCCGACGTCCAACGCACGTTGGGGACCATCCGGGACAAGACGCCCGCCGCCCTGCTCACGACTGGGCCGGTCAACATCCGAGCGGTGCAGCGGGCCGGGACGATCGGGGCGGTGCTGAGCAGCATCACCACCGCCATGGTGTGGACCATCGCCACCTTCACCATCCTGGCCGAGTTCGACATCAACCTCGGGCCCCTCATCGCCGGGGCCGGGATCGCTGGCGTGGCACTGGGCTTCGGCGCCCAGAGCCTGGTCAAGGACTTCCTGTCGGGCATGTTCATGCTGGTCGAGGACCAGTTCGGTGTGGGCGACGTCATCGACGTGGGCGACGCCTCGGGCACCGTGGAGGGCGTGAGCTTGCGCACCACGCGCCTGCGTGACGTCGAGGGCACCGTCTGGCACTTCCCCAACGGGGAGATCCGACGGGTGGCCAACAAGTCCCAGCAGTGGTCACGGGCCCTGATCGACTTCGAGGTGGCTTACGAGACCGATCTGGCCATGGCCAAGGACACCATCAAAGCCGTCGCCGACCAGCTGTGGAAGGACGACGCGTGGGGGGTGAACATCCTCGAGGAGCCCGAGGTCTGGGGCGTGGAGGCGTTCGGGCCCGACGGCGTGGCCATCCGCCTGGTGGTGAAGACCACGCCCTCGTCGCAGTGGAAGGTGATGCGCGAGCTGCGCCAGCGCATGAAGGAGGCCTTCGACCGCGCCGGCATCGAGATCCCCTTCCCCCAGCGCACGGTGTGGGTCCGCCCCGACGGCGCCACCCTGCCCGGCGCCGAGGAGGCCAACGGCCACGCCACCAACGACCCGGCGGGGAAGTCAATGCAGTCGCCGACGTAACCGCCCGGGTCAGGGCTCGGCCAGGGTGACCGCCACCGACGCCTCGGTGCCTTCGACCAGTGACAGCTCGGCGATGCGGCCCGCCTCGCGGAGGTCGTCGGCGGCGCCGGCCAGGGCGGCCACGCGCTCGGGCGTGTCGGTGACCACCACCCGGGCCACCTCGGTGCGCAGCGAGCGCTGGGCCGCGGTCTTGGCCTTGCGCACCTCGCCCAGCACGGCGGCGGCCACGTCGAGCACCAAGAGGTGGCCGGGCCCGGGCCGCACGTCGGGGGCGCTCTCCTCCAGGTGGCCGGCGGCCGAGGCCAGGCACCGGTGGTCGGGCCAGGTCGAGCGGTGCACCGAGCCCTCGTTCGACCACGACCACACCTCCTCGGTCACGAAGGGCAGGAAGGGGGCGAACAGGCCCAGCAGGGTGTCGAGGGCCCAACCCAGCGCCATGTGGGCGGAGTCGGCGCCGGTACCGCCGGCCTCTCCGTAGGCCCGGGCCTTGACCAGCTCCAGGTAGTCGTCGCAGAAGCGCCAGAAGAAGCGCTCGGTGTGCTCCAGGGCCCGGGCGTAGTCGAAGGCCTCGAAGGCGGCGGTGGCCTCGGCCACCACGGCGGCGAGATGGGCCAGCATCGAGCGGTCGAGGGTGTTGGTGACGGCCCGCTCGCCGGCCGAGGGCCCCTCGTCGGGGAGGCGCGACAGCACGAAGCGGGAGGCGTTGAGGAGCTTGATGGCCAGGCGCCGGCCGACCTTCATCTGGTTGACGTCGAGGGCGGTGTCGGTGCCGGGCCGGGCGCTGGCGGCCCAGTAGCGCACGGCGTCGGAGCCGTGCTCGTCGAGCACGGCCGCCGGCGTGACCACGTTGCCCTTGGACTTCGACATCTTCTTGCGGTCGGGGTCGAGGATCCAGCCGTTGAGGGCGGCGTCGCTCCACGGCAGCCGGCCGAACTCGGCGTGGGCCCGCACGACGGTGGCGAAGAGCCACGTGCGGATGATCTCCGGACCCTGGGGCCGCAGGTCCATGGGGAAGGTGCGGGAGAACAGGTCGGGATCGTCGACCCAGCCGGTGGCGATCTGGGGTGTCAGCGACGACGTGGCCCAGGTGTCCATGATGTCGGGGTCGCCGACGAAGCCCCCGGGGCGGCCGCGCTGGTCGGCCGTGAAGCCGGGGGGAACATCCGACGACGGGTCGACGGGCAACGACGCCTCGTCGGGGAGTATCGGGGTGTCGTAGCCGATGGAGCCGTCGTCGCCCATCGGGTACCACAGCGGGAAGGGCACCCCGAAGAAGCGCTGGCGGCTGATGAGCCAGTCACCGTTGAGGCCCTCCACCCAGCTCTCGTAGCGCTGGTGCATGAAGCTCGGATGCCAGGCCAGCTCCTTGCCCCGCTGCAACAGGGCCTGGCGCAGGTCGGGGTCGCGCCCGCCGTTGCGGATGTACCACTGGCGGCTGGTCACGATCTCCAGGGGCCGGTCGCCCCGCTCGTAGAACTTCACCGGGTGGGTGATGGGCGTGGGCTCGCCCACCAGCTCGCCGGCCTCGGCCAGCAGCTCGACGATGCGGGCCCGGGCCGCCTTGGTGGTCTTGCCCGCCAGCTCGGCGTAGGTCGCCCGTCCCTCCTCGGAGGCGATGGCCACCGGCGGGGCGGCGCGCAGGCGCCCGTTGCGCTCCAAGACGTTGCGGACGGGCAACTGCAGCTCCCGCCACCAGGTGACGTCGGTGGTGTCACCGAAGGTGCAGATCATGGCCATGCCCGACCCCTTGTCGGGAGCGGCCAGCTCGTGGGCGAGCACGGGCACCTCCACCCCGAACAGCGGGGACACGACGGTGGTCCCGAACAGGTCCTGGTAGCGCTCGTCGTCGGGGTGGGCCACGAGGGCGACGCAGGCCGGTAGCAGCTCGGGGCGGGTGGTCTCGATGAAGACCTTGCCCCTGCCGTCGCGGCGCGAAAAGCCGTAGCGGTGGTAGGCGCCCGGCTGGTCCCGGTCCTCCAGCTCGGCCTGGGCCACGGCGGTCTGGTCGGTGACGTCCCACAGCGTGGGCGCCTCGGCGGCGTAGGCGTCACCCCGGGCCAGGTCCCGCAGGAAGGCCTGCTGGCTGGTGCGCTGGGCCCGGGGCCCGATGGTGGCGTAGGTCAGCGACCAGTCGACCGACAGGCCGACGCGCCGCCACACCTCCTCGAACACCTTCTCGTCCTCGACGGTCAGCGCCAGGCACAGCTCGACGAAGTTGGGCCGGCTGCAGGCCTGCTTGCGCCTGGGGTCAGGCTCGGCCGGCGGCGTGAACTCCGGGTCATGGGGCAGCGACGGGTCGCAGCGCACACCGAAGTGGTTCTCGACCCGGCGCTCGGTGGGCAGGCCGTTGTCGTCCCAACCCATGGGGTAGAACACGGCCTGGCCCCGCATCCGGTGGAAGCGGGCCAGGGCGTCGGTCTGCACGTAGCCGAAGACCGACCCCATGTGCAGGGAGCCGCTGATCGTGGGTGGTGGGGTGTCGATGCTGAACACCTCGGCACGGGGCCGGCTGCGGTCGAAGGCGTAGGTCGCTTCGGCTTCCCAGCGCTCGGCCCACCTCCGTTCGAGGCCGTCGAGTGAGGGCTTGTCGGGGATGGCGGCCATGGCCGGTCAACGCTAATGGGGGAGGGCCGGCGAGGAGCACTCGATAACGTGCCCGCTCGATGCTGCGCCTTCACGACACGGCCACCGGTACCGTGCGGCCCCTCGAGCTGCGGGAGCCGGGCAAGGTGTCGATGTACGTGTGCGGCCCCACCGTCTACGACGTCCCCCACCTGGGCCACGGCCGCTTCGTGCTCGTGTTCGACGTGCTGCGCCGGTACCTCGAGTGGCGCGGGTACGAGGTTCGCTACGTGTCCAACATCACCGACGTCGACGACAAGATCATCAGCCGGGCCCAGGCCGAAGGCCGCAGCGAGGCGGAGGTGGCCCGGGAGTACGAGACCGTCTGGAACGAGGCGGTCGACGCCCTCGGGGTCCGCCGTCCCGACGCCGACCCCCACGCCACCGCCTACGTGGGGCGCATGGTCGAGCTCATCGGCCAGCTCGTCGCCGCCGACGTCGCCTACTCGACCGGTGACGGCGTCTACCTGGGCGTGGACCACGTCGACGGCTACGGCCTGCTGGCCCGCCAGCCCCTCGACACGCTGCGCTCGGGCGCCCGGGTGGACGTCGACGAGCACAAGCGCTCCCCCCTCGACTTCGCCCTGTGGAAGAAGGCCAAGGCGGGGGAGCCGTCGTGGGACTCCCCATGGGGACCGGGCCGGCCGGGGTGGCACACCGAGTGCGTGGCCATGGCCCTCGACCTGCTGGGCGAGGGCTTCGACATCCACGGCGGGGGCGCCGACCTGGCCTTCCCCCACCACGAGAACGAGCGGGCCCAGGCGCTGGCGCTCGGCCGGGCCTTCGCCCGGCACTGGGTCCACAACGGCTGGGTCGTGGTCGAGGGCGAGAAGATGAGCAAGTCGCTCGGCAACTTCACCTCCCTCACCGACCTGCTGGCTCGGGTCGACAGCCGGGCCTACCGGCTGCTCGTGCTACGGGCCCACTACCGCTCACCGCTCGAGGTGACCCCGGCCACCACGGCCGACGCCACCGCCGCCCTCGAGCGCCTCGACAACCTGGCCCGGCGAGCGGTGGAGGTGGGGCTGGCCGACGTGTCGCCCGATGCCGAGGCCCTGGCCCGCTTTCGGGCCGCCATGGACGACGATCTCGACACCCCGGCGGCCATGGCCCTGGTCTTCGAGCTCAACCGGCGGGCCAACGTCGCCCTCGACGCCGGCGACCTCGAAGGGGCTGCGCCGCTGGTGGCGGCCCTGCGGGAGGTGGTCCAGGCCGTGGGCCTGGCCCTCGGCGGCGGCGACGACGACCTCGATGCCGCCACCGAGGCCCTGGTCACCCGGCGGGACCGGGCCCGAGGGGGCGGCGACTGGGCCACGGCCGACGCCGCCCGGGACGAACTGGTGGCCAAGGGGTGGGTGGTCGAGGACACGCCCACCGGCACCCGGGTCCGCCGCCACTAGGGACGCCGGCACCAGGGACGGGGCCGGACCGGTCTCAACCCGAGGGAAGCTCGGCACCCACCCCGGGAGTGACGGCGCCGTCGCCGCCCACACCCACGCCGGCCTGGAGGCCACCGGAGCAGCCGGCGGTGCGGTGGGCCCGTTCGGCCAAGCCGGCGTCGAGGCCCACGCCGCCCCCGGCGGCCATGTCGCCGGTGAGGGCCATCCGGGCGGCCGCCTCTCCCACGGGAACCTCGCCGCGGATCTCCACTGACGGCGGTTCTTCGGGCGCACCCTCGCCGGGGTCGAGGGCGCTGTCGATGGCGACCCTGGGCTCCTGGTCGGTGTCGCCGCCGGTGCGGCCGGCACCGCCTGTCTCCTGGGTGGCCGCCGAGGCACCACCTTGTCCCTGCAGGGAGGTGCCCCCGGCCGAGCCGCCTCCCACGTTGGCCACGGTGCACTCGGCCTCGGGGACCTCGCCGGCGGGCTCGACCGGCAACGGTGCCGCCGGCGGCGCCGGGGACGCCTCGACCGCAGGCGCCTGGTCGAAGACCGGGCCGGCCTCGGCGACGTCGGTCGACACCAGCGCCGTGGCCTCGGCCTGGTCCCCGGACACCAGCGTGGGGGAGGGCTCGGGCACCGCCTGCTCCTGGTCGACGCCGGCGAAGTAGGCACCGCCAGCCCCCACGGCGAGGATGCCGGCCGCAGCCGCAGCCGCGGCCTTCTGGACCCAGACCTCCTGCACCCACGTCATGGCCTTGGCCACCTTGCCGCCGGCGCCGAACAGCGCCGGCGTCCCCGCGGCACCGAGGCTGCCGGCCAGGGCCAGGGGCACCGGCAGGGCGGCCCGGCGCAGGCACGTGCCGACGTCCTCCAACTCCTTGCGCCGGGTCTCGCAGGAGGTGCAACCGGCGAGGTGCTGGTCGACCTTGGCCAGGTCGCGCGGCGACAGTCCACCCCCGACGTAGGCGCCCAGCCGGTCGACGGTGGTACGGCACCGGGGCTCGACGGTCTTGCGCAGATGGGCCTGGAGGAAGCGCTCCCGGAGGCCGGTGCGGGCCCGCACCGCCAGCTGGGCGGCTCCGTTGGGTGTCAGGCCCAGGCGATGGGCGGCGTCTTTGGTGGCCACGCCCTCGACCTCGGTGAGCCACAGGACCGATCGCCACCGCTCGGGCAGGTTGCGGAAGGCCTCGGCCACCAGGGAGGCCTCTTCGTCGTGCGTCAGGTGCTCTGGCGGGGTGGGGGAGGTGGACTCGTACTCGCTCAGGTGCTCCTGGTCGGTGGGCCGGGTCCGACTCGTCTTGCGGATGTTGTCGAGGGCGGCGTTGCGGGTGGCGGTGAGCAGGTAGGAGCGAAAGGAGCCACCCTTGTCGAGGTGGCCGGCGCGCACGGCCACGAGCACCCGGGCGAAGGCCTCGGAGACGGCGTCGGCGGCGTCGTCGGCGTTGCCGGTGACGGTCTGGCCCAGGCGCCAGGCGGCCACCGAGTGGCGCTCGTAGAGCTGCGCGAAGGCATCGTCGTAGCCGGCGACCACTCCGTCCACCAGTTCGGCGTCGGTCAACATCACAACCTCCCTCCCCAGCCGCCCTCGAGTTGCGCCCCTCTTTGAGGACTACGTGACCAGACTAGGCCCTGGACGTAGGGTTGTCGCCCCGAGTCCGCCTCGGGCACGAGCCTGTGCCCTACCCTGAGCCGTTTCGACCGGGGAGGAGATGGCCGTGAAGCGTGGCGTCGTGGTGCTGGGCCCGCTGCTCGGCGTCGCCGTCATCTCCGCATGCGGGGGCGGGGGGGATGCCGACGCTGACCGGGTCACCACCACCACGCTGTCCCCGGAGGCGCAGGTGGCCGGGCGGGAGGTCTGCGAGTCGCTGTTCTCCGACCCGAACACGGTCCCCTCGCTGGAGCGGGCCCGGGTGGCCGGACCACAGTTGGCCGCCATCGTCGAGGAGCTCGAGCGCGGTGGTCGCCGAGAAGGACCGGGGTGGGCTCACCCGCGAGCAGTTCGTCGCCCGCCTGACGACCCTGCTCCCTGCCTTCGAGATCGTCTGCGAGGACGACTACGGGGTGGTCGCTCCTCCCGGCTTCCCGTGAACCTCTGCAGAGCCTGCCGCGGGGGCACGGCCTCGGGCGAACCGCCGGGGGTCATGCCCGTGACGGTGTGGAAGTCGTGGGTGAAGTGGGATTGGTCGGCGTATCCGAGCTCGGCGGCAACGTCAGCCAGGTTCCCGCACCGCTGCTGAGGTCGACCAGCTGGAGGCCGGGATCGCCGGCTTCGGCGAACCGATCCACATGGAGGGAATCTGCAAGCCGGGCGTCGAGGCCCCAGACGGCTCCGACCGCCGGACCCGGGTGTTGGCCACGCTCGGCCGTCGAGGCTGAACTGCGGCCGCACCGGGCTCTCTGGAGGGCGCGCGGCCTCAGTGCTCGATGACGGTGCGAGCCACCTCCCCGGCGGCCAACGCCGCCAGGGCCTGGTTCACCTCGCCCAGGCCGACCGTACGGGACACGAGGGGCTCGAGCCGGAGCTGGCCGCTGCGGTAGAGCTCGACGAGGTGGGCCACATCCGTGCGGGTGTTGGACGACCCGTACCAACAGCCGGTGACCGTCTTGGCCGAGAGCACCAGGCCGAGGAAGGCGGGCAGCTCCACCATCACGTCCATGCTCGGGATGCCCACCAGCACGGACTGACCCCCTCGCCGGGCCATGGCGATGGTCGCTTCGATGGTGGCGGCCAGGCCGACGGCCTCGAAGGCCACGTCGACCCCGCGCTCGCCGGTGAGCTCCCGCACCCGGCTCACGGCGTCGCCGGCACCGGCGTCGACCAGGTGGGTGGCGCCCAGCTCCTCGGCCAGGGCCAGCTTGGCCGGCTGGAGGTCCACGGCGATGATCTGCTCAGCCCGCCGCATGCGTGCGCCCTGGACGATGTTGAGGCCGACCCCGCCGCAGCCGACCACGGCGACGCTGGCGCCGGGCTGGACGTCGGCGGTGTGGAAGGCGGCGCCCACGCCGGTGAGCACCCCACAGCCGATGAGGGCAGCCAGGGGGAAGGGCACGTCGGGGGGGATCTTGACGGCCCCCACGGCGGGCACGACCGCCATCTCGCTGAAGGTCCCCGACGCCGCCATCTGATAGAGCGGCGCCCCCCGGGAGGAGAAGCGGTGACTGCCATCGAGCAGGCCGCCGGTGACCAGGGCGGCGTTGGCGTTCTCGCACAGGTGGCCTTCGCGCCGCAGGCAGAACCAGCACCGGCCGCACTGGGGCACCCACGAGACGACCACATGGTCGCCGGGGCGGAGGTCGTCGACCCCGTCGCCCACCTCCTCGACCACCCCGGCCCCCTCGTGGCCGAGCACCATCGGGCAGTTGAGCACCAGGGTTCCCGTCTGCACCGACAGGTCGGTGTGGCACACACCCGACGCCCGGTAGCGGACCAGCACCTCGCCGGTGCGGGGCGCCTCCACCTCCACGTCGTCGCGGATCTCCAGCGCCGCACCGACCTGGTTCAGCACCGCTGCCCGCACGTCCGCCAGCGTAGGCCAGCGCCCCGGCGGGGCTTCCTCACGCCTTCGTCCTGGCTCACGCCCTCGTTCTGGCTCACGCCCTCGTTCTGGCAGTGGAAACGTTGCGGTCAGCACACCGATCCCACTGCCAGAAGCGGTGGTGACCGGCTCAGTAGCCCAGGGCGGGGTCGACCAGGCCGAGGAGCGGTTCGCCCTGGCGGAAGCGCTCGACGTTGGCCCTGATGCGCTCGGCCAGGAGCGGCTCGGCCATCTCCCAGGTGTTGGCCACGTGTGGGGTGATGAGGCAGTTGTCCAGCCGCCACAGGGGATGGTCGCCTGGGAGAGGCTCAGGGTCGGTGACGTCGAGGGCGGCGCCACCGATGGCGCCCTCCTGCAGCGCGGCCACCAGGGCGTCGGTGGCCACATGGGCGCCCCGAGCCACATTGACCAGCCAGGCGTCGCCGTCCACCCGCTCGAGGGCATCAGCGTCGATGATGCGCGTGGTCTGCGGGGTGAGGGCCAGGGTCAGCACGACCAGGGCGGCGCCGGGCAGCACGTCGTGGAGCCGGTCGGGACCGACCACGTGATGAGCGCCGTCGAGGGGGGCGACGTGGCGGCGCACCACCGTGGCCTCGACCTCGAAGGGTGCCAGCAGGGCCAGCAACGCCCGGGTGATGCTGCCCCCGCCGACGATGACGACGCGTTGGCCCGCGAGCCGCCGACCTGCCGCTGCGCCCCACGAGGAAGCCCGGGCCCGAGCCGGCAGCCCGCGGAGGCCGGCGAGGCCGAGAGCCAGGGCGTGCTCGGCCACGGGCTCGGCGTAGGCGCCCTTGGCGCTGGTCCAGGTGCGGCCGTCGCCGAGGATGGAGGCGAAGGTGTCGACGCCGGCGAAGGGGAGCTGGACCCAGCGGATGGCGGGAGCGTCGGCGAGCAGGGCCCGCAGCCCGTCGACATCGGTGGGATCGGTCCACACCAGCGCCTCGGCCCCGTTGGGGCCGACCACCTGGCCGCCTCCGGTGGTGATGGCCGCCGCCAGGGCCGGTGGGTGGCCCGGTGCCAGGGCGCAGGCGAGGGTGCCGTGAGGCTCCGTCACCGCCCGAAGCTCGAGCGCACCTCTAGGGCGAAGCCGGGGAGCGGCGGTGACGTCAACACCTCCGTCTCGGCCACCTCGAGGCGGGCAGCTCCGTCGATGAGTTCCCTGCGCTCGGGGTGATCTTCGTGGGTCGCGAGGCACTCGGCCGCGCTCATGCGGGTGGCCAGGGCCATGCGGCCGAGAGTACCGCCGGCTTGGGACAGCGACGGGCTACAGGCCGCGCTCGCGGTCCTGGCGCTCGGCCGAGCGGGTGGCGTAGGCGACGATGATGGCCGGGGCGAGGATCACCGAGCCGGTCAACAGGCAGGCAACGACGATGAACGAGACCGTCTCGCTGAAGGTGGTGGCCAGCCCGGCCAGGAACACCACGATGGCCGACGCCAACAGCAGGTAGCCCACTCGCTTGGCGGCCACGGCGACCCGGTCCACCCGGGCTCGCCGCTCCCGCACTGGATCGACCGCCATCAGTGGTCCGAGGCCGAGGTGAAGGAGAACGAGCGCAACCGAAGCGCCGGGGCCCGGATGTCGCTGCCCTCGTCGCTGCTGTGCCCGAGTTGGTCACCCACCCCGTCGCAGCCGGCCAGGGCCTCGATGATCGACTGGTTGTAGCGCAGGTTGCGCACCGGCGGCCCCCGTCGTCCGCCTTCGATGAGGAAGGTCCCGTCGCGGGTCATGCCGGTGACGAGGGTGCGCTTGGGGTTGACGTCGCGGGTGTACCAGAAGCGGGTGACGACCAGGCCCCGTTGGATCCCGGCGATGAGCTCCTCGACGCCGGAGCTCCCCGGGGCCAGCACCAGGTGGTCGGCTACGGGCCCGTAGGGGTTGGGGGCGGCCAGGCCGTGGCCGGTTGAGTCGGTGCCGGCGGCGGCGGCGCTGGTGCGGTCGTGGACCAGGCCACGCGCTGCGCCGCCGGCCAGCAACGTCACCCGCTGGCGGGGGGTGCCTTCGCCGTCGAAGGCGACACCGAGGGCGCCCTCGCCCAGGGCGTCGTCGGCCAGGTCGAGCAACGGGGAGACGCACGCTTCGCCGAGGCGCCCGCTGAAGGGCGAACGGTCCTCGGCGAACACCTTGGCGGAGAAGGCGGAGGCGAGGTGGTCCAGCAGGGTGGCCACCGCCCCCGGCAACAGGACCACCTCGTAGGTGCCTGCTTCGGCGGTGACGGGATCGACGGCTGCGGCCGCAGTTCGCGCTGCTCGGGCGCCGACCTCCGCCGGCGAGAGATCGTCCAGGGCGACGGCCGCGTCCTCGCCGTGCCCGCTGGCGCCGCCCCCCATGACCACGGTGCTGGCCGCCGAGCGGGTGGCCACGCCATGCAGCCGGGCGCCGGCGGTGGTGACCAGGGCGACCTCGGTGGCGCCGGTGGAGATGGCCCCGGCAGCTACCTGGCCGGGCCCCAGGCAGGCGAGGAGCTGGGTCACGGCCCGGGACCGGAGAGCGGGCGACGCCGTGGCCGTGGCCTCGTCGAAGCGGCGGCCGATGTCGGGCAGCGCCGCCGGTCCGGCCAGCCCGGGGTAGGTGGGGTCGGGCGGGCTCAGGCGGGCCGCGGCCAGGGCCCGAGCGGCGGCGCCCGCGGCCCCGGCAGGGGTGGCGTCGTTGGTGGAGGCCACGCCGATGCGCCCGCCGGTCACCACGCGCACCGAGATCGACGTGTCGTCGGTGGCGACGTGTTGGTGGATGGCGCTGCGGGCGAAGCGGGCCAGGCCACCCCAGGCGTGCACGGCCCGGGCCTCCACCTCGTCGGCGCCGCCGATGTCCAGCGAGGCGTCGAGCACGGCGTGCAGGCACCCGGCGCCCAGAGGTTCTCTCACCGGGCGCCACCCACCTGCACAGCCCGGAAGCGGGCCGGGGCGGCGCCGTGGGCCACGTAGCCGACCTGGCCGGGCTGGCCCTTGCCGCAGTTGGGCAGGCCCCACGCCTTCCACAGGGAGGGGCCGCCGACGGCGTCGAGCGATGACCAGAACGGCTGGGTGCGGCCCCCGTAGGTGGCGTTGCGCACCACCCGGCCCAGCCGGCCGTGGCGGATCTCCCGGCCCCACTCGGTGCCGAACTGGAAGTCGACCCGGCGGTCGTCGATGGACCACGACCGGTTGGTCTCCAGGTAGACCCCCCGTTCGACGCCGTCGAGCAGCTCGTCGAGCGAGTCGGCCTGTCCGGCCCGCAGCGACACGTTGGTCATGCGGATGAGGGGGAGGTGGGCCCACGACTGTGCCCGCACCGTCGCCCCCGAGCGGGCCAGGCCCAGCTCGGCCGCCGTCTCCCGGGAGCTCAAGAAGCCCTGGAACACGCCCTCGGTGATGATGGGCGTGGAGGTGGCCGGTACCCCCTCGTCGTCGTAGCCGAAGGTGCCCAGGGCACCGGGCGTGGTGGCATCGGCCACCACCTCGAGCAGGGGCGAGCCGTAGCGCAGGCGGCCGACGTCGCCCGGTGTCAGGAACGAGGTGCCGGCGTAGGCCGCCTCCATGCCCAGGACCCGGTCGAGCTCGACGGGGTGGCCGATCGACTCGTGCACCTGCAGGGCCACCTGACTGCCGTCGAGCACCAGGTCGGTGACCTCGGCCGGACAGGTGGGGGCGGCCAACAGCTCGACGGCCTCTTCGGCCACGCGGGGCGCGTGGCCGACGAGGTCGAGGCGACGCACCAGCTCGTAGCCCTCGCAGCCGAAGTCGCCGCCGAAGGAGTTGGGGTAGGAGCGGGTCTGGGTCTCGGCCTCGCCCACGGCGGTGGCGGCGATGCCGGCTCCGCACTGCACGATGAGCTGGTCGATGTCGGCCCCCTCGCTGGACACGAAGCGCGACCTCCTTCGCCAGGCGTGCTGGCGCGCCTCGCGCAGCGCCACCCCGTCCTTGCGGCCCATGGCCTCGGTGGCGGCCACCAGCAGTTCGAGCTTGTCGTCGAGGGCGACGCCGAAGGGGTCCTCGACGATGGGCGTGACCCAGGTGGCCACCACCGGCTCGACGCCGACCAGGTGCACGGGCGCCACCCGGCTGGAGGTGCCCGCCTCGCCCACCTCCACGGCCAGGCGGGCTGCAGCCTCTACCGCCCGGGGATCCAGATCACCGGTGGCGGCGAAGCCCCAGCAGCCGTGGCGGACGACGCGCACGCCCACACCGGCCGAGGCCGTCTGGTCGACCCCCACCACGTTGCCGTCGCGCACGGCCAGGTGCTCCGACTCGAGGTCGACCAGACGGGCGTCGGCGTAGTCGGCCCCCGCCGCCAGGGCCACGTCGACCGCCCGCCGGCACAGCTCCTGGCCCATCGCGTCGCCGTCGCTCACCACGTCCCCACCAGTCGTCCCAGGTCCTCGGCGACCCTAGCCAGCGAGAAGTGCTGGCGGGCCAGGGCGGCGTTGTGGTCGTGCAGGCCCGCGTCGGGGTCGGCAAGGAAGGCGGTCAGGGGTGCAGGGTCGTCGGCGGCGAACCAGCGGAAGCCGAGTTGGGCGATCTCCTCGGCGACGGGGTAGCGGTGCACGGCCAGGGGGCGGCGGTGGATGGCCGCTTCGACCAGGGGATTGCCGAAGCCCTCCCAGCGCGATGGCAGGACCACGGCGTCGGCGGCGGCGTAGGCGCCGGCGGTGTCGGTGGGGAACGGCCGGTGCAGGGTGGGGCCGGGAGCAGCGGCGAGGAGGCGGGCCAGCTCGTCGTGGTAGCCCTCCTCGGCCGGGCCGCTCAGCCAGTAGCGGGCGCCGAGCGCCCCGGCCAGGGCCAGGGCGGCCGGTACCGCCTTGCGGGCGATGGCCCGTACCGGGTGCAACACGAGGCGCTCCTCCTCACCCATCCCCAGCGCGGCACGGGTGGCCCCCCTCTTGCCGGCCGGAGCGTCGACGTCGAAGCCGGGGTGGATCACGGTGGCGGTGACGCCCCGCTCGGCCAGCTGCCGCTGGCTCAGCCGGTTGATGGTGACGTGGCGCCAGGCCGGGTCGTCGGGTGGCCAACCGGGGCCGACGTCGCTGAAGTGCTCACGCTGCCAGGGGAGGTCGTAGTGGTGGAGCACCGCCGGACGGCCCCGAAGGGCCGAGGCCACTGCTTCGGTGGCGGCCGGGTTGAGCGGGAGCGAGCACAGGTTCTCGACGATGACCACGTCGGCGTCAGCGAGGGCGTCGCGCACCTCGGCCGGCGTGGGTGGCCCACACGGCCCGGGCCAGGCCAGGCCGGGCACCACGCGGTCGGCCTGGCCCTGCCCGGCGACGGTGAGGACCCGGTGGCCGAGGTCACCCAGGACCCGGGCCCAGCCGGCCGCGGCCACGGAGACGCCGTCGGTGCCGCCCAGGCGGAACGACACCAGGGCGATGGTGGCGACGGCTACCTCACCGGTGACACCAGGGCCACCAGCTGATGGGGCCTGCGCCGGCGTGCTCGACCCCGCCCGGTGTCCTTCGACCGGCCACCGGCGACGGGACGCAGGAGGCGGAAGCCCACGTTGGCCAGCCCGGCGGCCAGGATGAGATCGCCGAAGGAGACAACTTCGTCGAGGGCCCTCACCGGTACCACATCGCCGAGCCCGGCCAGGCGGTCGTCGCCGGCCTGCCACTGCCGGCCGGGTCCGAGGTCGATCGACCGCAGCTCCTCGGGCCCGGCCAGCCCGGCGGCGACCACTGCGGCGGGGTCGACGGGCATACCCCCGTTGGCCAGGATCACCGCGGCGTTGAGGCCCAACCCGAGAGCGACCACGGCCATGCCCGCCAGGCGCAGGTTGACGGCGGCGAAGGTGAGGAGGGCGGCGTAGGAGCACAACAACAGTGCCACCGCCGCCGGCCGGGCGGCCCCCACCACAGAGGGGGCCCAGTACAGCGCCACGGCCACGAAGGCCAGTACCGGCCAGCGCAAGCGCTCGGCGGGGAGGTTGCCCAGACGCCCGCCGAGGACACCAGCCAGCGCCAAACCCCCTAGCAGCGCGAGGACAGCGAGGCGCATGGCGCAACCGTAGCGCCGCCACTGTGCGCCCTCGGGCCGCACTGGCCAGCCGGTCAGACGTAGGGGCGGCGCCGCTTGTCGAGGTAGCGGCTGTAGGCGTAGACGACGAGCGCGGCGCCGAGGATCGAGGCGATCCAGCCCACCCGGTATCCCCGACCGAAGATGAGCTGACCGGCCAGGGAGGCGAGGAAGGACCCGACCAGCCCGGCGGCGATGGTGCCCAGGCAACCGAGCGGGTTGGGGCCGGGAACGGCCAGGCGGCCGATGGCTCCGACGATCAGGCCGACCACGGCCAGGCCGAGGAGCTCGACGAGGAGGTTGCCGTCGCCCACCACGCCATCAGTATTCCACCGTCGGGGCGAGCCGCCCGTGTGCCTTCTCGGCTCGGCTGGTTCGGGATGGTGGTGCCTATGCTCCGCCCGGGAGGTGGGGTTTCACCATGGCCGATGAGCCCGACGCAGCTGAGCACGAGCCGTCGACGGCACCAAGCGCACCGAGCGCACCGAGCGCACCGAGCGGGGAAGGCGGCCCCGACCCGTCCACCCCCGAAGCCATCGCCGCCGCCGAGGCCGCCATCATCCACCTCCACGGCGATCCCGACGAGGCGTTCCCCTTCGGCCGCCCGGGCAGCCCGCTGCCGATCGAGTCCCCCTTCCGTCTCGGCTTCGTCGGCGCCCTGGGCGTCGTTACCGCCCTGTTGCTCGTACGGGTGGTGCTGGCCGCCGCCCCGATCCTGCTGCTCGTGGGCTTCGCGCTGTTCTTGGCCATCGGGCTGGATCCCGCCGTCAGCTGGTTGCAACGGCGGGGGCTGCGCAGGGGCTGGGCCGTCTTCGCCATCGTGGCCGCCGTGGTGTCGGTGCTGGTGATCTTCACCGCCGCCGCCGTCCCGCCCCTGGTGGCCCAGGCATCGGGACTGCGTACCGAGTTGCCGGCGTACCTCCTCCGCCTGGAGCGCGACAACGACGTGGTCCGCGAGCTCGACGAGCGCTTCGACATCATCGGGCGTGTGCAGGAGGCGCTGGCGGGTGAGCCCGGGGCGGGCGTGCCCGCCTTCGACGGCGCCGCCGGCCTGGAGGGCGTGGTGGGGGTAGCCCGGGACGTATTCGCCGCCTTCGCCTCGACCCTCACCGTCGTCGTGCTGGCGCTGTACTTCCTGGCCTCGCTCTCGGGCCTCAAGCACACCGCCTACCGGCTCGTCCCCGCCACTCGCCGGAAAAGGTTCTCGCTGTTGGCCGAGGAGGTCCTCGACCGCATCGGTGGCTACCTGCTGGGGAACCTGGCCACCTCGGTCATCGCCGGGACGGCGTCGTTCGTGTTCTTCGTCGTGGTCGGGATCCCCTACCCCTTCCCCCTCGCCGTGGTGATCGCCCTCACCGGGCTCATACCGCTCGTCGGGGCGACGATCGGCTCGGTCGTGGCCGTGCTCGTGGCCTTCCTGGTCTCGGTGCAGGTGGGCATCGCCACCGTCGTCTTCGTCTTCGTGTACCAGCAGTTCGAGAACTTCGTGCTCGCTCCCCACATCATGAAGCGCACCCTCGACGTGTCCCCGCTGGCCACCATCGTGGCCGCCCTCATCGGCGCCGGCCTGCTCGGGATCTTCGGTGCCCTGCTGGCCGTGCCCGTGGCCGCGTCGATCCAGATCATCGGGCGCCACGTGGTCCTGCCCCGCCAGGAGGCGACGTGATGGGTGGGCACTCCCGGATCTTCTACCTCCGTACTGACGCGTCCGACGCAACGACGGCTGTAGGAGGTGGATCCTGGCCCGGCTCGGGTCCGGCGGGGGACCTGACCAACAGGTCGGCGTGGACCCCCACGCCCTCGATGCGCTCCACGATCTCGAAGCCGTCGGCAAGGAGGCGCTGCTCGGGCCGGTACTCGTATGCCTGCACGTCGCCAGGGGTGTCACTCTCCGGCGTGTCGGTCGCCAGGTACCACACCCGGGCCCGTCCCTCGGCGAAGCGCACCGCCTGATCCTCGTCGTAGCCGTCCTCGAAGAACTCCGCCGGCATGATCAACACGTCAGGGTCGCGGGAGCGCACGGTGAAGCCCGGGGCGTAAAGGGGGCTCATGACCACCTGCGGGTCGGAGTCGGCGTAGAGGGCGAAGGGGTACCGGCTGAAGGGTCCCACCACCATGGCGTCGCCCGGCTCCATGCGGGCGCGTACGGCGGCGGTGAGGGGGCCGATGTCGGCTGCCGGGTAGGGGTTGGCCCGCACGTGCTCGAGCCCGTTGGTGGCGGCGTAGACGACGATGGCCGCGGCCAGCGCCACCTGGGCCAGGCCGGTGGGGACGTGTCCTGTGTCGAGGATCCTCTGGATGGCCATGGCGGCCAGCAGGGCCACGCACGGGTACAGGTAGATGTCGATTCGGCCCCCGCCGAAAGGCGCCCGATGGACCAGGGCCAGTCCCAGGGCCACCAGCACGGGCGCCATCACCAACACGGCCAGGGGCGGCCGGTACCACAGGGCACCCAGTGCCAGCACCACCAGCACGAGGGCTGCGACCACCCCGTTGGTGGGGAACACGCCGGCGGCGAAGGACCCCACCACGGAGGTGGTGGTGCGCACCAACTCGGCGGGTGTCGAGGCCGAGATGTAGTGCCCGCTCCACGACGTCCGTAGCGAGGGTGGGACGCGGCCCAACACCAGGGTGGCGTAGGCGCCGACCAACGCCAGGTAGGTGACCGGCAGCACCGTACCGAGGAGTCGAGACCGGCCCCGGCCACGACGCACGCTGAGCACGGCGCACCAGGCCACGGCGCTGATCGACACCGCCAGGGTGGAGGCCGAGAACACCGCGCTGGTGACCGAGACGAGCATCAGGACCGCCCAGCGCCTCCGGGAGGACGGCTGCTCGGCCACGCCTACGGCGGCGGCGATGAGGGCTACCGTGCTCAAGGCGTCGAACTGGTAGGGCTTGACCCGGGTGGCGAAGAGGACGTTGATGGGAGCGAGGGCGAGCAGGCCACCCGCCGCCATCGCCGCCACCCGCTCGCAGCCCACCCGCCGGGCCAGCAGGTACACCCCGACGATGGACAGGATGGCGGCTGCGAGGGCCGGCGCCTGGGCCCAGGGTGTGGCCTGGCTGACACTCAGCCAATAGCGCAGGAACAGCTCGAACCCCGGCGTGGTGACGCCCATGCCCAGGGCGTCGGACAAGCTCGCCTTGGTGGCCAGAGCCGGCCAGGCGTCGTCGCGGTACAGGCCGAGGGTGGAGAGTCCCGGTGTCCGGAGCCAGAGCGCCACCACCACGAGCAACGCCATGGCGGCCAGGTCCGACCAGGCCAGGAGCTGGGCGGAGCCGCGGCCGGCGCCGATCTCCGGGGACTCCAAGCGCCCCATCCTACGAAGCCGCGCGCCCCGGCCGAGGTGCGGTCGTCGCTGGGGGCTCAGCCCACGCCGAAGGTGAGGTCCAGGGGCTCGGGCAGGGTGATCGACTCCACCATGTCGCGGATCTCGTCGGGCAGTGGCTCGGTGGGAAGGTCACGGCCACCGCCCTCGACGGTCGCCGGGCTGCCCGGGTTGTCGTCGTCGAGCACCAGCGACGTGGCGAAGAAGCTCTCGAAGCGCGACTTGCGGTTGCCGATGGAGAACCTCAGGCCCAGCGGTGCGTGCACCTCGAAGCCGGACTTGGTGAAGTAGGCCTTGGCTCGGGCCAGGTCGCTGCCGCTGGTGGGCACGGCGACGTCGGTGGGGCCGACGGCTCTCGAGCCGAGGGGTTCACCGGCGGCGGCGTCGTCCAGGATGGCCGCAGCCTCGGCCTCCACCCCCTTGGGGTTCTCCACGGTGACGTCGCCGGCAGGACCGTGCGACGTCCTCGCAGCGTGACGTCGGCGGAGAGATACGGGTCAGCTTCCATCTCGACGAGGCTATGGCAGTCGGCCCCGTCGGGCACGCCGTCCCCGCCCGGGGATGCTGGACTTGTGGGCCGTGGCCGGTTCACCGCTCCTGCTCGGCCTCGACGTGGGCACCAGCCGGCTCAAGGCTCAGCTCATGGACGAGGACGGAGGCGAGGTCGGGTCCTCGGCCGCGGCCACCCCGTTCGGCTCCGTCGGTGACCGGGTGGAGATGGAGGTCGGCGCGCTCTGGTCGACGCTGGCCCAGGTGGTGGACGAGCTGGGTGATGCCGCCGGGCGAGTGGTCGGGGTGGGTATCACCGGGATGGCCGAGAGCGGTGCGCCCCTCGGCCGGGGCGGGGAGCCGTTGGCCCCGGTGATCGCCTGGCACGACCCTCGGGGGGCCGAGGCCGTGGCCCTGCTCGAAGCGCGCTTCGGCGACGAGCTGCCCCGGCGCATCGGCCAGCGTCTGCGAACGGTGTCGTCGGTGGCCAAGCTGGGCTGGTCGCTGAGCCAGGGTGTGGCCGGTGTAGGCCGCTGGTTGGGGGTACCCGAGCTCTGTCTGTTCGCCCTCACCGGCGCCCAGGCCACCGACCACTCCCTGGCGGCGCGCACCGGGTGCTACGACATCGCCGCCCGGGCCTGGTGGCCCGAGGTACCGGCGGCGCTCGGCATCACCGGTGAGGTGTTCCCCCCCGTGCGCCCGGCGGGAGCGGTGATGGGCCGGGTGTCGGCGCCAGGCGCCTCCTGGTCGGGGCTCCCGGTCGGTGTGCCCGTCACCCTCGCCGGCCACGACCACCTGGCCGCGCTGGCGGGGGCGGGTGCGGGGCCGGGCGACTTCGGGAACTCGGTCGGGACGGCGGAGACGGTCGTGGCCACCACCGACGAGCTGCCCGACGTCGAGCGGGCCCTGGCCCTGCGGGTGGCGGTGACCCTGCGCCCCGAAGGCGACGGGTGGGCACTGCTGGCCGGCGCTGCCCGTGCCGGTCGGGTCATCGACACGGTGAGCGCCGAGCTGGGACTCTCCCCCGTCGACCTCGACGCCCGGGCGCAGGAGGCGGGTGTGGTGGACGCCACCGACCTGTTGGCCTCGGTCTTGGGTGACGGGCGGTCGGAGCTACCGCCAGGATCGCCCGGCGAGGTCTGGAACGGGATCCTGCGGGCCCTGGCCGGGCGAACCTGGGAGGCGGTGGCACGGGCCAGCGCGCTGGCCGGGCCGCCGTCGCGCCTGGTGGTCTTCGGCGGCTTGGCCCTGCTGCTGCACGCCGCCTCGGCGGGACTGGTGAGCCCCGGGCCGGACGTGCAGAGGAGAGAGTAGGTGGTGCGTCCCCTCGTCGACGGGGCGGCCCCCGCGGGTGGCCCGGGCCCGGCGGTGCCGAGGCGGCGGCTCGGTCGGGTGACGGAATCGACGCGCCGCGCGGTTTCCATGTCGATGAGCACCGGCACGCCATCCCGCAGCAGCATGTTGGCCGGCTTGAGGTCCAGGTGGAGGAAGCCGCGGCGGTGCAGGTGATAGAGCGCAGCGCCGAGATGGATGGCGGCGCGCACGGCGTCGCTGATCTCGAGGCGGCGCTGCGGCTGCGATTCCAGCACGTCGAGCAGTGTGGGGCCCTCGAGGTACTCCAGCAC
>JAHWJI010000119.1 GCA_019348495.1 Actinomycetota bacterium | reverse complement strand
GCGGCGGCGCTGGCGCCTCAACCCCGGCCGGCAGGGATCGGGGTGAAGGCGAGGCTCTCGGCCATCTGGTCGGCGACCTCGTCGACGCCGGCCACCAGCGAGGGGTTGGCGGTGCTGGTGGTGAGCAGGGCGAGCCAGCCGGTGTCGAGCACCGGGACCAGGTGCTGGGTCTGGGCCATGGTCGGAACGGCATCGGTTCCGGGCACGGCCACGGCCCGGGCCGACGTCACCCGCACGGCGGGGCCGGCGGGCAGGGTGACCACCTCCACCAGCCGCTCCGAACGGTCCTCCCCGGCCTCGGCCGGTGCCTCGGTGGCGACCCGGACGAGGCCGTCGATCGGCAGGGTCGACCCGGCCCGACTCAGCCGCCGCCAGGCCAGGTGGCACTGGCCGAGACCGGCTCGCCGCCCACGTCGGCGGCGAGGATGGCGGCGAGGAACACCTGCTGTTCCCGGAGCTGGTCGAGCAGCGACCGCAACGCCCGGCGCGCCAGCCCCTCTGGCGTTGCGTGTGGGGGCGGTCGGAGAGGCGGCCGGACAGGAACGCCGAGAGCCAGGCCTCGCTGGTGGCGGGATCGAGGTCGAGCACCGTCCAGTGATCGGGCACGTCGATGGCGAAGCCGATCGGCGGGCGAGGGACGGAGGGGGCGTAGCCGACGGCGGGCAGCTCTCCGGGGGCACCCGCCTCGTCGCCGGCGGTCAATCGGCCTCGACCTCTTCGGCGTCGAGCACGGCCCGAGCCCGCCGGTACTTCTGGCGGAGCCGTTCGGCCTCGGCGGCATCGAGCCGGGCCAGCCGGCCCTCGTCGGCGTTGTCGGCGTTGTCGGCCCGCTTGACCACCGCCGCCAGCGGATGGCGCGCCGCCCGGCGCACGGCGTCGAGGTACGGCTCGCCGGCACGCTTGGTGAGGGCGTCGACGGCCGACACGACCTCGACAGGAACGCCCTTGGCCTCGAGGTCGGCCAGGCCCAGGCCGCAGTCCTCGACCACGTCGTGCAACAGCGCAGCCATGACGGCGTGGGCGCCTCGGGGGGCGACCGCCTCGGCCACCCGCTCCACATGGCCGAGGTAGGGGTGGCCGCCCTTGTCGAGCTGCCCGGCGTGGGCGACGGCGGCGAGCGCCCGGGCCTCGTCGACGCCGAAGGTGCCCGCCCCGCCGGCGTCGTGGTCGTCGGAGGGCCCGGTCACGCCGACCGGTGGGAGCGGATGAGCTCGACCCGAGCTTCGCTGGCGTTGGCGTCGTCGCCCTGGTCGGCCAGCAGGGCCGCCCGGTCGGCCTCGGCCTCGGCGGCGGCGCCGGCGTCGGCGGCGGCCAGGCGAGCCTCGACCCCCTCCTCGACCAGCTTCTCGGCCTCCTCCACCAGCGCCGCCACCATCTCGTCCTCGGGCACCACCCGGACCACCTGGCCCCGGATGAACAGATGGCCGCGCCGGCGCCCGGCGGCGATGCCGAGATCGGCAGAGCGGGCCTCGCCGGGGCCGTTGACCACGCAGCCCATCACTGCCACCTGCACGGGGAGCTGGCGCTCGGCGAAGGCGGCCAGGGCGTCGGCCGCCACCTTGATCACGTCGATCTCGGCCCGCCCACAACTCGGGCAGGCGATGAGGTCGACGTTGCTGCGCTCACGCAGGCCGAGGACCTCCAGCAGCTGGCGTCCGGCCCGTGCCTCCTCCACCGGGTCGGCGGTGAGGCTGTAGCGCAGCGTGTCGCCGATGCCCTCCAGGAGCAGGGTGGCGATGCCGGCGGTGGCCTTGAGCAGCCCTGTGGGCGGCGGGCCGGCCTCGGTGACGCCCAGGTGCAAGGGGGCGTCCACGGTGTCGGCGAGCAACCGGTAGGACTCGACCATGAGGCGCACGTCGGAGGCCTTGACCGAGATCTTGACGTCGTCGAAGCCCACCTCGGCGAAATAGGCGAGCTCGCGCTCCGCCGAGGCCACCAGCGCCTCGGGGGTGAGCCCCAGGCGAGCCTCGATGTCGGGATCGAGGGAGCCGGCGTTGACCCCGATGCGGATGGGCACCCCCCGGTCGCCGGCCTCCGCCGCCACCTCCTTGATGTGCTCGGGCTTGCGGATGTTGCCGGGGTTGAGCCGCAGGCAGGCGACCCCGGCCTCGAGGGCGGCCAGGGCTAGGCGATGCTGGAAGTGGACGTCGGCCACCAGAGGGACCGGGGAGCGGGGCACGATGCGGGCCAGGCCCTCGGCGGCGGCGTCGTCGTCGAGGCCGATGACGGCGGCCATGGCGCCCGGCCGGGCGTCGGCCGCCGCCTGCATGGCGTCACCCCGTGCCCGCACCAGCCGTACGCCGGTGGCGAACGACAGCGCCCCCGCCGCGGTGAGCGCCGTGTACTCGCCCAGGCTGTGCCCGGCGCAGGCCATCGGCTCGATGCCGGTCTGGCGCACCGCGTCGAGCACCACCAGGCTGAGCACGTAGGTCGCCACCTGGGCGTTGGCGGTGGACGTGAGCTCGCTGGCTTCGGCGTCGAGCAGCAGGTGGGCGACGTCGCGTCCGATCGCTTCTGACGCTTCGTCGACGAGTGACCACGAAGAGTGGTCGGTCCAGGGCGTGCCCATGCCGGGCCGCTGTGATCCCTGACCTGGAAAGGTGAACGCGAGCAATGGGGCCCCTCTCAGCGTGGTGGCAGAGGTCTGACCCGGGGAGCGACGAGGAAGTTTCATTCTGATGGGAACCCAGTTACCCGGAGTTCACCGCAGATCCACCAGGGGTGGTGGCCCGCAGGAGTCAGGCCGGCGGCGTCCAGGCCGTCGGCAACCGTGCTCCCGCAGGGATTCGAACCCTGACTTGCGGCATTTTGAGTGCCGTGCCTCTGCCGGTTGGGCTACGGGAGCCAGCCGCCAGGCTACGACCCCGCAGGAGGCCACCGCGCCGGCGGCCGGCGCTAGCGCCCGGTGGCGAGCGAGCGGGCGACGGCGGCCACCCGCGGGTCGCTCTCGATCTCCTCGAGCGGGGC
>JAHWJI010000118.1 GCA_019348495.1 Actinomycetota bacterium | reverse complement strand
CCAAGTCCGGAATCAGGAGTGCCCGCCGCTGTCTTCCCATCCAACGAGACCAGGAGGTAGATCGTGAACGTGATCATCGGCGTCGACCCACACAAGGCGACGCACACCGCCGTCGCGCTCGATGGCAACGAGGGCGACCTCGGCGAGATCCAGGTCGGAGCCAACGCGTCGCAGTTGAAACGGCTGCTGGCGTGGGCCGCGCCGTTCCAGGAGCGGACCTGGGCGATCGAGGGCGCCGGCGGGTGCGGCTACCTGCTCTCCCAACAGCTCGTCGCTGCGGGCGAGGACGTTGTCGACGTGCCGGCGACCTTGGCCGCTCGGGTTCGGGTGCTCGGTTCAGGGAAGTCGAACAAGAACGACCCCAACGACGCCCGTTCGGTGGCGATCGCCGCGTTGCGGGCGCCGCGCCTGGCGCGGGTCCGCCCATCGGATCACGCGTCGGTGCTGCGCCTGTTGGCCAAGCGCAACAGCCAGCTCTCCAGCAGTCGGACACGTACCGCCTGCCGGCTTCACGCCCTGCTGGCCGAGCTGGTGGCGGGCGGATCAGCCAACAAACTCAAGGCGAACGACGCCGAACGGATCCTCGCCGAGTTCAAAGCGACGACACCCGTGCAGGCCGCCCGCCACGCGTTGGCCGTCGAGCACCTCGAGGACATGCGCCGCGTCGACGCCCAGATCACCGAGTCAAAGAGACGGATCGCGGAGGCCGTCGCTGCATCGGGTACCTCCGTGACCGACATCGTGGGTGTCGGCCCCATCGTGGCCGCGATGGTCATCGGCTACACCGGCGACGTGCGTCGCTTCGGGACCCGCCACCGATACGCGGCCTACACCGGTACTGCGCCGATCGAGATGTCCTCCGGCGGCCGTGTCATCCACCGGCTGTCGCGCCGGGGGAACCGACAGCTCAACCACGCCATGCACATCGCCGCCCTCTCCCAGATCCGCTACCCCGACACCGACGGACGGGTCTACTACGACCGCAAGATCGCCGAGGGCAAGACCAGCAAGGAAGCGTTCCGCGCGTTGAAGCGTCGGATCAGCGACGCCGTCTACCGCCAGCTGCTCAGCGACACCAACCTGCGATAGCGGGCCCGGGAGGGCAACCGGGCACGACTCTCACATCCAGCGTAGGCAGCTTTGTCGGCGATTCAGGTGGCAGGCTTCATGATGAGCGGACGTTGAAGGAGCGGTCTGAGCGGCGAGACGCTGGGGCGATGCCGGGCCGGAGCATGTGACCGAGAGTCGCCGCCGGTGTCGTTGCCGTCGGCGTTTGGCAGACGCGTCCACCGGCGCTTGCTCCAGCTCATGGAGACGCACCCCGGAGGACCGTGAAAACTTCCTTTTCATAGAACCGCAGGAAGCCTTCCTGGTCGGGTCCGATCTGGTGGATGAGGATCTGGTTGAACCCTGCTTTGGCGTAGGTGGCGATGAGATCGAGATGCCGCTGCGGGTCGGGTCCTAGGGCGATGGTCTCGACGATGTCGTCGGGGCGGGCCAGCGAGAGGACTTGGGCGAAGTCTTTGGGATGGGCCAGCTCGGTGAGAGCGGATCCCTTGAGGGCGCCGTTGGGCCACCAGTGGGCGGCGGTTCGTCGTCCGTGGTCCTCGGTGTCGGCCCAGCACACATGGATCTGGGCGAGCCGGGCTTTGCCGGCGCCGCCGGCGCCTTCGAAGGTGTCCACGTGGAGGTTGGACGGCACGACGCCGAAGAAGCCGTCGCCGATCCGGCCAGCCAACTGGGCGCTCTTGGTTGAGGAGCCGGCGACGACGATGGGCGGTGGCTGCTCCGGTCGGGTGTAGAGCTGGGCCTGTTCCACGGTGTAGTGGGCGCCGTGGTGGTCGACGGACCCGCCGTCGCAGAGGCGGCGGATGATGGTCACCGCTTCCTCCAGCATCTCCCGGCGGACGTCGGGCCGGGGCCAGTGGACGCCGGTGATGTGTTCGTTGAGACGTTCACCGGTGCCGACGCCCAGGAAGAACCGGCCGTCGAGCATGACGGCGGCGGTGGCGGCGGCGTGGGCGACGATGACCGGGTGCATGCGGATGAGGGGGGCGGTGACGCCGGTGCCGACGCGGAGGTGCTCGTCCGTCGTTGCGGCGATGGCTCCGAGCACCGACCACACGAACGGGCTGTGGCCTTGTTCGGGGACCCAGGGGTGGAAGTGATCGGAGATGCCGGCCAGGCGGAAGCCGGCCTGTTCGGCCAGCGCGGCGTTGCGGACGAGGGTGTTGGGGTCGTGCTCTTCGCTGGACAGCCAGTAGCCGAGCTCGAGGAGGGGACGCGGCGTGTCAGCCACCGTTGGCTCGTGCCGCGGCGTGGATTGCGTCGGCCTTGGCCATGCCGAGGAGGCGGCCGGAGAGGGTGGTGACCACGACGTATGGGACGGGTCTGTTCTTCAGGTTCTTTGACATCTCCTCTGCGGTGACGTGTGGCCGGTAGGTGCTCGGTCCCTCCTGCATGACCTCGACGATGGGGCGGGTGTCCTCCAGGCCGAAGGCTTCGGCGCGGACCAGGCCCAACACCACCCGTTGTGGGCCGGCCACCACCAGGGTCAGGTCCCATTGGCCGAGGCGGCTACGGGCGGCGCCCACGGTCTCGTCGATGCCGCAGGTGGGGACGTCAGGATCGGCGAGGGTTGACAGGCGGGGCTGCTCGGCGAGGGTGCCCTCGAAGGGGAGGCCGTCGCCGATCCAGTCCATCTTGGAGCCGACGTAGTCGTAGGTCTCGGTGAAGCCAAGGCGCTCGAGCCGCCACGCGGCTCGTGGGCTCATGTCTCAGAGAAGGTCGTTGCAGTAGGCGATCACGGGCCGATCGGCATCGAGCAGTGAGCCCGTTCGCTCCGCCGACAGCTGCTTGAGCGGCAGATGCTGCGCGCCCGGCAGGTGTGCCCATTCGTACTCAGGCCGTGGGAGGACTTCGACGACCTGTGCACGACGCTCTTCCACGAGCTGGCGCAGTCCATGACGGTCGATTGCGTCTGGCATGGGGTTCCTTCCCTCATGCTCTACGTGCTCAGTAGCTCCAGGCGCAAAACCTCTGCCG
>JAHWJI010000117.1 GCA_019348495.1 Actinomycetota bacterium | reverse complement strand
CTCCCTGGTGGAAGAGGTCGAGCGCTTCCTGCGCGACCACCCGGACGACTGACGCCGGCGGACCGGCGCCGGCGCCAGGCTGCCGCCTACGCTGCGCGCCATGCGCCGCTCACAACCCGCCATCGTGCTCGCCCTCGCCGTGCTGGTCGCCGGCTGCGGCGAGGACGCCACCGACCCCGCTGCCTCGTCGGAGCAGTCCCGCGAGGGCGCCATCGACGTCGCCATGGCCAACGCCGACGGTGACGAGGTGGGCACGGTCACCCTCGTCCCCGAGGAGGGCAAGGTCCGCGTCGAGGCCGAGCTCGAGGGCCTCGAGCCGGGCTTCCACGGCTTCCACGTCCACGACTCCGGCCGGTGCGAGCCCGAGGCTCCCGAGGGTGCCTTCACCACCGCCAAAGGCCACCTCGCCGGCGCCGGCGACGTCCACGGCCAGCACGCCGGCGACATGCCCAGCCTCTACGTGACCGAGGACGGGAGGGCGTCGCTCAACGTCCTGCTCGACGGTTTCACCACCGAGGAGCTGATGGCCGACGACGGCACCGCCATCATGGTCCACGGCGACCCCGACAACTTCGCCCACGTGCCCGACCGCTACACGGCCTCCGGGGCGGAGAAGCCGGGCCCCGACGAGGACACCAGGAAGACCGGCGACGCCGGGCCACGAGTGGCCTGCGGCGTCGTCGGCACGGGGACCTGAGCCACGTTCGCTCGCTCGCCCGCCCGTTCTTTGTCGGATACACCACCGCCACGGTGGCTGAGCCGACAAAGAACGATGGGGGGTCGGCGCTACGGGGTGGAGATGCCGGCGCCGGCGAGGACCCCCGGGGCCTCGGGGAAGACCTTGGCCAGGGCAGCTTCCACGTCACCCGGACGGGCCACGCCGAAGGCGTGGGCGGCCACGAGGTGGCGCAGGGCGCAGTCGACCCGGTCGGGGTCGCCGAGGGCGGCCAGCGCCTGGACGGGCTGCACGTAGGTCCCCCGGTAGTAGCTGTCCTGGCGGGTCTCCCAGTAGGTCATGGGCTCGCCCGCCCGGCCCTGGGCCGGCGCCGGCATCCCCTTGCCGGCCAGCTCGCCCAGGCTGCCCTCGAACCGGGCCTCGGCCCACGTGGCCAGGCCTTCGTCGATCCACGGGTCGCGGCCCTGGTTGTTGCCCACCAGCGAGTAGAACCACAGGTGCCCCACCTCGTGGGACGTGGTGCGCCCGATGGTGCCCGGCCCCTGCATGACGTGGCCCGGGTACTCGAGGCCACCCGACAGGCCCGGCGTCAGGGCCAGCGTGTGGGCCGGATAGGGATAGGCGCCGAAGCGGCGGGAGAAGTCCTCCATCGAGCGCACCACCCGGTCGAGGTAGGCGCCGGGATCGTCGTCGAGCCCCTCGTGCACGCCCACCGTCACCTTCACCGGCCAGGGGGCGGAGGCCACGCCCTCGACGGTGCGGAAGCGACCCACCGACACGGCGACGTCCCGCACGGCGAGGGCCTCCCACCGCCCTGCCTCGGGCACGCCCGAGGCCAGCACCGAGAGCCCGTCGGGCACGGTCACCGAGTACGAGAAGTCGGCCACCGGGGCGGTGGACGCCTCGCCGAACACCGACGTGGGCGGCTCCAGGGCCCAGCCCACGCCCGGCTCCCACGCCAGGATGGGGAAGAACGAGCCCAGGCGCACGGCGCCGTCCTGGACGGCGAGACGGTCGTTGGCCGGACCGGGCAGGGTCAGCCGCCACGGCACGGTCGCCTCCACGGCGTCACCCGGCCGCAGCGGGGGGTCGAGGGGGACGACCAGGGTGGTGGGGTCGGGCTGCGACGTGGCCACCGGTGCGCTCGACCCGAGGAAGACGGGGCCGGCGTCGAGGTGGGCGCCGGCGGCGGCCGAGCGGGGCCCGTTGGGCCACAGCCGGAAGACCAGGCGGTCGGTGGGCAGGTCGGGCGTGAACCGCACGGTGAGGCGCCCGTCGACCGCGTCCAGCCCGGGCAGCACCCGGACGTCCATGGCGTAGCGGGGGCGCCCCGGGTCGGGTTGGGCCTGGGCGGGCACGGCCGGGCAGTCGCCCGAGGGCGGGAGCGGGCCGGCCTGGGGCAGGCCGGCCGTGGTCGTCGTGGTGGACGAGGCCTCCGCCGGCGCCGGGGCCGACCCCGTGGTCCCGTCCGGGGACCCGTCCCGAGCCAGGTCGTCGCCGGTGCCGCCGGCGCACGCCGCCGCCACCACGGCCAGGACCACGAGGAGGGCGAGGCGAAGGCGGCGCACGGGCCGTCATCCTCGCAGGAGGTCCGGGCGACCGGGCCGCGGCCGTGGCGCGTCTACCGTCGGGCCCCGTGGCGGAGCGGGTGGCAGCGTGCGTGTGGCGGAGCCGGCCGGAGCTGGTGGTGGAGCTCGACCAGCGCTTCGGTGAGCCGGTCGACGCCTACGTGAACGGCTCGCAGGTGTGGCTGCTCGACAACGGCCCGGGCGGCGCCACGCTGGAGTGGCGGCTCCATCCCGTGGCCGGCTTCCGCCGGCCCCCGGGGCTGACGACCTACGACCTGTTCCCCACCGTGGCCCTGGCCCTGGCGAAGGGGGAGGAGCCGCCGGCGCCACCCGAGCAGCTGTGGGGCGGCCTGGAGGCGTTCAGCGCCTACGGCGACGAGCTGGAGCCGGCGCCGCTGGCAGCCGCCGCCGGCGCCGCCCTGGGCCTGGCCCCCGACGCCAGCGGGCTGGTCGACCACGCCGCCGTGGGCGACCGCTGGGAGGCCACCAGCGGGCAGTTCTGCATCGTCACTGCCCTACTGGAGCAGCTCGCCGAGAGCCCGTGACCCTCCGGCTCAGGTGCGGGGCGCGTCGAACAGCACGTCGACCGGCTCGCCCCGGATGGCGGCGAAGGCGGTGGAGCCCCACCGGCCGGCGCCGGCCAGCGGCGACGGCAGGTCGTCCTCGGAGAACCACCCCACGTCGGCGCACTCCAGCGGGTGGGCGGTCAGCTCGCCGCCCACCATCCGGCAGTGGAACACCAACGAGTACAGCGGCACCTGGGAGAACCCCAGCCGGAGGCCGTCGAGCACGGCTATGAGCCGCTCCGGCCGGCAGTCGATGCCGGTCTCCTCCCGCACCTCCTTGACCGCCACCTCGGATGGT
>JAHWJI010000116.1 GCA_019348495.1 Actinomycetota bacterium | reverse complement strand
TCGCCGGTCGGCTCCGAGGCTTCCGTCGACGGCGTGCGGAGCGGGGCCGAGCCGGCGTCGACGGGGTCGTTGCCGGTGCATGCCGCCGTGCTCAGTGCCGCCACCACCGCCATGACCAGGTACCAGGTGCGGCGAGTGTGCATCTCCGTCTCCTTCATCGGGCCAGTCCCTCCTCCGGCCGCTGCGGCCATGGTGGACCCGGCCGGTAACCGCTGCTTCTCGGCGAGGTAACGATCAGGCAACCGACGGGGTGGCGACCTCGTCGGGCTCGGGGGACTCGCTCCGCAGCGGCAGGACGACGGTGAAGGTGGTGCCGTCGGCGTCACTGGCGACGGTGACGTCGCCGCCGTGGAGGCGGGCGTTCTCCCGGGCGATGGCCAGGCCGAGCCCGCTCCCCTCACTGCGGGGTCGGGCGGGGTCGGCCTTGTAGAAGCGGTCGAAGACGTGGGGGAGGTGCTCGGCGGCGATGCCGTCGCCCCGGTCGCTGACGTCGATGGCGACCTGCTCGCCGTCGAGGGCGGCGCTGACCACCACCGGCGGGCTCCCGTGCTGCAGGGCGTTGCCCACCAGGTTGGCCACGATGGCGTCGAAGCGGCGTGGGTCGGCCCACGTGGTGATCCCGGCGGGCAGCTGCATCTCCACCTGCTGGTCCCACCCCCGGGTCTCCAGTGCCGCGGTGGTGGCCGACGCCAGGTCGACCTCGCTCCAGGACATGAGAGCGGCGCCGGCGTCGAGCCGGGAGATCTCCATGAGGTCCTCCACCAGGGCGGCCAGCCGGCGGGTCTCCAGGACGAGGAGCCGGGCGGCCCGGCGGCCGGTGTCGTCGAGACCGCCGCCGTGGGCCTCGAGCATGTCGCCGGCGGTGGTGAGCGCGGTGAGCGGGGTGCGCAGCTCGTGGGACACGTCGGCCACGAAGCGGCGGTGGCCGGCCTCCAGGAAGCGCAGCTCGGCGATGGTGGACTGGAGTGTCTCCGCCATGCGGTTGAAGGCCCGGGCCAGGTCGGCCAGCTCGTCGCTGCCCTCCTCGGACAAGCGGGTCTCGAACTGGCCCTCCTCGAGACCCTGGACGGCATCGCGGGCGCTCCGGATGGGGTGGAGCACGCCACTCGCCGCCACCCCTCCGACGGCGGCGGACAGCAGGACCACCACCCCGCCCACCGCCGCCAGGACGTTGCGCACCAGGGCAAGGTCGGCGAGGTCGTCCTCGAGCGGGAAGAAGAAGAACGAGCTGGGCCCGTCGGGCAGCACCCGGCCGCCGACCACGACGTGGGGGCTGTCCTCGACGGTGGTGCGCAAGGAGACCACCCGGCCGTCGGCGACCGGTTGGCGCAGGGCCGACGGTACGGATGCCGCCGAGAGCGAGAACGAGCTGGTGGCGAAGGATTCGTCGTCGAGCAGCGTCACCACCTGGGCACCGTCGGGGAGGCGCAGGCCGGCGTGGAAGTCGTCGACCTCGTCCACCGTCGGGGACGGGGGCAGCAGGGCGGCGGCCTCGTCCAGGCCCAGCTCCGCCTCACGGACCGCCTCCGCGGTCACCCGCTGGAGCGTGGCCTGGCGCAGCAGGAGGAACGACGTGGCAGCCACGGCCACCGAGGCGGCAGCGGTGACCACGGCGAAGGTGACGACGAGCCGCCGCCGCAGGCCGCCCAGCCCCAGCAGGCGCCGGCCCCCGCCCGACGATGGCCCGTCGCCGCTCATCCGTCGGGCGGCGGCAGCGCCACCAGCTTGTAGCCCAGGCCCCGCACCGTCTCGATCAACCGGGGATGGCCGGGATCGTCCTCCACCTTGGCCCGGAGCCGCTGCACGCAGACGTCGACCAGCCGGGAGTCACCGAGGTAGCTGTAGTCCCACACCCGGTCGAGAAGCAGGGCCCGGGAGAAGACCTGGTCGGGATGACGGGCCAGCTCGACCAGGAGCCGCAGCTCGGTGGCGGTGAGGCGCACCTCAGCGCCGCCCTTGGTGACCCTCATCGCCTGAGGGTCGACCACCAGGTCGCCGTAGCGCAGCGTCTGGTCCTCGGGCCGGCGATCGTGACGGCGCAGGACCGCCTTGACCCGGGCCAGCAGCACCCTCGTCTCGAACGGCTTGGTCACGTAGTCGTCGGCACCGGACTCCAGGCCCAGTACGACGTCGATCGGATCGGCGCGGGCGGTCAGCATGATGATGGGGACGTCGTCGTCGGCGCGGATGGTCCGGCACACCTCCAGGCCGTCGGTGCCGGGCAGCATCACGTCGAGCAGGACGAGGTCCGGCGGCACCCGCCGCCACCGGTCGAGCGCCTCGCCGCCCGACACCGCGGTGCGCACCTGGTAGCCGTCGCCCTCGAGCGCCATGGCCACCGCCTCGCGCACCGAGGCGTCGTCCTCGACCAGGAGGATGGATGCCATGGCTGCTCAGTCTCGCCCACGCCGTCGTCGGCCGGGTGGCGCTCGGGTGCCCGGCGCCGGCCGGGTCAGGCCGAAGCCTGCCGGTCCGCGGTGCGGAGGTGGATCGGGCCCTGGCGATGGCGCAGGAACCCCGCCCCGGCTCCCCGGCGAACGGCAAGGATCTCGGCCACGATGGCCAACGCCACCTCGTGCGGGCCCTCGGCACCGAGGTCGAGCCCGGCCGGGCCGTGGACCGGAGTGGACGACTCCGGCGACGGCGCCACGCCTTCGGCACGGAGCTGCCCGAGCAGCCCGGCCAGACGGGCGGAAGGCCCCACGACACCCAGGTAGGCGCAGCGCACGGGCAAGAAGGAGCGCAGGTACCCCCGGTCGCGCCCGAGGTTGTGGCTCATCACCACCACGCACGTACGGGGATCGGTGCCGACCGTCGTCGCCGCCCGTTCCGGCTCGGTTCGCACCAGCGAACGGGCCCCCGGGAAGCGGTCGGCAGTGAGGAGCATGGGACGGTCGTCGACCACGTCGACGCTCCAGCCCAGGCGAGCGGCCAGCCCCACGAGGGGAGGTGCGTCGGGCCCGGCCCCGCACACCACCAGGCGGTTCGGCGGCTCCACCACCTCGACGAAGGCCCGGCCGGCGCCGTCGAGCGCCACCGTGTGGGAGCGCACGGCGGCGATGGCGGCAACGCCGAGCTCGGTCGCGCCGTGGTCGAGCACCGGGCTGCCGAGACTGCCCACCAACTCCCCGCCGGGGTGGACGACCACCCGGTCGCCGAGCGCCGCTTCGTCGAGCACG
>JAHWJI010000115.1 GCA_019348495.1 Actinomycetota bacterium | reverse complement strand
GAACGCTCGGCCAGCTCCTGGACCCGACGGTCGCGGGGCACGTGCTCGTCCACCTCGGCGGCGACGGTGAGGACGTTGAGCTCGATGTCGGCGACACGCCCGCCGGCCGCCGTGCGCAGCGTCGCCAGCTTGGCCTCGATGGCGTCAGGTGAGATGTCGGCCGGGTCGAGGGTGCCGTCGGGCCGGGCCCGAGGGGCCAGCCCGACGATGTCGGCGCGGCGGCCGGCCAGGGCCAGGAGGCGGGGTCCCCCACCACCGAGGAACAGCGGTGGCCCACCGGATTGGGCGGGCAGCGGCCGTCCCTCCATGTCGTGCACCCGGTAGTGCGCACCGTCGAAGCTGAAGGGCTGGCCCGACCACAAGCCCCGTAACACGGCTGTCGCCTCTTCCAGGCGGGCCAGGCGGACCTTGCCGGGATCGAAGGCGATGCCGGCGGCGTCGTACTCCTCCCGGCGCCAGCCCGCCCCCAGGCCCAGCTCGAAGCGACCGCCCGAGAGCAGGTCGATCGTCGCGGTCTCCTTGGCCAGCACCACCGGGTGGCGGTAGTCGTTGTCGAGGACGAAGGTGCCCACCCGCAACGTGGTGGTGGCGGCGGCCGCCGTGGCCAGCGCAGGTAGCGGGGCCAGCTGGTCACCGAGGTGGTCGGGCACCAGCACGGTGGAGTACCCGAGGTCTTCTATGCGCCGCGCCGTGTCGGCCCAGTCATGGCCGTGGTCGAATCCGGCCAGGGAGAGGCCGAAGCGGAAGGGACGCAGGGCCGCCACGGCGAGACCCTACCGTTGGCTGCCGGAGCCACCGGAGCCGGCTTTTTCACCGAGGGGCGGGGGAAGGTGGAAGTACGCTCGGCAGCGATGCCCGCCGCCCTTCCCGTCTCCGGTGCCTGGCGCCCGGGCGACCCGCCGGGCCGGCGCCGCTTCGCCCGCCTCGCCGTCGATCGCCCCTTCGTCCTCGAGGGCGGTGGCCAGCTCGGCGACATCGCCATCGCCTACGAGACCTGGGGTGAGCTGGCGGCCGACGGCGACAACGCCATCCTCGTCTGTCACGCCCTCACCGGCGACACACACGCCGCCGGCACCATGGGCCCCGGCCACGCCGCACCCGGGTGGTGGGACGGTCTCATCGGGCCGGGCCGGGCCATCGACACCGACCGCTGGTTCGTCGTGTGCGCCAACGTCCTCGGGGGCTGTCAGGGCTCGACCGGTCCGGCGTCGGACGATCCCCGCCGTGGCGGTGAGCGGCGGTACGGATCGGCCTTCCCGGTGGTGTCGATCCGCGACATCGTCCGCACCCAGACGGCGGTGGCCCGCGACCTCGGGGTGCTGCGCTGGCTGAGCGTCATCGGCGGCTCGATGGGAGGCATGCAGGTGCTGGAGTGGGGCGTGATGTTCCCCGAGCGGGTGCGCTCGCTGGTGCCCATCGCCACGGCGGCGGCGGCCAGCGCCCAGCAGATCGCCTTCGGCAGCGCCGGACGCAAGGCCATACGTCTCGACCCTCGCTGGCGGGGGGGCGACTACTACGAGGCGGCGCCTGGTGACGGTCCCACCGAGGGTCTGTCGATCGCCCGCAGCATCGCCCAGATCACCTACCGCAGCGACGACGTGTTCACCGACCGCTTCGGACGGGAGGTGGTCGAGCCTCTCGACGGGTTCTCGTTGTGGCAGCGCTTCGAGGTGGAGCGCTACCTCGAGTACCACGGCGCCAAGCTGGCTCGGCGCTTCGACGCCAACTCCTACCTGTGCCTCACCAAGGCCATGGACCTCCACGACCTGGCCCGGGGGCGGGGAGGGATCGACGAGGCGCTGGCCCGCATCGCCGTGCCCACGCTCGTGGTCGGCATCTCCTCCGACTCGTTGTACCCCACCTACCAGCAACGGCTGGTGCGCGACGTGCTCCACGACAAGGGCACCCCGAGCGACTACTTCGAGATCGAAAGTCACCACGGCCACGACGCCTTCCTCATCGACCTCGACCAGCTGGGACCGCCGCTGGCCCGGTTCCTCTCCGACGTCGACAAGTCAGGTGGGTGAGCGATGACCGACGAACCGCTCCGGGAGGCGGCGTCGACGATGCCGCCGTACCGCGTCGAGACCAGGGCCATCCTCGCCGGGCGGGGCGAGAACGGCACGTCGCTGGTGGCGCCGTTGTGGCCGTCGAGCACGTTCGAGACGCCCACCGTGGCCGAGAGCCTGCGCCTGGCCTCCTCGCTGCGGCCCAAGGCGTTCTACAGCCGCTACGGCAACCCCACGGTCCGGGCCTTCGAGGACGCCGTGGCCGAGCTCGAAGGCGCCGAGGCGGCCCAGGCCTTCGCCTCGGGCATGGGGGCGGTCTCGTCGGTGGTGCTGGCCTTGTGCTCCCAGGGCGACCACGTCGTCGCCCAGCGCCAGCTCTACTCGTCGACGTCATTGCTGTTCGCCGGCATCTGCCCCCGCTTCGGGATCGAGGTCACCTCGGTCGACGCCACCGACGCCGGTGCGCTCGCCGCGGCGGTGATCCCCGGGCGCACGGTGCTGGTCTTCGTGGAGACGCCGGCCAACCCCGGCATGCAACTGGTCGACCTCGACGCTCTGGGGTCGATCACGGGGCCGCTGCGAGTGGTGGACTCCACCTTCGCCGGTCCCCTGGTGCAGCGCCCGCTCGAGCACGGCTGCGATCTCGTCGTGCACTCCGCCACCAAGGGCCTGGCCGGCCACAACGACGCCACCCTCGGGATCATCGCCGGACCCGACGACCTCGTGGGCTGGATCTGGAACTACCACACCGTGCACGGCGCGGTGGCGTCTCCCTACGACGCCCACAACGCCCTCAGGGGACTGCGCACCCTGCCCGTGCGGGTGCGCCAGCAGGCGGCGACGGCCGATCAGGTGGCCCGCTTCCTGGAGGCCGATCCGGCAGTGACCAGGGTGAACTACCCCGGGCTCGACTCCCACCCGCAGCGGGCGGTGGCCCTCCGCCAGATGGCCCATGGCGGGGGGATGCTCAGCTTCGAGCTGGCCGGCGGCTGGCGGGCGGGCCAGCGCTTCGTCGAGGCGGTCTCGCTGGCCCGCCTGGCCACGTCGCTCGGTGGACCCGAGACCCTGGTCACCCACCCGGCGTCGACCACCGCCGCCAACCTCACGGCCGAGGAGCGGGCGGCCATGGGCATCGGTGACGGCCTGGTCCGGCTCTCCATCGGCCTGGAGCACCCCGACGACATCCTGGCCGACCT
>JAHWJI010000114.1 GCA_019348495.1 Actinomycetota bacterium | reverse complement strand
CGACGATCCTATGGAAGCCGCCTGCCGCTACGCTCCTCAGCACTCGACGACGGGAGAGACAATGCCTGCACCTCGCACGCTAATTGCGGCGCTTTTCTTCGTGGTTGTCGCCGGCGCCTGTAGTGGCGACGGCGCCACCGGAGGCCGGGAGGAGGCGACCGACACCACCGTGGCCGAGCAGCCGGTGCGGGGCGGCACCCTCGTCGTCGCCATCTCCTCGGACCCCGGGGCGCTCAACCCGGCCATCACCACCAGCGGGGCGGTGCACACCGCCTCCGAGCTGATGTTCAACGGCCTGGTCGAGCTGGATCCCGAGGGCCAACCCGTCGCCGAGCTGGCCGAGTCATGGGACGTCGAGGAGGACGGCGCCGTCTACCGCTTCGCCCTACGTGACGGCGTGACCTGGCACGACGGCGAGCCCTTCACCTCGGCCGACGTGAAGTACAGCTTCGACGAGGTGTTGCTGCAGTTCCACTCCCGGACGAAAGCCTCGGTGGGCTCCGCCCTGAAGTCGATCGAGACACCGGACGACCAGACGGTGGTGTTCCGCTTCAGCGAGCCCTACGCCCCGTTCCTGCAGCAGCTCGGCGTGACCGAGGCGCCCATCCTGCCCGAGCACCTCTACGCCGGGAGCGATCCCCAGCAGAACCCGGCCAACCAGGCCCCGGTCGGGACAGGGCCGTTCCGCTTCGTCTCCTACGCACCCGGCCAAGAGGTCGTGCTCGAGGCCAACGCCGACTACTTCAAGGCCGACCTGCCCTACCTCGACGGCGTGGTCCTGCGGGTCGTCCCCGAGAAGGGCAACCAGGTGATCGCCCTGGAGGAGGGAGAGGTCGACTGGCTCTTCGGGGTCCCTGGGCCCGATCTGGCCCGCCTGGAAGGCAGCGGCGACATCGAGTTCCTCGAGACGAGCGTCAACCCCGGTGGCGCCAACTGCATCATGACCACGAGCTTCAACCTCGATCGCCCCATCTTCCAGAGCCCTGAGGTCCGCGAGGCCGTCGCCTCCGCCCTCGACCGGCAGCAGTTCCTCGAGCGGGTCGAGTTCGGCCAGGGGGCAGTGGCCGAAGCCCCCATCCACAGTGGCATCCCCGTGGCCCGGGCCGAGGGCCTCGAGATCCCCGGCTTCGACCCGGCGCGGGCGGCGACCCTGCTCGACGAGGCCGGCTGGGTCCGCGACGGAGAGGGGACCCGCACCGCCCAGGGCGTCCAGGGCGTCAGCGACGGTACGCCCCTGGCCTTTGAGTTCCTGAGCTTCCCCACCTTCGCCCAGTACGGAGAGCTTTTCCGGTCCCAGTTGGCCGAGGTGGGGATCGACGTCAGTCTCCAGACCCTGGAGCCGGCGGTCTTCGCCGAGACGGTCTTCACCCAGCGCGACTTCGACACCAACGTCATCTCCTACTGCAACGGCACCGACCCGGCCGTGGGGGTCCGGCGCATGTACACCTCGGCCAACATCGGACCGGTGCCCTTCTCCAACTCCTCGGCCTACCGCAACACCGAGGTCGACCGTCTCTTCGACGAGGCCATCACCACCGTCGACCCGGCCCAGCGCCAGGCCCTCTACCAGAGCATCCAGGAGATCTTGGTCGACGAGCTCCCCTACGTCTGGCTGGTCGAGACGGTGTCCACCCGGGCCTACCAGGCCGACTGCCAGGGCTTCGGGGAGTCCGGGCACTTCGCCGAGACGGCGTTCTGTGTTCCGTGACCCTGCGCTACGTCGGCTGGCGCCTCTTCCAGGTGGTGCCCACGGCGGCGGCGATCCTGCTCATCGGCTTCCTCCTCATCCACGCCGCCCCCGGCGATCCGGTGCTGGCCCTGGCTGGCCAGAACGGCGACGCTGAGTACTACGCCTTTGTCAGGGACAAGTTCGGCCTGGACGAGCCCCTGCCCGAGCAGCTCGCCACCTACGTCGGCCAGGTGATCCAGGCCGACCTGGGCACGTCCTACCTCCAGGGCCGTCCGGTGGCCGAGATCATCGTCGAGCGCATCCCGGCCACGTTGCTGTTGAGCGTGACCGCTCTGGTTCTCTCCAGTCTGGGCGGCGTGGCCTTGGGCGCCTTCGCCGCCACCCGGCCCCACGGGGTGCGCGACCTGGCCGCCAGCGGCGCCACCCTGGCCGTGTACGCCGCCCCGGTCTTCTGGCTGGGCCAGCTCGCCATCCTCGTGCTGGCCGCCGGGTTGGGGTGGTTCCCGGTGCAGGGGATGACCAGCCCCCGCAGCGACACCACCGGCATGGCCGCCTTCCTCGAGGTGGCCCACCACCTGGCCCTGCCGGCGCTGGTCCTGGCCTCCCAGGAGGTGGCCGCGGTGTTCCGGCTCACCCGTGTCGGCCTGCTGGGCGAGCTGGCCAGTGACCATGTGCGCACCGCCCGGGCCAAGGGACTGGCCGAGCGGGCGGTGCTGGTCCGACACGCTTTGCGCCGGCCCTTGGTCCCGGTGGTCACCGTCATCGGTGGGCGGGCCGGGCACCTGCTCTCAGGGGCCATCGTGACCGAGATCGTCTTCGGCTGGCCCGGCCTGGGCCGGCTCCTGTTGAGCTCGCTGCAGTCCCGGGACACCCCGGTCGTGCTCGGGATCTTCCTCGTGGTCGCCCTCTTCGTCGTGATGGCCAACGTGGCGACCGACCTGGCCTACCGATGGCTCGATCCCCGGGTCCAGTACCGGTAGACGTGGTCGCTCGTGCCCGGGTGCCCGAGTCAGGCCCCGCCGTCGTCCCCGGCTCCGGCGAGGTCGTCTCGACCGGCTTGGAGACGGCGCTCGGCGTTCCTCGCCGACGGGTGTTGCGCCGGCTCGTGCGCCGTCCTGCCGGCCTGGCCGGGCTGGTGCTCACCGCCGGGCACGTGGTCGATCGCGCCGGCGGACGCTGCTGCGAGACGCGCGTGCTGGGGAGCGACGAGTGGCTTTCGGGGGAGCTGGTGTGGCGGGGGGAGGGCTGTGACGCGGCGCTGCTGCGCGTTTCGGCGGGCGATCGTGGCGGTGATCCGCTGTCACAACTGGGCCGGCTGGGAAGCGGCGAGCCCGCCGCCTGCCGGGCGCTCGGGGCGGTGACGCTCGATGCCGGCCTGGCCGCGACGGGGGACCGGCTCGCGGTCGCAACCGCCCTCGCCACCGCTGGGCTGCCGCGCCCGGAGACACGCTTGGCCTGCTCACCGGAGGCAGCGCTGCTGGCCCTGGCCGAGTTCGGTTACCCCGGCACCCTGCTGCCGCTCGCGGCCGGGGCGCCGCCCGTCGTCCTCCACGACGCTGACGCGGCCGAGGCCGTCCTCGAG
>JAHWJI010000113.1 GCA_019348495.1 Actinomycetota bacterium | reverse complement strand
GCGGCGGCGCCCACCACCTCCTCCATGGCCGACCCGCTGCTGGTCACCACCGCCGCACCACAGGCCAGCGCCTCCAGGGCAGGCAGACCGAAGCCCTCCTCCAGCGAGGGGTAGGCCACCGCCGCCGCCTGGCGGTACAGCGCCGGCAACACCTGGTCGTCGACGTAGCCGAGCTGCACCACCCGCTCGCCCAGCCCGCTGGCGGCCACGCTGGCGTCGACCTCGGCGCCGCCCCACCCCCGGTGCCCGGCCAGCACGAGCTGGAGCTCGGGGTGGGTGGGGGCCAGGCGGGCCACGGCCCGCACCAGGGCGGGCACGTTCTTGCGGGGCTCCAGGGTGCCGGTGAAGGCCACGAAGGGCTGGCGCACGCCCAGTGCCGCCAAGCGGGCGAGATCACCCTCGTCACCCGGCCGGAAGCGTCGGTGGTCGACCCCGTGGGTGATGACCTCCACCGGGGCCGTCGGGGCCAGCACGGCGTGCAGGCGATCAGCGGTGTACCGGCTGACGCACACCAGGGTGTCGGCCCGCTGGGCGCTGGAGCGGATCATCTTGCGGAAGTAGACGACCTTGGCCCGCTCGTGCCACTCCGGGTGGTCGAAGAAGGTGAGATCGTGGATGGTCACCACCGTGGGGACCTCAGCCCGCAGCGGCATGGTGTAGTGCGGCCCGTGCCACAGGTCGCCCAGGCGCTCGGCCAGGGCCGGCGCCTGGGACTGCTCCCACACCAGGCGCACCGGCCGCCGCCCGGGCGCCACCGGGTGCACGTGGGCGGCGGGCGCGGCCTGCTGCCAGCGCCGGCCGTCACCCACGGAGGCGACCAGCTCGAGGTCGACCTGGTCGCTGGCGGCCAGGGCCTCGACCAGGCGCAGCACGTAGATGCCGGCGCCGGCCGGCCGGGCCGGCACCGCCGACACGTCGAGCGCCACCCGGGGTCGTGCCTCACTCACCCGCCGACTCCCCCCTCGGCTCCCAGCGCGGCACGATAGGCGCCGGCGTGGGCCTGGGCGCTGGCGGCCCAGGTGAACCCCTCCGCCCGCCGGCGACCGGCGACAACCCGGTCGGCCCGGTGCTCCTCGTCGACCATCAGGCGCTCGAGGGCCCCGGCCAGGGCGTGGACGTCGCCCACCGGTACCACCGTCGCCGCCCCACCCCCCACCTCGACCAGGGCGCCGGCGTCGCTGGTCACCACCGGACAGCCCCGCGCCATGGCCTCGATCACCGGCAGCCCGAAGCCCTCGTAGCGGCTGGGCAGGGCCAGCGCCACGGCGGCACGGTACAGGCCGTCGAGATCGCCGTCGTGGGTGTGCCCGAGGGCGACGACCCCCGCCGCCGAGAGGTCGAGCGCCGTCCCCCAGCCCCGAGCGCCGGCCAGCACCAGGGCCAGGTCGGGATTCGACCGGCGCAGGGTGGCATGGGCGGCCAACAGGTCGACCACCCCCTTGCGGGGCTCCAGGGTGCCCACGAACAACACGAACGGTGGACGCACGCCAGGGGGAAAACGTGACGCGGCACCGGGCGGCGACCCGTCGGGCGGCGGTGGGACCTCGACGCCCGGAGGCACCTCCACCCCATGGAGCGCCACGTGCACCCGGTCACCGTCGAAGCCCTCGGCTAGGAGCTCGTCTCTCCCGAAGGCGGTGGGCACCACCACCGCCTCTGCCTCCCGCCGGGCCAGCTCCAGGCCCCGGCGGTGGAAGGAGACGCCCCGGGGCGTCAGGTGCTCGGGGTGGCGCAGGAAGACGAGGTCGTGGACGGTCACCACCAGGGGCCGCTTCCCCGCAGGGACCACGGCGAGGCTGGTGGCGTGCACGACGTCGCCGGGAACCGGGACCACCGGTCGACGCAGCCGGTGCCAGACCTCGTAGCGCAGCGCTCCCGTCGGCCACCCCACGTCGACATAGGGCACGTCGTCGTCATGGCCGGCGGTGAGCAGCGACGGGGGAGGACCGGCGCCAAAGGCGACGGGCTCGACACCGACCGCGGGCAGGGTCCGCACCAGGTGCTCGACATAGCGACCGATGCCGCCGGGGACGGGCTGGAGGAGCTGGCCGACGTGGACCGCAACCCTCACCGCCGTGCCCCCACCATCCTGGGATCATGCCCGCCCATCCCGCCGGCGCCCAAGCGCAGCTGCGCAGCGCCGGCGAGGGTGAGGGGTAGCCTCCGCGCCGTGGACTCCGCCGCCGCTGAGCCCCGCGTACCCCGTCGTCGAGCGCCGATGGTGCCTCCCGGGCCGAGCCCACCCGAGGCGACGGTGTCCCGGGCGGTGGGGCTGGTGACCGCCGTGCACGTGCTGCTCCTGGTCTGCTACAGCGTGCTCGTGCCCATCTTCCGGGCACCCGACGAGCTGCTCCACGTCGACCAGATGCGCCGCCTGGCCGGGCAGGCCGACACCCCGGCCACCGCCGTTCCCGCCGTCGACCCTCCTGCGCTCGACGCTCCTGCGGTCGACGCTGGCGCCGCTGGCACCGGGCCCTCCGTCGCCCCCGAGGTCCTGGCCGCGGCCGCCTCGTCGCCGGCCTACACCGCCGGGGCCCCACCGGTCGACATCGACGACGCCGTGCCCCCCCGAGACCGACCGAGCTTCGACGAGCTGGCGGCGGCGCCCGCCCCTGACCCCCCCGATGTGGCCAACCCGATCGCCCGCCGACCTCCCCTCACCTCTTGGCTGGGTGCCGCCGTCCTGGCCGTCGCCGACATCGTGCTCCCCGGTTGGCCCTGGTCGTTCGACTCGACCGTCGCCCTCCTCCGACTGGTCAGCGTGGCCCTGGTGGCCACCGTCCCACTCCTGGCCTGGGCCTCCGCCCGGCGCTTCGGATGCCCGCCGCGGGCGTCTTTGACGGCTGCGGTGGCCGTCCTCGCCGTCCCCCAGCTCACCCACGTGGGGTCAGTGGTCGGTGACGACGCCCTGGTGGTGGCCCTGGGCGCCGTGGTGTTCTACCTCGGCGCCCGGGTGGTCTCCGGTGACTCCTCACGGCGCACGGCGGTGCTGGCCGGGGTCAGCTGCGGCCTGGCCCTGCTCACCAGCGGCAGCGCCCTGGTGCTGGTGCCCTGGATGGTCGGGGCCTACCTCCTGGCTCCCCGGCGCCGTGCGGTCGGGGCTGCGAGCCCGGGAGATCGGCGCCTGCGCCGGGGTCGACCCATCATCGTGGTGGCGCTGGCCACGGTCGTGGGCGGGTGGTGGCACCTCGGGCACCTCCTTGCCGACCAGGGTGTGCAGCTCGGCCTCGACCAACCGCCGAGGCAGGGCCCGGGCGCCGGATCAAGTTTGGCCAGTCGCCTGCTGGCCGACGTCTGGGGAGCCTTCGGGTTTCGAGAGGCGGTGCTGCCCACGGTGGTCGTGGTCGGCGCCAGTGTGGTGCTGATCGGCGCCATCGGTGTCGCCTTCGTCCGGGGACGGGT
>JAHWJI010000112.1 GCA_019348495.1 Actinomycetota bacterium | reverse complement strand
CTGAAAGCGGTCCTCCATCGAGATGAGCGTAGGGGCGGCCGGTCGCTCCGGTCGACACGGCGGCGGCGGCGGCGGCGGCGGCACGTCGATGCTGCGGAGCTCCCAGGGTGACGCTGACGGCGTCCGGCCCTGGGCGGCGCTGGCCCCCACGGCCTGTGGCGCACGCCCCGGTGCTACCCATCTCTCCCACGGGACTGGACCTCGATGGCCGGGTCGCCACCGAGGACGAGGACACAGTGGTCACGACGGGCGCACTCGAGCTGAGCTTGGGCGTAGATGTACGCCAACTGTGCGGCAGTGAGCTCGGGAGCGTCTCTCAGTGCGCCCTGACGGGCGGCCTCACCTTCTGCCTCGATCTTTCTCTGGGCGGCCTCGTTGCGGGAGTTGTCCACGGCGAGAGCGGATGCGCGGTTGATGTCGTACTGGTCCTGCACGTTCTGCGGCAGGGTGACCTCCTTGACGAGGAAGGTGAAGCCAGGGCAGTCGAGGGGCTGCTCGGGGTCGTAGCTGGGACCACAGAAGAACTCTCCCCCGAGCACCTCGGCGAGCCGGTCCTTCAGCGTCGAACCGATCTCCTGCTGGATCTCGAGCAGCGTCTCTCGATTGGAGTAGATGTCGTCGGAGGTGTAGCCACGGGACGCTCCTTGGATGGCGGCAACGACCTGCTGACGGACCGTGTCGGCGACCATGCGATCCCAGCCACCTCCAGGCGAGAGATCTGTGCACCGGTAGCGGAGGCAGATCTCTTCGAAGAACCGCCGGACGACCGGTCCGTGAGTGTTGAGCTTGAAGTAGGTGGCGGTCTCCCATTGCAGCGTCACCTTGTCGAGGGTGGGGGCCCCGACGAACTCCGCTCTCTCGGCACCGGTCTGCTCGGGCGCCTTGCTCATGATGTAGTTCAGCTGGGTGGCAGGAAGCTCGTGCACGTTGTCCAGGAGGCCGTAGAACCTGGTGTTCGTGCCCGGCGGCACTACCCGTTGGAAGTGCTCGCCCTCCATGGGCCCACCGCTGTAGTGCAGTGCGACCTTGTCGGGCGGCACCGATGCCAAACCTTGGATGAAGAGCGCACACAACACCGCAAGCGCAGTGAGGGACACCAGGACCAGTGCACGGACAGCCGTCATGTTCCCGGTCTCACTTGCAGCTCCCTTGTTGTTTGGGGGTCCGGTCAGTTCGCACGTCAGCCATTCCGAGCGCCGTGCGTACGTTGGTCGGGGATGACCGCCGGTCCGCAACCCCGCTCCCCGGAGCCACGCGTCCCCGTGGGGTTGCGGAAGGCCCGCCGGTAACGACAACTGGTTGCATGGGGGAGGAATGAAGGTCCTGGACGCCCCGGATCGACTGCTGCGCGAAGCGCAAGCGGGCGATCCCGACTGGGCGGCGATCTACCTGGTCGTCCGGAGGCCGATGTACCTGGCCGTGTGGCGCTGCCTGCGTCCTTGCCGGTGCTACGGCGGTTTCAGTGACGACGACGTCGTGGCCAGGGCCTTCGATCAACTCATGGGAAACGGGCTGGAGGGGGTGACGTCGCTGGTGGGAACCGCTCGGGTGATCGCCTACCGGCGGGCGGTCGATCTCGTGCGACGGCGCAACCTGGAAGAACCCCGTGACTGGCTGGAGCAGGTCCAGGACGACGATGAGCTCGCCGCCGAGCTCGAACGGAGAGAGGACATGCTCAACCGGGCCACCGACCTGCTCGAGCGCCTGCCCGGCCGGCAACGGCACGCAGTCGTGGAGACGGTGATGAACCGCCGGACGTGCACGGACGTGGCCAAGGACCTCGGTGTCTCCCACCAGGCGGTCTCGAAGGCGAGGAACAACGGCATCGAGCACCTATCGGTCTGGCTCGGGGAGGAGCCGTCGCATGACCCGTCTCGGGAGGCGAGTTGAACCACAGCGACGACTCCCGAGTCAATGAGCTCATCGGGGCGTACCTCGCGCACCTGCGCGGAGAAGCGCCCCCACCGGACCTCGAGAGGCTCGGCCCCCACGACCAAGTGAAGGCACGTGAGCTGTTCGCACTGCTGGACGCCGTTACCGACATGGGGCGAGAGCTGCCTTTGTTCGCGGACGACCCCCTGGCGAAGCGCCTTGCGCACCGGCGGCCGCTGGTCGACGAGGTGCCCACCCCGGTCGTCCGGGCCCAACGGACTGCACGGAGGAAGGGGGACCGCCGGACGACCCTCTCCGGCCTCAGCCACTCGGTCTGGGGGGTCGCCGCCGTGCTGACGCTGGTTCTACTCACGGCGGCGTCATTCGTGCTTGTCGACGGGAGAACGCCCGCCGCGGCCGTGGAGGTCGGACTCTTGACCTCCGAGTGCTCGACCACCTTCAAGGGCTCACAGCCGGTCCTCCCCGGCGACAAGGAGCGCGTGGTCGTGGCCGCGACGTGGGCCGGAGAGGAACGCAAACGGTTCGAGCAGGTCCTGGGTCGGTTCGCCCAGAAGAGCGGCATCGATGTCGTGTTCGCCACTCACGACGCGAGAGCAGACCGGGATCTCGGCGAAACGCTGCGTCGGCTAGAAGCGCAGGGCTGCGCACCGCACGTGGCCTTGCTTCCCCAGCCGGGCCTGCTGGCGGAGTTGGCTCGAGACAACCGCCTCACGCCGCTGGACGCCCAAACAACTCGAGAAGTCTCCCGAAACTACAGCCCAGCCTGGCAGGAGGCGGGGAAGGTCGATGGCACACCCTTCGGCGTGTGGTTCAAAGCCGCCAACAAGTCGATCATCTGGTACAACGTCAACGCGTTCGCGAAGGCGGGGATCGACAGCCCGCCCAGCGACTGGGCGGGCCTCAAGGATGCGGCGGCAAGGCTGGATGCCGCTGGGATAGCTCCATTCGCCGTCGCCGGAGGAGGCGACGACGGATGGGTGCTGAGCGACTGGTTCGAGAACGTCTACCTCCGCACCGCGGGTCCTGCGGACTATGAGGAGCTGGCGGCCGGGAACCTGCGCTGGACGGACCCCACCGTCAAGGGGGCGTTGGCCAGATTGGCTGAGATCTTCGGTCGAGAGGAGTGGTTGGCGGGTGGGACCGCCGGCTCCCTGGAGCTGACCTACGAAGAGTCGATACGGAAGGTCTTCGGCAATCCGGACGCACCGGAGGCGGCCATGGTCTTCGAGGGTGATTTCGTGGCGAACGAGGTGGCGAAGACGGAGTCGAGGATGGGCGTCGACGCCCAGTTCTTCGCCTTCCCGTCGATCGGTCACTATGAGCCGACCGTCGTCGGAACCGCCACCGCTGCCAACGCCGTGGATGCCGCCGGAGGCGATGTGGCCGTGCTGATGACCGACGGCAGCCCGGGCGAGGAGCTGCTCCGCTTCCTGGCCACGCCCGAGGCAGCCGAGCCGTGGGTGCGGCATGGAGGCTTCACATCGCCCAACCACAAGGTGAGCGAGCAGGCCTATCCAGACAGGGAGACGGGAAGGGCCGCTCGCC
>JAHWJI010000111.1 GCA_019348495.1 Actinomycetota bacterium | reverse complement strand
CACCGAACAGCTTGGCCGCCACCACGCCCAGCACCACCGCCACCACGACCGCCACCGCCGCAGGACGGAGCCACGGCGCTGACTCCGTTCCCGAGCCCCTCCCCCGGGAGCTCGCTCCGGCGCCGCCGGTGCACGGGCCGCACTTGAAACCCACCGGTGTGGGGTTCATGCAGTCCCGGCACAACGCCATGTTGCACCTGGCGCAGGTCCCCACCGCCTCACGCCGCCGGTGATGACGACAGGTCGTCGTCGTCTTGGCGGCGGCGGTGGTCGGCGACGAGGCGCCCATCAGCTGCCCACCGCCTCCCGGCGATGCTGGTTGACGGGCAGGAGCAGTCCGTCGAGCACGTCGCCCTCGAGGGTCTCGGCCTCCATGAGGGCGTGGGCGACGGCGTCGAGCACGTGGCGCTGGTCGATCAGGACGGCCGTGGCCCGGGCGTCGGCCTGGGCCAGCACCTCCTGGACGTCGGCGTCGATCTCGGAGGCGACCCGCTCGGAGTACCCGGCGCTGTAGAGGCCGTCCTTGGCGGCGCTGTTGAGCACCGCCCGCACGGTGTAGGGCCCCAGCCGGTCGCTCATGCCGAAGTCGGTGACCATGCGTCGGGCCAGGTTGACGGCGTGGTCGAGGTCGGCCATGGCCCCGCTCGACAGGTCACCGGTGACCACCACCTCGGCGGCCCGTCCCCCCAGGGCCGCGGCGATGCGGTCCAGGAGCTGCGAGCGGGTCACCGACGCCTGATCGCCCTCGGGGACCATCCAGGTGAAGCCTCCCGCATGGCCGCGCGCCACGATGGACAGCTTGCTCACCCGATCGGTGCCGGGCAGGGCGGTGGATACCAGGGCGTGGCCAGCTTCGTGGTAGGCGATGCGGTGGCGGTCCTGAGGCGACAGGATGCGCGACTTGCGCTCAGGGCCGGCCATGAGGCGCTCGATGGCCTCGAAGAAGTGGCGCTGCTGGATCGACGAGTCACCCCGGCGGGCGGCCAGCAGAGCGGCTTCGTTGACCACGTTGGCCAGGTCGGCGCCGGAGAAGCCGACGGTCCGCTTGGCCACCTCGTCGATGTCGACGTCGTCGTCGAAGGGCTTGCCCCGGGCGTGGATGCGCAGGATGCCCTCCCGTCCCTTCACGTCGGGACGCTCGATGGCCACCCGTCGGTCGAAGCGGCCCGGGCGCAGTAGGGCGGTGTCGAGGATGTCGGGCCGGTTGGTGGCGGCCAGCACCACCACGCCACTCCCCGACTCGAAGCCGTCCATCTCGACCAGGAGCTGGTTCAGCGTGGCCTCGCGCTCGTCGGTGCCGCCGATGGAGTGGGTGCCGCGGCCTCGGCCCACGGCGTCCAGCTCGTCGATGAACACGATGCAGGGCGCCGCCTCCTTGGCCACCTTGAAGAAGTCGCGGATGCGCGCCGGCCCGACACCCACGAAGATCTCCACGAAGTCGGAGCCCGAGATGGAGAAGAACGGGACGTTGGACTCCCCCGCCAGGCCCCGGGCGAGCAGCGTCTTGCCGCACCCCGGGGGACCGGTGAGCAGGATGCCCTTGGGCACCGAGGCGCCCATGGCCAGGAACTTGTCGGGGTTCGACAGGTAGTCGCGGATCTCGATGAGCTCCTCCATGGCCTCGTCGAGCCCGGCCACGTCGCCGAAGGTGATCTTGGACTCGCCGGTGGCCAGGCGCCTGCCCCGGGAGCGACTGAACGCGGTGAAGCCGTCGCCACCCCGGCCAAAGGCGAGGAACAAGATGAACAGTCCGTCGATGATGATGAGAGCCGGCAACAGCAAGGTGATGGGCGTCACCAGGTTCTTCAGCGGTTGCTGCTTGACCGAGAAGGGGACGCCGGCGTCTTCCAGCGCGCTGGTCAGGCGGGCGAAGATCGTCTCGTTGCCACCCGAGTAGGCCACCCAGTACTGGCCCCGATCGTAGGTGCCCACGATGCGGTTGTCGGTCTCGAGGATCTCCGCCTCTTGGATGCGACCCTGGGCCATGAAGTTGGTGAACTCGTCGATGCGCAGCTCGTCGCCCGGTGATCGAGGCTGCGACCACCACAACACCACGCCGTAGAACGCGGCCAGGAACGGCAGGGCCAGGATGCACAGGATCAGGGCGCGCTTCTTGTTGTCCTTCTCCTGACCTTCCTCTCCGCCGTCCTCCAGCTCGCTGTCCTGCTTGCGCCGGCGCAAGCCGCTCATCTTCGCCATCTTCGACCTCTCTCCATGTCAGGGTTGGTACCGATCGACGCAACTCCGTGGTGCGGGCGCCTGCCCGGGGAAGGCGGCGTCGCCGGCGACGACCAGCACGCTGGCGTCGCCGAGCACGACGGCGGCGTGCTCGCTGCGAGGGCAGGCCATGTCGCCCGCCGAGCGCCACTCGCCGCTGGCGCCGCCGTCAAAGTCGAAGACCTCGCCGCTGGCCAGCGAGCGACGCTCGCCTCGGCGCACCGTCTCGCCCCCGGCGACCAGCACGCGCCCGTCGTCGAGCACCGAGGCGCTGTGGCCGGTGCGGGTGGTGCCCATGGCCCCCACCGTGGTCCACGCCGCCGCCCGGCTGTCGAAGACCTCTGCCGAGGCGAGGGACACGTCACCGTTGTCGCCGCCGGCGCCGCCGCTGACGATCACCGCGTTCTCGTTGAGCAGCGCGGCGGCGTGGTTGGTGCGAGCGGCGGTCAGGTCACTGGAGCCCACGAAGACGTCGGCGGCCGGATCGTAGAGCTCGGTGGAGGCCAAGGGGCCCACCGCCTCACCGTCGCGGGTCGGGCCCGAGCCCCCGACCACGAGCACCCGGCCGTCGCCGAGAAGCGTGGCGGTGTGCTCGAAGCGGGCCGTGCCCATCGCCCCGCCCGGGGACCAGGTGCCGGTGTCGGGATCGAAGATCTCGGTGGACGCCTCGGTGCGGATGGTCTGGCCACCAGCCGCGGCCCCTTCGGACTCGAGGGCGCTTCCACCCGCCGCCAGCACCCGTCCGTCGGCCAGTCGGGTCAACGAGTGGCCCAGGCGGGGGATCGCCATGGGTGCCAGCGGCGACCAGGCGTCGGTGCCGGCGTCGTAGACCTCGGCCGAGGCGAGGGGAACACCGTTGGCCAGCCCGCCCGCCACCAGCACCCGCCCGTCGTCGAGGACCACAGCCTGGTGGCCGCGCCGGGCCTGGGCCAGGGGCGCCACCTGCTGCCAGGTCTGCGAGGAGGGATCGTAGATCTCGGCCGCGTCCAGGGCGATGGCGCCCACACCGCCCCCGGCAGCCAGGACGCGCCCGTCGTCGAGGACCACGGCTGTAGCCGTGCCCCTGATGGCCGCCAGGGCCGGGGCCTCGGTCCAGGTGCCGACCGGAGGAAGGGCCACCACCGGTTGCTGGGGCGAGCCCGACGGGCGAAGGGCCAAGAAGGCCACCACGGCCACCAGGGCGAGGCCGACCGCCCCGGCCACCAACGGCAGTCGGGAAGCTCGGGTGCCAAGGGCGACGTCAGGGCTGGCGACGGGCTGGGCACAGCGCTCGCACTTCAGCCCCACCTCGGTGCGGGTCATGCACTTGGGGCAGATGGCCTGCTCGCAGTCGACGCAGGTAAGCCGGGTGGTCTCCCCGTGACGCTCGCACTTGAGGGTCTGGGTCACCACCGGGCAACGCCGCCCCCCATGCACGACGACACCCCCGTCCCCCGGCCCATCATGGCCGCTCACTGTAGCCGCCGCCACCGCTGGGC
>JAHWJI010000110.1 GCA_019348495.1 Actinomycetota bacterium | reverse complement strand
CGGAGTTCGACCTGTTCGGCGGCCCCCCGATGGCCGTCGAGCGCCCCTCCGGTGACCAGCCGTGAACCTGGCCACCACCCGCGAGCAGCGAGCGGACGAGCAGGGGTGGCGTGACGATCCGGCCTACCTGGTGGGGCGGCGGGTGATCACCCACGGCCAGGTGCACGAGGGCTCGGCCCGGGCCGCCGGCGTGCTCGCCGGCCACGGCGTGCGCCGGGGCCACCGCGTCCTGCTGGCCCTGGACGACAGCCCTGAGCTGGTGTGGGCCTTCCTCGGCACGGTCCGCCTCGGAGCGGTGGCCGTGCCCGTGAACCCCCGCCTGACCGAGGCCGACCACCGGGCCATGGCGACCGACGCCCAGCCGACGCTGGTCGTGTGTGAGCCCGACCTGGCCGGGCGCTTCTCCGGGCCCACGCCGGTGCTGGCGGCGCCGGCCCTGGTCGCCGGCCTGCCCGATGCTCGCCGGCACCCCGGCGTGCCCGTGGGCGCCGCCGCCCCCGCCTACGCCCAGTACACCTCGGGCACCACCGGGGCGCCCAAGGCGGCCCTTCACCGCCACGGCGACGCCGCCGTCTACTTCGAGGCCTTCGCCCGCCGGGCCATCGCCCTGCGGCCCGACGACGTGTCGCTGTCGGTCTCCAAGCTGTACTTCGCCTACGGCCTGGGCAACTCGCTGTTCTTCCCGCTCCTGGCCGGCTGCCGGGCGGTGCTGCACCGGGGGCCACCGGACGCCGACACCATCACCGACCTGGTTCGGCGCCGCCAGGTGACGGTCCTCTACAGCGTGCCCACGTTCTACGCCCGCCTGGTCGCCGGCGGTCGCCCGGAGGCCTTCCGGTCGGTCCGGGTGGCCGTCTCCGCCGGCGAGCCCCTCGTCGTGGCCCTGGCCGAGCGGGCCCGTCGGCTGCTCGACTGCCCCATCCTCGACGGAATCGGCTCCACCGAGGTGGGGCAGACCTTCGCCAGCAACACCCTGGCTTCGTGGCGGGACGGCACCGTCGGGCACGCCCTCCCGCCCTACGAGGTGGCGGTGCGCGACGACGAGGCCCACGACGTGCCCGCCGGCGACGTCGGCTCGCTCGAGGTGCGGGGCCCCACGCTGCTGATCGAGTACCTGAACAAGCCCGAGGCCACCGCCGCCGCCCGCCGGGGTGACTGGCTCCGCACCGGCGACCGGGCCTCGCTCGACGCCGAGGGGTTCCTCCACCTCCACGGTCGCAACGACGACATCGAGCTGGTGGGGGGCATCAACGTCGCCCCCCAGGAGATCGAGGAGCTGCTGAGCACCCATCCCGGGGTCACCGAAGTGGCGGTGGCGGCCGTGCGCGGCGCCGACGGGGCGTCGTGCCTGCAGGCGTTCGTCGTCCCCGTCGCCGGCGCCGGGCCGCACGAGGAGCTGGCCGGCGACCTGCGGGCCCTGGCCCGGTCGTGCCTGGCTCCCTACAAGGCGCCGAGGACCGTCACCTTCGTCTCCGCCCTGCCCCGCACCCCCACCGGCAAGCTCCGCCGCTTCGTGCTGCGCTCAGGGGAGTGGGAATGACGCCCCGCCGACGTCAGCTCTCGACCAGGGCGCCGAAGCGGTCCAGGTAGCCGGCGAAGGCGGCGGCCACCTCGTCAGGCACCAGCCCGAAGTCGGCGCCCCGGTAACGGTGGACGCCCTGATGGTGGCGGGGGTGCTCGGCGAGCCAGTCCCGCATCGCCGCCTCGACGTCGGCACCGAGGGGCCGGCCGAGATGCTGGTAGAGGCTGGCCAGCACCTCGATCGGGTCCCGCGCCAGCGCCGGGTACGAGACGTCGACGAAGGTTCCCTCCGGGCGCCCCGAATCCCGCACCGCCAGGGCCCGGTCCATGGCCAGTGCGCTGCGCTCCAGGGCCTGGCGCCCGCACACGGCCGGGTCGACGTCGTCGCTGTAGGGCCGGCGGATGGTCGTGACCAGGCTGGCGTAGGACGGCACCGCCTCCAGCGGGTGCCGGTGGCAGTGCACCACGGTGGCGCCCGGGAGCACCTCGAACAGGGCGTCGAGGTGGCCCAGGTGGCTGGGCGACTTCAGCACCCACCTCCGCTCGGCGGGACCGGTGCCGGCGAGGACCTGCAGCTGGAGCCGGTAGAAGGCATAGGCCTCGGAGAGATCGGCGGAGTTGAGCCACGCCGAGTAGTCGCGGGCGTCGAACATGTCGTCGAAGTGCTGGCTGGCGAAGGTGTTCTGGAGCAGGGCGTCGCACTCCTCGGGGCCGCGGGCGCTCAACCCGTGGATGGCCTCGAACCCCGGCGCCAGCTCGTAGAGCTTGGCCAGCCACGCCTCGGCCTGGCCGATGCGCACCTCGGCGGACGGCGTCCGGGGAGCGACGGGCACGGGTCGCAAGGCCTCCCAGACCCGCAGCACCCGGTGCGCCGGGTCGAGGGCGAGCAGGTTCTGCACCAGGGTGGTCCCCGTCCGGGGCAGCCCGGTGATCACGATGGGGCTGCCGAGGGCCCGGTCGGCCACGTCGGGGTCGGCGTCGACCACGGCCCGGACGGCCAGCAGGTTGCGGAGGTGGCGCAGGACGACCTTGGTCAGGACCTCGGCGCCGGTGGCGTTGAGGCGGGCCGTGGCCCGGCAGGACTCGACCAGCAGCTCGAGCGCCGGCAGGAACCCGAGGCCGCCCCAGTCGTCGACGTCGACGCCGGCCCGGGCGGCGGCCTCGTCCAGCAGCGCCGGCACGGACGGGACCTCGGCAGCCGGCGGCACCGACGGGATGGTAGCCAGGACCCGGTGCCCGGCCCTTCGCCCGACGAGCTCGCCGCCGAGGGCGCCGCCGCCCTCGCTGACCTGTTCCCGCCCTTCGTGCGCGTGGCGCTGGTGCCGGTGGCCGATCGTCGGTGCCCCTGGCCCGAGGAGGAGGCCGCCGTCGCCCGGGCCGTCCCCTCCCGGCGTCGGGAGTTCCTCTCCGGGCGGGCAGCCGCCCACGCCGCCCTGGCTGCCATCGGCCGCGACCAGGGCCCCGTCGAGGTGGGCCCCCGTCGCCAACCGCGCTGGCCTGCCGGCGTGGTCGGCAGCATCGCCCACGCCGGCGCCTGGGCCGGCGCGGTGGTCGCCGGCAGCGAGCACGCCCGGGGCCTCGGGCTCGACATCGAGGTGCTCGACCCGCCCTTGCCCGACGACGTCGAGCGGGCGGTGGCGGGGCCGCTGGTGGCGGAGCCGACCGGCCACCCCCTGGACGCCTACGCCACCAAGGTGGCCTTCAGCGTCCGCGAGGCGGTGTTCAAGTGCCTCTTCCCCTTCACGGAATGGCTGCTGGAGCCGACCGACGTCGCCGTCGAGCTCGACCTCCGGGAAGGCCGGTATCGGGCGGTGGTCAGTGACCGCTTCCGCCGGGCCGAGTCGGTCCTCCCTGCCATCCAGGAGGCCACCATCGCCGGGCGCTTCGCCGTGATCGCCGGCCACCTGCTCACCGGCGCCTGGGTTCAGGCCGGCGGCGCCTCCGCCGGCGGGCCGGTCCCGACGTAGCGGGCGATCGAGGCGGCGACCGTGGCCGGGTCCTCGAGCGGGCCGAGGTGACCGAGGCCCGGGAGCTCCTCCGTCGAGGCCCGGGGCAGGCGGGCGGCGATCTCCCGGGCGGGGCCCGGCAGGCACGCCTCGCTCACTCCTCCGCACGCCAGCAGGACCGGGCAGCGCACCTCGCCCAGCCGGCCGAAGCAGTCGTGAGCGGTCGCCATCTCGTAGATCCGCGCCTCGTGCTCCGGCGGGCACTTCAACCGCACGGAGCCGCCCGGCAGCCGGTCGAATCCG
>JAHWJI010000010.1 GCA_019348495.1 Actinomycetota bacterium | reverse complement strand
GGCGACGTCCTCGGATGTGTCGCGGAGGATGTGGCGTTTCGGCGATGGGTGCACTGGAGAACTCGGCGTGGATCTTCCTCGTTGCGGCGTTGCTCCCGTAGCACGTGAAGCCGGGCTACGGTCGACCTGAGGTTAGGTCCGTGTAAGTGCAGCGACCCCGTCGAGCCGGGCCAGCTTGTGCGGGTTTCGGATGGCGTAGATGTGCGTGATCTGACCGTTCTCGACAGCGACGCTCACCGCGGTGTCGAGCTCACCGCCGATGTCGACCCGGCCGGCGGGTGATCCGTTGAGCCAGACGGCCTTCGCCTCGAAGTCCACTGAGCGGGCGGCACCTATGATGAAGCCGGCCACCCGTTCCGCACCGTCGATCGGACGACGAGCAGCGGCTACCAGGCCGCCGCCGGCGGACACAAGGACGACGTCGGGGGCGAGGACGTCGAGGAGGCCTTGCAAGTCGCCGTGTCGGATGGCGGCGAGGAAGCGGTCCACGGCCTCCTGCTGCTCTGTCATGCTGACCGGCATCCGCTGGCGCCGAGTGGCAACGTGGTCGCGAGCCCGGTGGGCGATCTGGCACACGGCGGCGGGTGACTTGCCGAACGAGCAGCCGACCAGGGCGGCGACCGCCATGTGTGCGTACGACTTCAGGTTGGGGTCGAGCTGGTCCCACTTCTGGACCTTGCGGCCAAAGCCGGTGTAGCTGGTGAGCACCGCTCGGTTGTGCCACGTCACCTCGGCCGGCTCGGGGACCTCACCGAGCAGCTTCCGGCTGAAGCCCTACCAGCTGCGCCAGTTGCTCCGACTCATCGAACGGTACGATCTCCGGCTGGAGGATCGGGGATGACCGACTACCACATCAACGTGTTCTACAGCGACGAGGACGAGGGCTACATCGCCGACATCCCCGATCTGGAGGCCTGCTCCGCCTTCGGAGGGGACCCCAATCGGGCTCTCGCCGAGGTCCTGGTGGCCAAGGAGGCATGGCTGGCGGCGGCCAAGGAGGCCGGCCGGCCCGTCCCCCAGCCCCGGTACCGACCAGCGCTCTACGCGCACTGACGCCCTCAGGTCGTGCCCTCGACCGACGACGTCGCGGTCACGATTGCTGGTCGAGACGATGTTGAGGAGGCACGGAGCGGGATGGCAGTGAACATGCAGTAAGACGCAGCGGCGGACGACTGCTATCTGGAGGCTCGACGGGAGGCCCGTGGCTCCCACGGCGCTCCACACCCGCATCTCGGGGCTCTGCCACCGAGGCGACCGCACCCGCCGGACGGGGTTGGCGGCGAGCATGCCCAGGCGCTCGGCGTCCGCCAGCGCCTTACCCAAGCACAGGTGCACGTTGACCACCGACTTGGCTGACAGGGGCGTCCCGCCCCGTCCGCCGGTGGCGGCGAGCTCGGCGTAGAGGCGCTCGATCATGATCGGTCGCAGGTCGCCCAGGCGCACGTGGCCGAGGCCGCGCTTGAGCTTGGCCACGTTGCGCTCGTAGCCGGCGTGGGTGGTGGCCCTCACGTTGGGCCGGATCGTCTCCAGCCACTGGTCGAGGTAGTCGCCGAGGGTGGTTCGCTGCTGAGACACGAAGGTTCCCTGGTCGACCCGCGAGAGCGCTTCGCGCAGCGCCCGCTGAGCCTCCCGCTTGGTGGCAAAGCCGCCCTTTCAGACGGAGGCGGAAGCAAAAGTGCTGTTCAGAGGGGGCGGAGGGAGCGGGATTCGAACCCGCGGGGCTCACGCCCAGAGGTTTTCAAGACCTCCGCATTCGGCCGCTCTGCCATCCCTCCAGCGCTGACGCTATCCGGTGCCGGCGCTGCGGAAAGGTGGAGTTCTCCGTCAGAGCTGCCACACTGGTCGCCGCCAGGAGCGGCAGGCCCGATTGGGGCCGCCGCCACCCGACCGGCCGGGCTGGCTCCCCACACAGACCCCCCCGTACCCGACGCGCGCGCGCCCGGCCGACATCCAACCCCCCAAGAGGAGAGAAGTTCATGAGTGCATTCCTGTTGGCGACGGCCTTGGCCGTCGTGCCCCCCGCCGCCGCCCCCACCCATACGGTGACGTCGGGCGAGTCCCTGACGTCGATCGCCGAGTGTGAGCTCGGCGACGCCAATCGTGTGACGGAGCTGCTCGAGCTCAACGCCGAATTGCTCGGCGATCCCGATGTCATCCTTCCCGGTTGGGAGCTCGCTCTTCCCGACGGCGCATCGGGCGAGTGTCCGCAACCGACCCCGACGGCTAGCCCGGCGCCGACCACGCCGGCTGCGGCCCCCGCTGCCTCCAGCCACAGCCACAACCACAACCAGCGTGCGACCGAGCGTCAGGGCCGCGGCCACGCGCGGGTGCGAGCTCAGTCGGCTGGTGCCCGCACCGGCAGCGGACTCGGTGCCATCCGCCAGTGCGAGTCCGGCGGCGACTATGGCGCGGTGTCGGCCAACGGGAAGTACCGGGGCGCCTACCAGTTCGACCGTCAGACATGGGCCTCGGTGGGTGGCAGTGGCGATCCGGCGGCGGCGTCGGCCGCCGAGCAGGACCGGCGGGCCCAGGCCCTCCGACAGCAGCGGGGATCGTCTCCCTGGCCCTCCTGCGGCTGAGCTGAGAGCGTGGCCGGGTGTCGCCATCGAGCGGCACCCGGCCACGGGTGGCTCACGCCGAAGGGACGTCCCCCGCGCGAGGGGCGATGTCGCTGCGAAGCCGGCTCAGCCACTCGTCCGCCTGGCGCCAGGACGCCTCCGCGTCGCGGCGGAGGGCCTCGCCGTGGTGGCCCACCGCCGGGTAGGAGCCGAGGAACTTGACGTCGGCGAGCTTGGCCTTGAGGTCGCGCAAGCAATCGGCCACCAGCTCGTCGGCCACATGGCCCTCGAAGTCGATGATGAAGCAGTAGTCGCCCAGGCTGCGCTTGGTGGGCCTCGACTCCAGCTTGGTGAGATTGACGGCGCGCGCCGCGAACTCCTGGAGGATGGCGAGCAGGCTGCCGGGGCGGTCGGCGTGTTGGAAGCAGACCACGGTCGTCTTGTCGTGTCCGCTGGGTGCGGGTATACCCGCCGGCGCCACCGCCACGAAGCGGGTCTGGTTCTCGGGGTGGTCCTCGATGTCGACGGCCACCAAGTCGAGCCCGTAGAGCTCGGCGGCCAGAGCCGTCCCCACCGCAGCCAGGCCCTTCTCACCGCTCTCACCCACGAGGCGGGCGGCCTCGGCGGTGGAGTTGACGGCTCGGGTGGCTACCCCGGGGAGCTCGCGGGCGAGGAAGCCCCGCACCTGGGCGGTGGCGTGGGGGATCGACACCACGGTCGTCACCTCTGACAAGCTCGTGGCCGGCGGCACCAGGAGGTTGAGCTGGATCTTCGCCACCACCTCCCGTTGGATGAGCAGGTCGGTCTCGAAGGCGAGGGTGTCCAGGGTGAGGTTGACCGTGCCCTCGATGGAGTTCTCGATGGGCACGAAACCCAGGTCGACCTCGCCCTCGGCGGTCGCCGAGAGCACCTCCGAGATCGACGGCATGGGTCGCAGCTCAGCGCCGGCCAGATCGGGCTCGCTCAGCAGGGCCTGCTCGGTGAAGGTGCCGGGGGGACCGAGGAACCCGACACGAAGGGCGTGGCGCACGACCCGAGGGTAGGGCCCACGGCCGTCGTCGGGCAGGATGAGACGGTGGACGAGACAGACCTGCGCCGACTGATCGACGACGTGGGCTCGGGTGTGGTCTCGGCCGACCATGCGGTGGACCGTCTCCGACGACTGCCCTTCGCCGACCTCGGCTTCGCCCGCCTCGACAACCACCGTGCCCTGCGCCAGGGAGTGGCCGAGGCCGTGTACGGCCCCGGCAAGACCCCTGAGCAGTGCGGCGCCATCGTCAGCCAACTCCTGGCTTCGGCGGGAGGGCCCGTCATCCTGACCCGGGCCGACCCGGCCCAGATCGACGCCGCCCTGGCTGCTGCGCCCGAAGGTGTCGTGTACGCCACCACAGTGGTGTGGCGCCCGGCGCCCCCCCGGGTCGAGAACGTGGCCGTCGTCACCGCCGGCACCGCCGACCTCCCGGTGGCCGAGGAGTGCGTGGCCACCCTGGCTGCCTACGGCCTGGTCGCGACCCGCCTCACCGACGTCGGCGTCGCCGGCATACACCGCCTGCTGGCCGACGTCGAGGTGGTGACCGAGGCGCGCGTGGTGGTGGTCATCGCCGGGATGGACGGCGCCCTGGCCAGCGTGGTGGGGGGCATCAGCGCCGCCCCCGTGGTGGCCGTGCCCACCAGCGTGGGTCACGGCGCGGCCCTCGAAGGCATCACCGCCCTGCTGTCGATGCTGGCAAGCTGCGCCGCCGGCATCACGGTGGTGGGCATCGACAACGGTTTCGGCGCCGCCTGCGCCGTGGCCCGGATCCTCGATGTCGGTGGCGGTGGCCGGGCTCGTGGCTGAACCGGCGCAGACCGTCGCTTGGTTCCACTGCTTCGCCGGCATCGCCGGCGACATGGCGCTCGGCTCCCTGGTCGACGCCGGCGCCGACCTCGACGAGATCCGGGCCATCGTCGCCCGACTGCCCGTACCGGGCTGGACGGTGACCGCCGAGGAGACCATGCGAGGCGGGTTGACGGCGACGAGGATCGTCGTCGCCGTCGAGCCCTCCACCGTCACCCGTACCTACGCCCACATCGACGCCTTGCTCGACGAGGCCGTGCTGCCCGAGCGGGTCCGGCACCGGGCGTCGGCCACCTTCGCCGCCATCGCCGCCGTCGAGGCACGCCTGCATCGCCGGACCCTCGAGCAGGTCCACTTCCACGAACTGGGAAGCGTCGATGCCATCGTCGACATCGTCGGCGTCGCCGCCGCTCTGGAGGTGCTCGGCGTCGATGCCGTCACCGCCAGTCCCGTCGCCCTCGGTCTGGGGATGGTCCGTAGCAGGCACGGCCTGCTTCCCAACCCGGCGCCGGCGGTGGTTGAGCTGCTGGCCGGCGCGCCGACCAGGGGCCTCGACATCCCCGTCGAGCTCACCACCCCGACGGGCGCCGGGTTGCTGGCGGCCCTGGCCGAGAGCTGGGGCCCCATGCCGGCCATGACCCTCACCACCAGCGGCTTCGGCGCCGGCACCGCCGAGCTCGACGACCTCCCCAACCTCACCCAGGTGGTCCTCGGCGTCGCCTCGGCGCCGGCGCCGGCGGGCCGGGCGGTGGTGGTGCTCGAGACCAACGTCGACGACGTGACAGGAGAGACCCTCGCCCACGCCCTGGCCGTTCTCCTCCAGGCCGGTGCCCTGGACGCCTGGGTGAGCCCCATCGTGATGAAGAAGGGCCGCCCGGCCCACCTCGTCAGTGCTCTGGTCGATCCCCTCGACTCCCGCCGCTTGGCCGAGGTGCTGGCTCGCGAGACGGGGACCTTCGGGGTGCGGGCCACATCCACGCAGCGCTGGCCCTCACCGAGAGCCGTGGAGGAGGTGGAGGTGGCCGGCTTCACACTGCGGGTGAAGGTGATGGACGGCCCCGGCGGGCGGGCCAAGGTCGAACACGACGATGCAGTGATCGCCGCCCGCGGGCTCGCCCTGCCCGTGTTCGAGGTGGTGTCCCGGGCCGAGGAGGCCTGGCGTAGCCGCCGGCGGTGAGCGGACCGGGCATCGCCTACAGCGCCGCGCTGGTCCTGGCCGTCGTCTTCGCCGGGGCCGGCGTGGCCAAGCTGCGCCGGCGCGCCACCACTGCTCGCACCTTCGCCGCCCTCGGTCTGACGTCGCCTGGGGTACTGGCCGTGGGGGTGCCCTCAGCCGAGCTGGCCCTGGCCGTCGGACTGGTGGTGGCACCGGCGTGGGCGGGGATCGCCTCGCTGGCCGTGCTGGCCGGCTTCACCACGTTCCTCGTGCAGGCCATGCGCCGGGGTGACGCCCTCGCCTGTGGGTGCTTCGGCGCGACCCGCCCCACTCCCGTCGGCGGCACCGAGATCGTGCGCAACGCCGCCCTGGCCGTGGCTGCCACCGCGGCCACACTCGCTCCCGGGCCGCTCGTCCCCGGGCTGGGTGACGTCGTCACCGTGTTGAGCGCCTCCGCCGCTGCGTGGGCTGTGGTCTCCGCCGTCGGACGCCGGGGCCCGCCGCCGCCATCTCGTTCGGGTCCGCCGGTGGGCTCGGTCGCCCCGCTCTTGGGGGCCCTTCGCTACCAGGACCACCGGCGCACCGTGCTCGCCTTCGTGGCGCCCACCTGCGCGGGCTGCGCCGAGCTACGACGGTCTGTGGCCCACCACGACGGGCCCGACGTGCGGGTGGAGGTGGTGGAGCTCGACGACGCCTCGGCCACCGACTTCGCCGCCTTCGAGGTGCGCGCCACCCCCTTCGTGGTGGTGGTCGACGACCACGGCAGGGTCCAGGCCAGGGGTCCCGCCCGCAGCGAGTCCGACGTGGCTGCGCTCATCGGATGACGGGGTTCACGGGCCGACACGTCGTCCGAAGAGCTTTCGCCATCCCCGCGCCGCGGGGACGGGTTGCGGGGGCCGCTCGAGGTCGGCCCTGTGTCGGGTTCCGGGCTCAGCCTGGGGGCCCCCGTCGACGGTGACCTCCGGAGGGGGCGGTGCCGCCGGAGGGGAGGCGGGGCCGATGATCTCCCGGGCCTTGAGCTCACTACCCACCGCCACCGCTACCGCCGCTATGGGCACAGCCAGGAAGGCGCCGATCAGCCCCCCGATCACCGCGCCACCCGTCAGAGCCATGAGGATGACCAAGGGGTGGAGGCGTACGGCGCGTCCGAGCACCAGTGGGGCCAACACGTCGCCTTCCACCTGCTGTACCACGACCACCACGCCCAGGGTCAGCAGGGCGTCACCGGGCCCACCACTGACCAGGGCCACGAGCACGGCGACGGTACCGGCGAGGACGGCACCGACCAACGGGAAGAAGGCGCCGAAGAACACCAACAACGTCAGCGGGAGCACGAGGGGCACGCCGATGAGAAGCAGCCCCACGCCGATGATGGTGGCGTCGGCCAACGCCACCAGCGCCGTCCCCTTCACGTAGCCCCCGATCGCCTCCCACACCCGCCGACCGAGCGCCTTGGCGAGGTCCTGGTTACGGGGGCGGATCTGGTCGAGGGCGAAGGCGCAGATCTTCTCACCGTCCTTGACGAAGAAGAAGACCAGGACCAGGGTCAACAGCAGGCCGGCCACCACCTCGCCGGCGAGGATGGCGCCTGCCAGCACGCCCGAGGCGATGCGGCTGCCGCTGGATCGGAGCTGCTCGAAGACCTGGTCGCTGTAGCGGTTGATCTGCTCGTCCGACAGCTCCAGGGGTCCGTCGACCAACCAGCTCTTGACCTGCTCCACGCCCGCCGACACGGTGGGACCGAGGTCGGCGAACTCCTCGGCCACCGATGGCGCCGCCAGCACGACCACGCCGATCAGCGCACCCAACGATCCCAGGAGCAGCATCCACGTAGCCAGGGCTCGGGGTACGCCGGAGCGCTGCAGCCGGCGCACCGGAGGCACCAGCACGCTCGACACCAGTAGGGCGATGATCACCGGCAACACCAGGATGCGCAGGTGAGCCAAGGCGAGCACCGACAGGGCGACGCCACCGGCCACGACCAGCGACCTCCAGGTGAGCTGGGCGGCACGATCGAGGAGGGGAGGACAGTTCATCGCACCTGGTCTACCCGGGATGGCCGGGAGCGGTCGGTCGCCGGTGACGGGGCCGGTCGAGTCCCTCTCCCGGCCGACGAGCGGCCCCACGGACGAGGGATCGAAAGGAGCAACAAAGGGAACATTGGCGACATGGACGCCATCACCCTGCTCAGGAACGACCACAAGACCCTCGAGAAGCTGTTCAAGCAGTTCGAGAAGAGCGAGGAGAGTGATGCCAAGGGCCGGCGCAAGCTCGTCGACCAGATGATCGAGGAGCTGTCGGTGCACGCCACCATCGAGGAACAGGTCTTCTACCCCGCCGTGCGGGAGGACGTTCCCGACACCAACGACATCGTGCTCGAGGGCCTCGAGGAGCACCACATCGTGAAGTGGACGCTCTCGGAGCTCCAGGGCATGGACCCCGACCACGAGCGCTTCGAGCCCAAGGTGACGGTGCTCATGGAGAGCGTCCGCCATCACGTGAAGGAAGAGGAGGGGGAGCTGTTCCCCGAGGTCCGCAAGGCGTTGGGGCGCAAGCGGCTGGGCCAGATCGGCGAGGCCATGGAACAGCTCAAGAAAGGCGCACCCACCGAGCCCCGGCCCGAGGCCTCCGACTCCCCGTCGGGCAAGCGTGGCCGCGTGAGATCGTCCTGACGTCGAGGGTCGGCTGCGACGTCGACCCGCCTGTGCCCTCGTTGCTATGTGCCGTGCGCGACATCTGCGTGGTACCGAGTGAGCGGTTGGAGTAGCATCCCCTTCTCGGTGCTGGTCTCGCAGCGATCAGCCAGCAGAGTCGTCGTTATGGGGAGGGCACATGTCACGTCGTTCCGTTGTCACGCGTCTGGGCGCCGTGGCTGTCCTCGGCTCACTGACGCTCGGCGCCGGCGCCGGTGCGCAAGAGGGGCAAGAGGCCCAGGGCGGTCCCGTGGTAGAAGCGCCCAGGCAAGTGGGCAGCGACGGTAACCCCTTGCGCCTCTACGTCCAACCCCAGGTCGCCGTGCACCCCGAAGATCCCTCGATCGTGGCCCTCGCCACCGGTGAGGCGCGCAACGGCGGTTGCACCCTCAACGTGAGCCGCGACGGCGGCCTCTCGTGGGCAATGGCCGCACCGACCTTGATGCCCGAAGAGCTCCCGTTCTGCGTCCAGCGGAACTACGGGCCGGTGCTGGACATGGCGTTCGCCTCCAACGGCACCCTCTACGTAGGGATGAGCGGGTCGTCCTACGCGACGGAGCCGCCGCATCCGAACGGGCCCATCACCGCCCTGACGGCGCGGATCGAGAACCTCACGAGCCACGAGACCTTCACGGTCGCCGAGCCGGATCCCTTCCTCTACACCCCGGCACCGGACGCAGGGGGATCGACCTCTTCGCCCACGACCGTCCCCGAGGCGCCCGGGTCCACGGTCCCGGAGGCCCCGACTCCGCCGCCACCGGCCCAGCAGACGGGCGTCGAGCAGCATCGGCTCAACAGCATCGCCGTCGACCCGAACAACCCCGACAAGATCTACCGGGGCTGGCGCCTCGGCATCGGTGGGTTGACCAATGTCCCCTTCGGCGCGACGCCAGTGCGGTCCATGATCGGGGTGTCAAACGACGGGGGCGAGACCTGGAGCGAGCCCCTGGACGTGGCCAGCACGTTCGACGGCGAGGAGCTCTTCGGGTCCGACGTCCCCATGCTGGTGGTGGATCCCGACGGGACTGTCTTCGGGTTCGCCAAGGAGCGGCCGCGGCGGGCAGCCGAAGGACAGCCGACCCCAGTGTCTCGGCTGTTGATGTTCAAGTCGACCGACGGCGGCCAGAGCTGGACCACGAGCGTGTTCAGCCCTGGTGCGGAGTCGCTGGACAACCCCGACGCCGCCGTCGACCCGAACAACGGCAACCTCTACGTGGTCTACTCGTCACGAGGCGAGGACACCGAGGACGACGAGCCAGCCCCCCCCTCGGAGATCTACTTCCTGGCCTCCACCGACGGCGGGGCGACGTGGAGCGAGCCGATCAACGTCACCGACGACGACCCCACCCGTGGTGCTGACCAGCACTTCCCCGGCATCAGTGTGGCGTCGAACGGGCGGATCGACCTGGCCTGGCACGACTTCCGCAACGACCCCTTCTTCGTCCCGGGAGAGGTCGGTGACATGGGAAGCGCCGTCGACCAGCGCTACTGGGATGCCTACTACGCCTCGTCCACCAATGCCGGCGGGACATGGTCGCCCAACACCCGGGTGACCAATCCGTCGATCGACGGCAAGCTGGGGGTCACCTTCAACAACAACGACTTCCGTGGACCTATGGGCGTCGCCTCGACCGACGACGCCGCCTACGTCACCTGGGCCGACTCCCGGGCCACCGGTGCCGACCCCAGTGACGCCGAAGACGCCTACTTCGCGCGGATCCGCTACGCCGCCGCTCCCGCCCTCGGTACGGCTGGTGAGGGGTCCAACGAGCTGTGGTGGGGCCTCCTCGGCGCCGCCGCCGCCCTCGGGTTGGGAGGCCTGCTGCTGTTCCTCGTGAGCCGGAGAGCAGCGGGTGGCGCCGAGCCCGAGGCCGCTCCCGCCGGCTAGCCCCACGAAGCCGGCTGGACGCGTACACGGCCGAGCCAGGACCGATCCAGGGTCGAGACCAGGCGTGGCTGAGTGCGACTTGGGCAACGCCCGTTCTTCAGCCCGGGCGAGTCCAGCGGCATGGGCATGTCGGTGGGGGAGCGCTTCTGGGACGTCTACTACACCACCTCCGGAGACGGCGGGATGGCCGCCCGCCGACCAGGCAAGGTAGGGCCGGCTCGACCGGACGGGAGCTACTCCGAGTCGACGACGGTGACGGTGACGGTGTGGTGGCCGGTGGCCCCGCCGGGGCGGGGTATGGTGCGCTCGGCGGTCTGGGTGGCCCCGATGCCGTCGGTCGCCCGCACCCGCAGCTCGTGGCGGCCCGGCGTGGCGTCCCAGTCGTAGCGCCATTGGCGCCAGGTGTCGATGTCGAGTGCCTCGGCCAGCACCGCCTCGTTCCAGGGCCCGTCGTCCACGGCTATCTCCACCCGGGAGATCCCGAGAGCGGGCGCCCACGCCACCCCGGCCACCGGCATGCGCCCGGCCGCCGACCGACTGCCGAAGCGGGGCACGTCGATGCGGGACTGGGTCTCGACCGGTCCCAGCTTGGACCACCCCCGGGGCACCCAGTAGCCGTCGAAGTCCTCGAAGGTGGTGAGCTCGATCTCCGAGAGCCACTTGGTGGCCGAGACGTAGCCGAACAGGCCGGGCACCACCAAGCGGGCCGGGAAGCCATGGTCGCGGGGAAGGGGCTCACCGTTCATGGCCAACGCCACCAGGGCCTCGCGACCGTCCAGGGCGACCTCGGTGGGGAAGCCGCCGGTCCAGCCGTCGACCGAGCGCCCCACGATCTGGGTGGCACCGTTCTGCACCCCGGCCCGCTCCAGCAGGTCGCGCAGGCGCACGCCCTGCCAGCGGGCGTTGCCCACCAGATCACCGCCCACCTGGTTGGACACGCAGGCCAGGGTGATGTCGGCCTCCACCTGGGGCAGGGCGGCCAGCTCGTCGAAGGTGAGCTCGAAGGGACGATCGACCATCCCCGTGACCCGTAGGCGCCAGGACTCCAAGTCGACACCGGGCACGACCAGGGCGGTGTCGATGCGGTAGAAGTCGGCGTTGGGGGTGAACAGGGGCGAGAGCCCCTCGACGTCGAACGACGCGCCCGGCACCGGGGCGGCCAGGGGTGTCGACGCCGGCGCCAGGGTGACCTGGCTGGGTTGGGTCCCCCGACCCAACGAGCGGGTGACGCCCCGGCCGACGACGCCGGCCACCGCGGCCACCCCGGCGGTCGCGGCGGCCAGGCGCAGGAACCCCCGACGGTCGACCTCGGCCGGATCGGTGGGCGAGGCCGGCCGCATGCCGGTGCCGGGGACCCCCTCGACCGTCGCCGCTGCGCCGGGCACGGCGGCCGGGGCCGGCAGCCGGCGCCGGAGCACGACCAGCCCGGCACTGACGCCGGCGGCGGCAGCCAAGGCGGCGACGATGGGAGCGCCGCCGGGCCGGGAGGCCTCGGCGGCGACGCCGAGGGCGCCGAACAGGGCGAAGCCGGCGGCCGCGATCCGAAATCGGCGGGCCCCGGCCACACCCAGAGCGGCGCCCAACCCCAGCGAGACCACGACGATCCCGATGACCAGGACGAGCTTGTCGGCCGTCCCGAAGAGGTCGATGGCGGCGTCCTCCACGCCGGGAGGGACCCGTTCGATCACCTCCTGGCCCACGGACAGCACCAGCGACGATCCCGTGCCCGCCAGCGCCGCGAGCACCTCGCCGGTGGCCAGGGCCGCGGCCGCCGCCAGCACCCCGGCGCCCGCCGACTGGGTGGTGGAGGGCGCCGCCTGGCTAGGGGAGGGTGCCTGCCCGGTCTCGGGGGCAGCAGGGGCGCTCATGGCCGAAGTGTTCGGCGTCGAGGCCCTACTGGACGTTGAACGAGACCGGCGTCGAGGCGCCCTGGCCGGATTCGACGACGAGGACACCCCCGCTCCAGTTCCCCCGCATGCCGAAGTCGACGGCCATCTGGTAGCGGCCCTCACCCAGCTCCTCGGCCTGCTTGCTGACGCCGCCATGGGACATGTCCGACATGTCGGCGCTCATGCACACGGTTGCTCCCGACACCGGGGCCCCGTCACGCTGGACGAGCACCTCGAGCGTGGTGCCCTGGGGCGCCGGAGGGTCGGGTTCGGTGGCCACCGTCACCTCGTAGCCGGCCTCGGCTACGGGCACGACCTCGTCGACCACACAGGGGTTGGCGTCGTCGTCGGGCGCGGCACCGCCCGAGCGGCTGTCGGCCTCGGTGGTGGAACTGCGGGCGCCGGCGGCGACGTCGGTCGCCGGGGCCGTCTCCTCATCGCCTCGGGTTAGAAGAAAGGCGGCGCCGAAGGCCACCACGGCGATGACGGCGATGACGGCGGTGCGTCCGGAGTTGCTCATCGGGGTTCTCCTACTCCTCGGTCATGGTCGCTGGTAGGCGTTGTCGTGGCCCTGGTAGGTCACGAAGTTCATCAGGCCGCCGGGCTCTATCACCGCGTCGTTGGTGACGTGGTGGAGGATGTGGCAGTGGAACATCCAGTCACCGGGATCGTCGGCGAGGAACTCGAAGTCGTAGCGCTCGCCCGAGCCCACCAGCACCGTGTCGGCCTCGTAGGGCTGGGATAACGGTGCACCGTCCTTGGCCACCACCGTCATGCGCTTGCCGTGCAGGTGCATGGGGTGGGCCTGGTAGCCGGCGTTGATGATGCGCACCCGCACCCGGTCACCCTCGGCCACCTCCATGTTGGGGGTGGCCGGGAACGACGTGCCGTTGATGGTGAACCAGTTGTACTCGGCGTTGTTGTGGCCGGCGTGGGTGACGCCCTCCCAGCCGTTGCGGCCCTCGGGGAGGCGGATCCACTCGTCGAGGAGCTGCACGAACTCCTTGTCGTAGGCGGGCTCGTCGGCCCCCTTGATGACGAACGCCCCGGAGAGGCCCATGTCGAGCTGGCGGGCGGAGTCGAAGTGGGAGTGGTACCAGAAGGTCCCCGACGGCTTGGCCTCGAACTCATAGACGAAGGTCCCACCCGGCTCGATCGGGTCCTGGGTCACGCCCGGAACGCCGTCCATCTCGTTGGGCACGGCGACGCCGTGCCAGTGGATGGTGGTGGGCACGGGCAGATCGTTGGTGAAGTTGACCCGGATGCGGTCGCCTTCGTTCACCCAGAGCTCGGGGCCGGGCACCTGGCCGTTGTAGCCCCAGGCCGTCACCGCCTTGCCGGGGATCAGCTCCCACTGCACCTCCTCGGCGTTGAGGGTGAAGACCTTCACGCCGTCGGCCACCTCGGGTTCGATGCGCTCGACGCGCTGGCCCTCGACCGGGGCGCTGGCCAGCTCCACCTGGGGAGGGATCTCCACCTCCTCCTCGGCGCCGGCGCCGGCGCTCGCTCCGTGGCCGTCGGACGGGTCGACATCTCCCTCGACGTGGGCATCGGGCGTCGACGTTGGGCCTGGGGCCGCTGCCACCTCGGTGCCGGGCACCGGTTCGCCCCGGTTTCCCAGGAGCGCTCCGGCCCCTACGGCGATGACGACCATGAGCACCACAGCGGCGATGAAGCCGCTGTTCTCGCGCGCCGGTTGCTGATCCTGGTCCTTCGCCACCCCGCCGCCCTTCTAGGTTTGTCGTGCAGCTATAGCCAGGCTATCGAAGCCATGTAGCGCTGTGACCGCGGCCCGACAGGTCGTCGGTGCAGTAGCTTCTGGGCGTCGAGAACATGGGAGCGGCCGTCACCAGATCCGAGCGGGAGACGCTCAAGGCCATCTACCGCCTCACCCGCGACCGTCTCGACGCTCAGACCGGCGCGCTGGCCGAGGCCCTCGGAGTGGCCCCGGCAACGGTGACCTTCACGGTCAAGCGCCTGGCCGAGCGGGGCCTGGTGGACCACAGGCCCTACCACGGCGTGGAGCTCACCGTCGCCGGCCGCCGGTCCGCCGTGGCTGCCATTCGTCGCCACCGCATCGTCGAGCGCTTTCTGGCCGACATGTTGGGCTACGCCTGGAACGAGGCCGACCGACTGGCCGGCAGCTTCGAGCACGACCTGCCCCAGGAGGTCGAGGACCGCATCTTCGTCGCACTCGACCGGCCCGCCACCTGCCCCCACGGCTTTCCCATCCCCGCCCTGGAGGCGGCCGACATCCCGGCCATGCCGTCGCTGTACGCCCTCGAGCCCGGCGACGTGGCCTCCGTGGCCGTACCCGGGTCGACCGACCCGGAGGTGGTGGCGTTCCTCGACACCCTCGGTCTGCGCCCGGGGGTCAACATCGAGGTCAAGGAGAAGCACCCCTTCGACGGGCCCCTCGTGCTGCGGGTGGCGGGCCACGACCGGACCCTGTCCAGCCTGGTCGCCCACCAGGTCTTCGTGCACCGCCGCGCCACCGGGCCCGACGACGCCGCCAGCGCCTGAGGGCGCTGCCCGGCCCACGGCCTCCAGTGCAGGAGCGGATCACGGAGCGTCGGATGACCGAGGGACGGCGTCTGCTGGCGGACCCGGCCGGGAGCGGCGCCGTTTGACAACCCCCCGGTGCCGGGTTTGCGTGGAGGCGTGGCCAAGCCCCTGGTGATCGTGGAGTCCCCCGCCAAGGCCCGGACCATCGCCGGGTTCCTCGGCGGAGGGTACGTGGTGGAGTCGTCGATCGGCCACATCCGCGACCTGCCCCGCTCGGCGGCCGAGGTGCCGAGCCAGTACAAGGGCGAGCCCTGGGCCCGCCTGGGCATCGACGTCGACCACGACTTCAAGCCCCTCTACGTGGTCCCCCGGGAGAAGAAGGAGCAGGTGGCCAAGTTGCGGCGGCTGCTGAAGGGTGCCAGTGAGGTCTACCTCGCCACCGACGAGGACCGCGAGGGGGAGGCCATCGCCTGGCACCTTCGAGAGGTGCTCAAGCCCAAGGTCCCTGTGCGCCGCATGGTGTTCCACGAGATCACCAGGGCCGCCATCGACCGAGCCATCGCCGCGCCACGCGACCTCGACCTGCGCCGCATCGACGCCCAGGAGACCCGGCGCATCCTCGACCGGCTCTACGGCTACGAGGTCAGCCCGGTGCTGTGGAAGAAGGTCATGACCGGGCTGTCGGCCGGGCGGGTGCAGAGCGTGGCCACCCGCATGGTGGTGGAGCGCGAACGGGCTCGCATGCGGTTCCGCTCGGCCCAGTGGTGGAACCTCGAAGGCACCTTCTCGCCCGTGACCGAGGGGCACGAAGGTGAGGGCCAGCGCTTCGACGCCACCCTCGTCGCCCTCGACGGCCGGCGCCTGGCCACCGGGCGCGACTTCTCCGAGACGGGTGAGCCCACCGGCGACGACCTGGTCCTGCTCGACGAGGCGGGCGCCACCAGCCTGGCCGCCGATCTGGCGGACGCCGACTTCGCCGTGCGGGCCGTAGAGCGCAAGCCCTACCGGCGCCGCCCCGCACCTCCCTTCATGACGTCCACCCTGCAGCAGGAGGCCGGACGCAAGCTGCGCATGTCCTCGGCCCAGGCCATGCGCTCGGCCCAGCGCCTCTACGAGGGGGGCTACATCACCTACATGCGGACTGACAGCATCACCCTGTCGCAGACAGCGCTGGCCGCGGCCCGGGCCCAGATCGCCGACCGCTACGGTGGTGAGTACCTCCCGGCCGAGCCCCGGGCCTACGCCAACAAGTCCAAGTCGGCCCAGGAGGCCCACGAGGCGATCCGCCCGGCTGGCGACTCCTTCCGCACGCCCGAGCAGGTGGGTCGGGAGCTCAGCGGGGCCGAGGCCCGGCTCTACGAGCTGATCTGGCAGCGCACGCTGGCCTCGCAGATGCCCGACGCCACCGGTGAGACGGTGACGGTCCGCTTGGGTGCCACGTCGGTTGCAGGCGCCGACGCAGAGTTCTCGGTCAGCGGCACGGTCATCACCTTCCCCGGCTTCCAGCGCGTCTACGTGGAGAGCCACGACAGTGAGGCCGACGCCGATCCCGCCGAGCGCCGACTGCCGGCCCTGGCCGAGGGTGACCCGCTCACCCTGGTGTCGATGGCGCCCTCTGGCCACGAGACCTCGCCCCCGGCCCGCTACACCGAGGCGTCGCTGGTGAAGCGCCTGGAGGAGCTGGGTGTGGGCCGCCCGTCGACCTATGCCAGCATCATCGCCACCATCCAGGACCGGGGCTACGTGTGGAAGAAGGGGAGTGCCCTGGTGCCCTCGTTCACCGCCTTCGCCGTGGTCACCCTCCTCGAGAACCACTTCAGCGGGCTGGTCGACTACGCCTTCACCGCCCGTATGGAGGACTGCCTCGACGAGATCGCCGCCGGCACCCAGGATGCCCTGCCCTGGTTGCGGCGCTTCTACTTCGGCGCCAACGGCGCCAACGGCGCCAACGGCGCTAATGGGTCTGTCGGCGACGTCGGGGCCCACGGCGTCGACGAGGGGCTCCGGCGGATGGTCTCGGAGCACCTTGCTGACATCGACGCCCGCCAGGTCAACTCCCTTCCCCTCGGCGTCGACAGCGAGGGTCGGGAGGTGGTGGGCCGGGTCGGTCGCTACGGCCCGTACGTGCAACGGGGTGAGGAGACCGCCGCCATCCCCGACGACCTGGCTCCCGACGAGCTGACCGTCGAGGTGGCCCTGGAGCTGCTGGCCGCGCCCAGCGGCGACCGGGTGCTGGGCCACGATCCCGAGACCGGGCTGCCGGTACTGGCCCGGGGAGGTCGCTACGGCCCCTACGTGCAGTTGGGTGAGGTGGTCGAGGGCTCCAAGGCCAAGCCCCGAACGTCGTCGCTGCTGGCCACCATGACCCTCGACACCGTCGGCCTCGACGACGCTCTGCGCCTGCTCACCCTGCCCCGGGTGGTCGGCACCGACCCCTCCGATGGCCAGGAGATCACCGCCCAGAACGGTCGCTACGGGCCCTACATCAAGAAGGGAAGCGACAGCCGCAGCCTCGACTCCGAGGAGGAGCTGTTCACGGTGTCGCTCGAGGACGCCCTCAAGCTGCTGGCCGAGCCCAAGCGCCGGGGAGGTCGTGGGAAGGCCGCGCCACCCCTGCGGGAGCTGGGCGACGACCCGGCGTCGGGCAAGCCCGTGGTGCTCAAGGAGGGCCGCTTCGGTCCCTACGTCACCGACGGCGAGACCAACGCATCGCTGCGCAAGGGCGACACCGTCGAGGGCATCACCAGCGAGCGGGCCGTCGAGCTGCTGGCCGAGCGCCGAGCGGCCGGGCCCACCCCCAAGCGGGCGGCGAGGAAGGTGGCGTCCAAGAAGAAGAAGAAGGCGGCCACCAAGAAAGCGGGAGCCAAGAAAGCGGGAGCCAGCAAAGCGGGAGCCAGGAAGGAGGTGGCAACCAAGAAGCAGGCCGGCTGACGCGCCACGGTCAGCTTCGCTGCTCGTGGGAGATTCAACGCGACGTGGCCCACGTGGGCGTCGAGGTCCACGAGGAGCTGGCGGGCGGCGCCGATTCGAGCCAGGCGACGACGATGTGGGCGTCGATGTCGGCGGCGAGTTCGACCACGACCTGGATGAAGCGCTCGACCGCAGCCCCACCCGGCTGTGTCGGCAACCCTAGCTAGGCTGATTCTCGTGGCCCAGGCCCGACGCCCGCGGGAGCCGGAGCCCCGCCACCCCGGCACCGCCGATCCCGACGCGCCTACCCGGCCCGTGCCCCACCTGGCCCCCGTGTCCTCGCGCACCGCCACCGTCCGGCTCTTCGGGACGAACGACTTCTTCCGGCTGTGGCTGGCCCAGGTGGTTTCCGCCATGGGCGACTGGATCGGCTTCTTGGCCATCCTCGCCATCGCCGAGCGCATCGGCGGGGCGGGCGCCATCGGCGTGGTGATGACGGCCCGCATCCTGCCCGGCTTCTTCCTGGCCCCCGTCGCCGGGGTGCTGCTCGACCGGTGGGACCGCAAGCGGGTGATGGTGGGCTGCGACGTCGGACGGGGCCTGGTGCTGCTGGGGCTGCCCTTCGTCGACACCATCCCCCAGCTCGTCATCGTCTCGTTCCTGCTGGAGGTGCTCACGGTGATGTGGTCACCGGCCAAAGAGGCGGAGACCCCCAACATGGTCCCGGTCGGTCACCTGGCCATGGCCAACTCGCTCTCCATGGTGGCCGCCTACGGGACCATCCCCATCGCCGCCGCCCTGTTTGCCGGCCTGGCCAAGGTGGCCGACATCCTCAGTCGTAGCCAATCCCTGGCCTTTCTGGACGAGTCGTCGCTGGCGGTGTACTTCGATGTAGCGACCTTCATGTTGTCGGCGGTGCTCATCTCCACCATGCGCTTCGGGAACCGTTCCCGGTCGGCACCGCCACCGTCACGTCGTCGGATCAGCTTCAGTGGGAGCTTCACCGAGTTCAAGGAGGGCTGGCACTTCATAGCCGCCGATCGGATGGTGGCGGCGGTCATGGTCGGCCTGGGAACGGGGTTGATCGGCGGCGGCATGCTGGTGCCGCTCGGCCCGTTGTTCACCGCCCAGGTGCTCGGAGGGGGGACAGCCGGCTTCGGCCTCGTCGTCTTCTCGCTGGGCATGGGTGTCGCCGCCGGGGTGATGGCCGTCTCGGTGTTGAACACCAAGCTGAACAAGCCCCGCACCTTCACCGGCGCGGTGGTGCTCGCCGGTGTGTCGCTCCTGGCGGGAGCGTCCATGTCAACGCTGATCCCTGCTCTGGTCCTGGTCGCCCTGCTCGGGGTGGGTGCCGGCTGCGCCTACGTCCTTGGCTACACCATCCTCCAAGAAGGTGTCTCGGACGAGCTGCGGGGTCGCACCTTCACCGCCCTGTACACCTTGGTCCGCCTGTGCCTGCTCATAGCCTTCGCCGTGGGACCCTTCCTCGCCGGTGCCCTCGGGCGATTGTCCGGACGTTTCCTGGGTGAGGGGGTCTCGTGGGCGGGGCTCACCATCAGCACCCCCGGCGTGCGCCTGACGCTGTGGCTGGCGGCCGTCATCATCATCGTGGCCGGGGTGGCCTCGGGCCGGGTCCTGCGTGAGGACCGGCCAGGGGGGGAGCCGCGGCCATGAAGGCCAGCCTCGTGGTGCTCGAAGGGGGGGAAGCCTGCGGCAAGTCCACCCAGGCCGCTCTCCTGGCCCCCCGCCTCGACGCCGTGCTCACCCGGGAGCCGGGGGGGACCGAGATCGGTGAGCGCATCCGGTCCCTGCTCCTCGATCCGGCATCGATCGAGCCCCACCCCCGCACCGAGGCCCTCCTCATGGCCGCAGCCCGGGCCCAGCACGTGGCCGAGGTGGTGGCCCCCGCCCTGGCCGCCGGGCGTCATGTCGTCAGCGACCGTTACCTGGGCTCGTCGCTGGCCTACCAGGGCTTCGGCCGGGGCCTGCCCCTCGGCGAGGTCGCCGCGCTGTCGCGCTTCGCCACCGGCGGGCTGGAGGCCGACGTGGTGGTGCTGTTGGACCTGGCGCCCGAGCAAGCGGCCGCCCGACGGGGTGTCCACCTCGACCGCGTGGAGGCGGCGGGAGACGACTTTCACCGTCGGGTGGCCGAGGGCTTCACCGCCCTGGCCGCCGCTGATCCCGTGCGCTGGGTGGTGGTCGACGCCGGGGGAGGCCGAGACACCGTGGCCGAGCGGGTCTGGGAGGCAGTGGCGGCCCGCTTGCTGTCGTTGTCCGGTGCCGTGGCTGCACCCGGTGCCGGCAGCGGGTCAAGGCAGGAGCACGGTGAGTGAGGCACCGGTAGAGGCCGACGACGCCTTCGCCGGCGTCGCCGGCCAGCCCCAGCTCGTGGCCCAGCTCCGGGCGGCGAGCTTCGCCCCCGTGCACGCCTACCTCCTCGTGGGACCGGCCGGCGCCGGGACGGCAGCAGCAGCCGTCGCCTTCGCCGCCGCCCTGTTGTGCCCAGCGGCGGGGTGCGGGACCTGCCGGGACTGTCGACTGGCCTTGGCCGGCGGGCACCCCGACGCGGTGACCTTCGCTCCCGAAGGTGCGTTCCTGCGCATCGCCGACGCCGAGGAGATCATCCGGGTCGCGGTGCGCAGCCCCATCGAGGGACGGCGCAAGGTGCTGGTGCTGGCCGACTTCCACCGGGTGCAGCGGGTCGGCCCGGCCCTGCTCAAGACCATCGAGGAGCCGCCCGAGAGCACCGTGTTCGTCGTGTTGGCCGACAACGTTCCCCCTGAGCTGGTGACCATCGCCTCGCGATGTGTGCGCATCGACGTGGCCCCGGTGCCCGCGCCCACGCTGATGGCCCTGCTGGTGGCCGAGGGGGTGGAAGAGACCCGGGCGGCCACGGCCGCCACGGCCGCGGGTGGGAACCTCGACCGTGCCCGACTGCTGGTGAGCGACTCCGGGTTGGACCGCCGCCGGCGAGCCTGGGCCGGAGTGCCCGAAAGCCTCGACGGCAGCGGGGCCGCGGTGGCCGTGGTGGCGGCCGAGCTGCTGGAACTGGTGGAGGAGGCGGCCGGACCGTTGCGCCGGGCCCACGCCGAGGAGCTGGCCGAGCTGGAGGCGAGGGTGGCGAGCACGGGCGAGCGAGGATCGGGCCGGGGCCGGCTGGAGGCGTCGCAGCGCCGGGCCCTGCGCCGCCACCGCACCGACGAGCTGCGCTTCGGCCTGGCCACCCTGGCCGGGCGCTACCGCGAGGCGCTGGTGCGCCCGGGGGCCGATCCCGGGCCTGTCCTCACCGGGCTCGACGCCATCACCGCCGCGTCGGTGGCACTGACCCGCAACCCCAACGAGACCCTGCTCCTCCAGGCCCTGCTGCTGCGCCTGCCAAGACTGTCGACGCCCTGAGAGCTGGGTGCCGCCCAGGCCACGGCCCTCAGTCCCGAGGCCCTGGCGGGGCGGGGTCGGCCGGAGCCGGGCAAAGGGCGGCGGCCGCCTCCCGTACCCGGGCCAGGTCGTGGGGAAGGGCCGACGACGCCTCGGCGCCGGCCCTGACCAGGCGGCCCTGGCGGCGCAAGGGCTCGACTCTGTCAGCCAGGCCCAGGTCCTCGAGCTCTCGGGCCACGCCTGTGAGCACGTGCAGGAGGCCGACGCACAGGTCGGGCATGTCGGCGCAGTTGGCTCGGATCTGGTCGATCGCCTGATGGACGTACTCGGCCTGGGTCAGCTCGTGGGGCCGCATCAGACGCCGCCCGTCGTCACCGGCTACGGCCGCCGGCGGCAGGTCGCGCCGCAGGATCTCGTAGAGCACCTCCCCCAGGTGGACCATGCACTCGTAGGCCGTCGTGGCGTCGTTGACGCCGGGGGACAACGCCCGCAGGGCGATGTCGACGAGCTGGCGGATGCCGAACTCCACGTCTTGTTGCATGGTGCGGATCCGCCCGATGGCGAAGCCCTCCACCAGCCGTTTCTCCGGCTGGCCGGGCTTGGGGTCGACCGCCCACACCGTGGCCAGGCGCTTCTGTTGGTGCACGAAGGAGCCCACCCGGACATCGACCCGCACCACCCCGCCGGGAGGCAGCCCACGGAGGAGCTCGGCTTCGTTGATCTGTTGCACCCAGCCGCTGCGGGGCGCGGCCAGACGCTGGCCGAGCCCGTCCCCGACCTCCGTGCTCACCACCGCGGGGGCTTCGCTGGTGCCGGCCTCGGGGAAGCGCCGGCGGACCAGGGCGACGGTGCCCCGGGTGACCCTGCCGATGAGCTGGGTGGCTTGGAGCGACTGGGCGGTGTGGTCGACGTAGGCCAGGATGGCGATCACCACCCCTATGGCCAGCACGAGGGCCAGCGCCGTCGAGAGGTTGGGGACCACGTCCGTGGGCTCGCCCCCGTCGGTGCTGCGCACCGCCCGCAACACAACCAGGGAGTAGGTGAAGGTGCCGGCCATGAAGCCGATGCCCGCCTGGATGGCCCCGTCGCGCAGGAAGCCCCGCACCACCCGGGGTGAGAACTGGCTGGACGCCAGTTGCACGCTGAGGGCGGTCAGGGCGAAGACGACGCCGGTGACGGTGACCGTGGCGCCAGCGACGGTGGCCAGGAGCTCCCGGGCGCTGTCGACGGTGAATCGCATGTATGAGGGCACCGACGCCAAGGAGAGCCGGGCGTCGACCTCGAGCATGACCTGGGCCAGCACGATCGCCGCCGCCACAAACAGGGCGGGGAAGAAGAACAGGCTGTCGCGAAACCCCTCGAGGCCAGCTTGGAGACGTACGAGCACGGCAGCGGCGAAGGTGACCGCTCAGCCGAGCCGGCGGGCGGTCAACGGGCGGACCGCGGTCTCGTAGAGCGTCCGTCCGGGCATGGCTACATCGTAGGGTTGGCGGCGCAGGACGTCCTCGACCGGCCGACGGTGTCGTCGTGAGCGGCGAGGTGGTGAGGGTCCACCCCCGACTCGCGGCGCTAGCGTGATCCCCTCATCACGGTCCACCGGCCCGAGTAGCTCAGACGGCAGAGCGACGCTCTCGTAAAGCGTAGGTCAGGGGTTCGATTCCCCTCTCGGGCTCTCATGGCCGATCCTGCGACGTTCGCCGACCAGGCAATGGAGCTCATGCCGTCGTTGTACTCGGCCGCGCTGCGAATGACCCGGAAGCCGGCTGACGCCGAGGACCTGGTGCAGGAGACCTACCTCAAGGCCTATCGGGGCTTCGGGGGCTTCCGGGAGGGGACCAACCTCAAGGCCTGGCTCTACCGCATCCTGACCAACACCTACATCAACCGCTACCGGGCCCAGCAACGCCGGCCCGACGAGACCGACCTCGACGACATCGAGGACTTCTACCTCTACCGTCGTCTGGGAGGCCTGGAGGGGGCCCGGGCCACCCGCAGCGCCGAGGACGAGCTGCTCGACCTGTTCACCGAGACCGAGGTGAAAGACGCCGTCGAGGACCTTCCCGAGCAGTTCCGCATCGCCGTGCTCCTGGCCGACGTGGAGGGATTCTCCTACAAGGAGATCGCCGAGATCCTCGACATCCCCATCGGCACGGTGATGAGCCGCCTGCACCGCGGAAGAAAGAGCCTTCAGAAGCGGTTGTACGACTTTGCGGTCGAGCGACGCTTGGTCGGCGAAGCCGGGCGGGTGCCGCCGGCGAGCGACAACCGGGAGGAGGACACCGAGACCTCGTGGAGGACCGACGATGACGAGCCCGCGGATCCCACCGCCCGAGTCCGCTGACGGCCGAGCCGACGCCGACTGTCGGGCGTCGCTGACCGAGCTCTACGGCTTCCTCGACGGTGAGCTCACCCCTGCGCGCCGCACCACCATCCGCAGCCACCTCGAGGCCTGCAACGGCTGCCTGGAGACCTATGACTTCGAGGCCGAGCTGCGCATGGTCATCTCTAGTTGCTGTCGGGAGAAGGAGCTGCCGCCCGGGCTGAGAGCGCGCATCGCCCAGGTGTTGCGGGAGCTCCCCGAGAGCCCATGACCTCGCGCCAGGAGCCATCCTCGGTCCGGGCCCGAGAGGGCCGGGTGTGTCGGGAAGAGGACTGCCACACCCGGCTGTCCATCTACAACGACGGCCCGTTCTGCAGCGTGCACGAGCCCATGAGCACGCCACGCACCCGGGGTCGCAAGATCGCCTGAGGCCATCGCCGGCCTACGATGGCGGGATGGATCTGCTGAACGAGGCGCCCACGCTGGCCGCCCAGGTGTGGACCTACTGGATCGGCGTCCCACTGGCGGTGGGCGGGGTCTTGATGACGATCGTCATCATCGCCGGGTACCTGAAGAAGGTGCAGGCCCTCAAGTACCCGAGGAACGAGCGCTGATGGGAGGTCACCGTCGTGGCTGACCCCATCGGGTGGGACGTGGCCGAGAAGGTGGCGGTGCGCATCGCCGGTCACGAACCTCTCGCCGACTCCTACCACGCCGACTCGCTGGGTCCCGACTTCGCCGAGCTCACGGCCGAGGCCGAGGCGCTGGTGGCCGAGGCCACCGGGCTGGAGTCGATGGCCGGGCCGGCTCGGGCCCGGGTGACCGACCGGGCGGGGTGGGTGCGGGCCAACCTGGCCTCCTTCCAGCGCATGCTCCGACCCCTCACGGGTCGGTTGGGGGAGCGCATGCCCACCAACCCCGTGGCTGCCCAGGCCACCCGGACCCTGACCGGTGTCGAGGTCGGCACGCTCCTCGGGTGGATGTCGACCCGGGTGCTCGGCCAGTACGACCTGCTCGTGATCGACGACGAGACCGCCGCCGACCAGGACATCGTCTACTACGTCGGGCCCAACGTGTTGGCCCTGGAGAAGCGCTTTGCCTTCCCCCCTCGGGAGTTCCGCCTCTGGCTCGCCCTCCACGAGGTCACGCACCGGGCCCAGTTCACCGGCATCCCCTGGTTGCGGGGGCACTTCCTGTCGCTGGTGGAGGCCAGCCTGGGCAGCATCGAGCCCGACCCCAAGCGCTTCCTGGTGGCGCTGCGCCGGGCCGTGGACGAGGTACGGGCGGGGCGCAACCCGCTCGACGAAGGGGGCCTCGTGGCCCTGGTGGCCACGCCCGACCAACGGCAGGTCCTGGGCCAGATCGGGGGCATGATGAGCCTTCTCGAGGGACACGGCGACGTCACCATGGAACGGGCCGGCGCCGACCTCATCCCTTCGGCCGAGCGCTTCTCTCGGGTGCTGCACCAGCGCCGGGCCCAGGCCTCGGGGATGGCCAGAGCGGTCCAGAAGCTGGTCGGCCTCGAAGCCAAGCTCAAGCAGTACGAGCAGGGCGAGCGCTTCATCGAGGCCGTCGAGGCCGAGGGTGGCCCGCAGTACCTGAACCGGGCCTGGGAGGGTGCTGAGATGCTGCCCAGCCTGGCCGAGATCCGGGAGCCGTCGATGTGGATGCGCCGGGTCCCAGCCCCCGTGGCACCAGGCGGCGCCATCGTCGCAGGATGAGCTGGGACGCGCCTGGTGGCCACGCGCCTGGTGCCGCGGCTGTTGGCCCGCTGTCGCTTCCCACCGGCGGGGACGGCGGCGGTGGCGGCGGTCTCGGGCGGTGCCGACTCGAGCGCGCTGTTGGTGTTGGCCGTCGAGGCCGGCTGCGCGGTCACCGCCGTGCACGTCGACCACGGACTCCGGTCGGGATCGGCAGCCGAGGCCGAGGTGGTGGGCGCCCTGGCCAGGCGCCTGGGCGCCGGCTTCGTCGCCCGCCGGGCCAGCGTCGCCCCCGGTCCCAACCTGGAGGCCCGGGCCCGGGCCGCTCGACGCTCGGTTCTGCCCGAGGGGGCCATGACCGGCCACACCGCCGACGACCAGGCCGAGACGGTGGTGCTCAATCTGCTGCGTGGTGCAGGGCTCGACGGGCTGGCGGGGATGCGCCCCGGCCCGACCAAGCCGCTGCTGGCCCTGCGCCGGGCCGACACGGTGGCCCTGTGCACCGGCCTCGGCATCCAGCCCCTCGACGACCCCACCAACACCGACCTCGGGCTGCGGCGCAACCGGGTCCGCCATGAGGTGCTGCCGCTGCTCGACAAGGTGGCCGAGCGAGACGTGGCTTCGGTGGTCGCCCGTAGCGCCCGCCTGCTGGACGACGACGCCCGGCTGCTCGAGCGCCTCGCCGCCGACCTCGACCCCACCGACGTCTCGGCGCTGATCGTCGCTCCCGTGCCCCTGGCCCGACGGGCGCTGCGGCGCTGGCTGGTCGAGGAGATGGGCCCCCACCCGCCCGACAGCGCCACCGTCGAGCGGGCCCTGACCGTGGCCCGGGGTGTGTGGCGGGCCACCGAGGTGGGGGCCGGACGCCGGCTGGCTCGCCGCCACGGGCGGCTTCGGTTGGAGCCGAGCTCAGCCGGCGAGCGATAGTGGCGGCGTGTGTACCACCCACCTCGAGTTGGTCGACTCCTGAGCGGGGCCGTGCCTGCGCCGTCCCCACCGACGGGTGGCAGGACCGTCCCCTCGCCCTATGACGCCGACCCCCGTCTGGGCGCCCTGGTGGTGGGGCGCCAGGAGCTGGAGGACCGGGTGGTCGAGCTCGGCCGCCAGATCACCCTCGACTACGCTGATCGACCACCCCTGCTCGTAGGCGTGCTCAAGGGCGCCTTCGTGTTCATGTCGGATCTCTCCCGATCCATCAACCTGCCTGTGGAGCTCGACTTCATGGCCGTCGCCTCCTACGGCAGCACGACGCGTACCAGCGGTGTGGTCCGCATCGTCAAGGACCTCGAGCTCGATCTCACCGGGCGCCACGTGCTGTTGGTGGAGGACATCATCGACAGCGGTCTCACCCTGTCGTACCTGCGCCGGACCTTGCTGGCCCGAGACCCCGCCAGCCTGGCTGTGTGCTCCTTGCTGGTCCGTGAGCACTATGAGGTCGCCGACCTCGACGTGGCCTACACGGGTTTTCGCATCCCCGCTGACTTCGTCGTGGGCTACGGCCTCGACGTGGGTGAGCGCTACCGGAACCTGCCGTTCGTCTGCGCTCTTGTCGGTGAGCCGGAGGTTCAACAACCAAGTTGATCCCGCCGAGTCGCGGGTTGTGGAGGCGAGGCCGTAGTCTTGGGGTCTCTCCTTCGTCCCTCCTGGGAGCTCATGTGATGCGGAAGCTCTTGCGAAGTGTGGTGTTCTGGGTGGTGTTGGGCCTCGTGGTGCTGTTCGGGGCCAGCCAGCTCTTCGGCGGGGGCGACGACCGGGAGGCGCTGCGCTACGACGAGTTCGAGGACCGGGTCCAAGCGTGCCTGGACGGGCCCGACTGCTCCATAGAAGAGGTCGAGATCAAAGACCAGAGTTCGCGTGTGCTCGGGGAGCTGACCGACGGCACCACCTTCGAGACCACCTTCGTGGCCGAATCCGGCGAGCGCCTGACCGACCTGCTCAGCCAGGCCGACATCCCCACCGAGGTCGACGGCGAGGAGAGCTCGTTCTGGCTGTCGCTGGTCATCCAGCTCCTACCCATCCTGCTCATCGTGGGGGTGTTCCTGTTCTTCTTGAACTCGATGCAGGGTGGGGGCAGTCGGGTCATGCAGTTCGGTAAGTCCAAGGCCAAGCAGGTGTCCAAGGACCAGCCCAAGGTGACCTTCGCCGACGTGGCCGGCGCCGACGAGGCGGTGGAGGAGCTCCACGAGATCAAGGAGTTCCTGGAGTCGCCGACCAAGTTCAAGGCCATCGGTGCCAAGATCCCCAAAGGGGTGCTGCTCTTCGGCCCTCCGGGCACGGGCAAGACGCTCCTGGCCCGGGCGGTGGCCGGCGAGGCCGGCGTCCCCTTCTTCTCCATCTCGGGGTCGGACTTCGTCGAGATGTTCGTCGGCGTCGGCGCCAGCCGGGTGCGTGACCTGTTCAACCAGGCCAAGAACAACAGCCCGGCCATCATCTTCGTCGACGAGATCGACGCCGTGGGCCGCCACCGGGGGGCGGGTATGGGCGGGGGTCACGACGAGCGGGAGCAGACCCTCAACCAGCTCCTGGTGGAGATGGACGGCTTCGACGTCAACACCGGGGTCATCCTCATCGCCGCCACCAACCGCCCCGACATCCTCGACCCCGCCCTGCTGCGCCCCGGGCGCTTCGACCGCCAGATCGTGGTCGACCGCCCCGACCTCCAGGGGCGCAGGGCCATCCTCAACGTGCACGCCAAGGGCAAGCCCCTGGGCAGCGACATCGACCTCGATGTCCTGGCCCGGCGCACGCCCGGCTTCACCGGCGCCGATCTGGCCAACCTCATGAACGAGGCTGCCCTACTGGCCGCCCGGCGCAGCGCCGAGACCATCGACATGGCCAACATGGAGGAGTCGATCGACCGGGTCATGGCCGGTCCCGAGCGCAAGAGCCGGGTCATGTCCGAGAAGGACAAGCGGGTCATCGCCTACCACGAAGGCGGCCACGCGCTGGTCGGCCACGTGCTGCCCAACACCGACCCCATCCACAAGGTGTCGATCGTCGCCCGGGGCCGGGCCCTGGGCTGGACGCTGGCACTGCCCAACGAGGACCACTACATGCACACCCGCTCGAAGCTGTGCGACGAGCTGGCCATGCTGCTGGGGGGCCGCACCGCCGAGGAGCTGGTCTTCGGCGACCCCACCACCGGGGCCCAGAACGACATCGAGAAGGCCACCCAGATCGCTCGGGCCATGGTCACCGAGTACGGCATGACCGATGCCCTCGGTCCCCAGCAGCTCGGCCAGAAGGACGGCGAGCCCTTCCTCGGGCGGGACATGGGCCACCAGCGCGACTACTCCGACGAGGTGGCGGCCAGCATCGACGGCGAGGTGCGCCGGCTCATCGAGCATGCCCACGACGAGGCGGCCGAGATCCTGCGCCAGCACCGCGCCACGCTCGACCTGCTGGCCGACACCCTGATGGAGCGGGAGACGGTCGACACCCCCCAGCTGTTGGAGATCTTCGGCGAGCTGCCGGTGTGGGACGGTGGAGGGGTGGGCAACCCGAACGGCAGCGGCGCTGGCAGCGGCAGCGGCAGCGGCAAGGCCAACGATCACGACCACGCCGCCCGGGCCGGCGATGCCGGAGGTACCCGGTCGCCCGAGCCGGCGTCGTAGCCGTGCACGACGGCGGCATGCACCACGGGGGCATGCACGACGGCGATGCGTTGCCCCTCGAGCCGGCCACGATCGACCGGGCCCGAATCGAAAAGGCGGTGCGGGAGATCCTCCTCGCCATCGGCGAGGACCCCGACCGAGACGGCCTCGACCGCACGCCGGCCCGGGTGGCCGACATGTACGCCGAGGTCTTCGCCGGGCTGGAGATCGACCCCGGTGACCACCTGGCCACGACCTTCGCCGCCGACCACGACGAGATGGTCATGGTGCGAGACATCGCGTTGGTGTCGGTGTGTGAGCACCACCTGGCGCCCTTCATCGGCCGGGCCCACGTCGCCTACATCCCGAGCGACGACGGGAGCATCACTGGGCTGTCCAAGCTGGCCCGGTTGGTCGAGGGCTACGCCCGGCGCCCGCAGGTCCAGGAGCGCCTGACCACCCAGGTGGCCGACACCCTCGAGCGGGTGCTGGCCCCGCGGGGGGTGCTGGTGGTGATCGAGGCCGAGCACCTGTGCATGTCGATGCGGGGCGTGCGCAAGCCCGGCGCCACCACCGTCACCTCGGCCGTGCGGGGCCTGTTCCGTGACAACCCCGCCACCCGGGCCGAGGCCATGGCGTTCATCCATGCCCGGACCGGAGGTTCGGGCCCGAGATAGGTCGCGCTCAGGGTGCCGGCCAGCGTCGGTCATCTTGGACGCTGAAGACCGTGCCCGAGCAGCCACCGGGGGCCTCGGGCGCCGTTCCTGGCCGCTCGGATGTTCCTCCCGGCGTCGGTAGGCGCCCCTGCGAGGGAGTACCTTCGCCTCTGTGGCCACTCGGGTGATGGGCGTGTTGAACGTGACCCCCGACTCGTTTTCGGACGGGGGTCGCTGGACCGATCCTGAGCGGGCGGTGGCCCACGGGTTGGCCATGGTCGCCGAGGGCGCCGACGTGGTGGACGTGGGCGGGGAGTCGACCCGACCGGGTGCCGAGCCGGTCGACGAGGCCGAGGAACGGCGCCGGGTGGTCCCGGTGGTCGCGGCCCTGGCGCCGCACGTGCGGGTCTCGATCGACACCCGCAAGGCCGGCGTGGCCGAGGCCGCCATCGACGCCGGCGCCAGCCTGGTCAACGACGTGTCGGCTTCGCTGTGGCCGGTGGTGGCCGGCGCCGGCCCCGGCGTGGGCTGGGTGGCCATGCACATGCAGGGCGACCCCCGCAGCATGCAGGCCGATCCTCACTACGCCGATGTGGTGGCCGAGGTGCGCTCGTTCCTGGTGGCTCGCTCGGACGCCGCCCGCACCGCAGGAGTCGACGAGGTCTGGGTCGACCCGGGCATCGGCTTCGGCAAGACCCTGGAGCACAACCTCTCCCTTCTGGCCCGACTGGGCGAGCTGGTGAGCACCGGCTTCCCTGTCCTCGTGGGCGCCAGCCGCAAGGCGTTCCTCGGCGCCCTCCTGGGTGGCGCACCAGCCGACGACCGGCTGGAGGGGTCGGTGGCGGTGGCGGTGTGGGCGGCCGACGCCGGGGTGGGCATGGTCCGGGCCCACGACGTGCACGCCACCGTCGGCGCCCTGCGGCTGGTCGGCGAGCACGTCGCCGTCTCGGCCCCGTCGTGAAGGTCCGCCGGTGAAGGGGAAGTGGGCCCAAGGGATGCCTCCCCGCCACTTCGCCTGGGTGATCAGGGACCGCCTGGCCGTGTGCGAGCGCATCGGCGGGTACGGGCCCAGCCACCGCCGGGTCCGCCGGGCCGAGGAGATCACCTGGGTCAAGGACCAGGGCTTCACCTGTGTGGTCAGCACCCTGGCCTCCCCCCACAACCTGCACGCCTACGGCGAGGCCTCGCTCGCCGCCCACCACCTCCCCCTCGGCCGCAACACCGAGCTGGCCGCCGAGCTCCAGGCCGTCTTCGTCGAGGTCCGGTCCCGGCTGGTCGCCGGGGAGCGGGTGCTGGTCCACGACGACGATGTCGGCGACCGCGTGCAGGGGGTGCTGGCCGGTTACCTGGTGCACGCCGGCCTCGTGCCCGAGCAGACCCGGGCCATCGCCATGGCCGAGCGACTGCTGCAGCGCCCCATGGGACCGCCGGGGCGAGAGCTGGTGGCCCTGGCCGAGCGGCTGGCGCTCCGGCCTTGACGGGCGAGCGGGTCGAGCTGCGAGGGTTGCGGGTGCTGGGGCGCTGCGGAGCCGAGTTAGCTGAGCGAACGGTCCCCCAGCCGCTGGAGATCGACCTCGATGTGGCCGCCGACCTGGCGGCGGCGGCAACCAGCGACGAGCTGGCCGACACCGTCGACTACGGCGCCGTGTGCGACACGGTCGCTCGGGTGGCGGCGGCCGATGCCGTCGCTCTTCTCGAGCACCTGGCCGAGGCCGTCGCCCAGGCGGTCCTGGCCGCTGACGAGCGCATCGAGGGGGTGGTCGTGACCGTGCGCAAGCTGCGACCGCCGGTGCCCCATGACCTCGCCTCCGCCGGCGTGCGCATGGTGCGCTCTCGCACGGGCCCGTGAGGGCCTTTCTCGGCCTGGGGTCGAACCTGGGGGACCGGGAGGCCCAGCTGCGTACGGCGGTGGCTGCTCTGCCCGAGGTGGTGGCGGTCTCGCCCGTCTACGAGACGGGGCCCGTCGGAGGCCCGCCCCAGGGCCGCTACCTCAACGCCGTGGTCGAGCTGGCCACCGAGCGCTCACCCCGTCAGCTCCTGGAGATGGCCAAGGAGCTGGAGCGCCAGGCCGGCCGGCTCCCGGGGGAACGCTTCGGGCCCCGACCGCTCGACGTCGACGTGCTCTTGGTGGGTGACCTGTCCGTGGACGAGGGCGACCTGGTCGTGCCCCACCCCCGCATGTGGCACCGTCGCTTCGTGCTCGCCCCCCTGGCCGACCTGGCGCCCGAGCTGGTCCCCGCCGACGCGCTCGAAGCCAGCCAGGGCGACGTCCGCCACCTCGGGGATCGGTGGTGAGCGAGGGCGATAGGCTCGTCACTGCGAACGGCACCCGGGAATCGGGGCTGGAACGTAGGAGGGTCGGGCATGCGGGTGATCGAGCGGGCGGTTGAGCTGTCGGCCACGCTCGACGAGCAGCGGTCGGCGGGGCGCACCGTGGGGTTCGTGCCCACCATGGGTGCCCTCCACGACGGCCACGCCAGCCTCATCGAACGTGCGGCCGTCGAGTGCGACACCGTGGCCGTGAGCATCTTCGTCAACCCCCTGCAGTTCGTCCCCGGCGAGGATCTGGCCGAGTACCCGCGTGACCTCGGTGCCGACCTCGTCGTGGCCGAAAAGGCCGGCGCCGCGGTGGTGTTCGCGCCGACGGCCACGGAGATGTTCCCCGACGCCAGCCGCACCACCGTGCACGTGGCCGGGTTGGGCGACGTGCTCGAAGGAGCGAGCCGTCCCGGTCACTTCGACGGCGTGGCCACCGCCGTGACCAAGCTCCTGGCCCTGGCCGGACGCAGCCGGTCGTACTTCGGCGAGAAGGACTTCCAGCAGCTCGTCGTGGTGGGCCGCCTGGTGGCCGACCTTTCGCTGCCGGTCGAGGTGGTGGCCTGCCCGACCGTGCGGGGCTCCGACGGCGTGGCTCTGTCCAGTCGCAACCGGTACCTGTCGGTCGACGAGCGTGAGGCGGCTGCCGTGCTCCACCGGGCTCTGCGCGCCGGCGCCGCGTGCGTGCGGGCCGGAGAGCGTGACCCCGGGGAGGTGGTCGACCTGGTGAGCGCCGTCGTCGAGGCCGAGCCCCTGGTCACCCTCGACTACGCCGCCGTGGTCGACCCCGCCACCCTGGCCACCCCCCGGACGCTCGCCGGCGAGCTTCGCCTGGTCCTCGGCGCCCGGGTGGGTGCCACCCGTCTCATCGACAACGTCGCGGTGGAGGTCCCCCGGTGAGACGGCGGATGATGAAGTCCAAGATCCACCGGGCCACGGTGACCGACGCCGACATCGCCTACGTCGGCTCCATCTCCCTCGACCCCCGGCTCATGGAGCAGGCCGACATCCTGGCCCACGAGCAGGTCCAGGTGCTCGACGTCGACAACGGTGCCCGGCTCGAGACCTACGCCATCCCCGGTGGTGCCGGCCAGGTCTGCCTCAACGGGGCCGCCGCCCGCCTCGTGGCCGTGGGCGACCGTGTCATCGTGCTCACCTACGCCGACTACGAGGAGGCCGAGCTCGACGCCCACGAGCCGATCGTGGTCCACGTGGACGAGGCGAACCGGCCCCGGTCCTCGTGACCGGTGACGGGTGTCCGGGGTGACCAGCGCAGCCGAGCCGCTCGACCTGCTCGTCCTCGGCAGCGGTGTGGCCGGGCTCTCGGCCGCGGTGCGGGCGGCCGCCCGGCCGGACCTGCGGGTGGGTGTGCTCACCAAGGCGGCCCTCGACCAGGCCACCACCCGTTGGGCCCAGGGCGGGGTGGCGGCGGTGCTCTCGACCGACGAGGACTCCACCGATCAACACCTGGCTGACACCCTGGCTGCCGGCGCCGGGCTGTGCGATGTGGACGCCGTGCGGGTCATGGTCGACGAGGGGCCGGCCCGGGTGCACGAGCTCATCGCCCTCGGGGCCGTCTTCGACCGGGACCAGGGTGGCGATCTGGAGCTGGCCCGCGAGGGCGGTCACTCCTGGCCCCGGGTCGTCCACGCCGGGGGAGCGGCGACGGGCGTCGAGGTGGAGCGGGCGCTGGTGAAGGCGGTGCGGGCCACTGCCGCCGCCGTCATGGAGGGTTGGTTCGCCCTCGACCTGATCGTCGAGTCAGGCCGGTGCCGGGGAGTGGTGGCCCTCGACGGAGCCGGCGTGGAGGAGCAGGTCAGGGCCACCCACGTCCTGCTGGCCACGGGCGGCGCCGGCCAGGTCTTCGCGGTGACCACCAACCCCAAAGAGTCGACCGGCGACGGGCTGGCCATGGCCCTTCGGGCCGGGGTGGCGGTGGCCGACGTGGAGTTCGTGCAGTTCCACCCCACCGCGCTCCACCACCCGTCGGCCCCCCGGCCCCTGCTGTCGGAGGCGCTGCGGGGCCACGGCGCGGTGGTGCGCGACGCCCGGGGCCAGCGCTTCGTCGACGAGCTGGTCACCAGGGACGAGCTCAGCCGGGCCATGACGGCGAGGATGCTCGACCAAGACGTCGAGCACCTGTGGCTCGACGCCACCGGGCTCGAGCACTTCGAGCGCCGGTTCCCCACCATCGCCGCCACGGTGGGCTCGGTCGGGCTCGACCCGAGCACCGAATGGCTGCCCATCGCACCGGCCGCCCACTACCTGTGCGGCGGCGTGGTCACCGACCTCGACGGCGCCACCTCCCTGCCCGGCTTGTGGGCGTGCGGGGAGGCGGCCTGCACCGGTGTGCACGGGGCCAATCGCCTGGCCTCCAACTCGCTGTTGGAGGGGATGGTCTTCGCCCCCCGGGTCGTGGAGGCCATCGAGGCGGGCAAGGAGGTGGCCGCTCCCACCGGTGCCATGCGGGCGGTGCTGGGCGGGGTCGGTGACGACGACGACGGATTGCCGGGCCGGCTCCTTTCCCGCAAGAGCCCGGCGACGACGAGGTTGCCGCCCGCCGGCTCCGACATCAAGACCGGGGTGGTGCAGCTCCAGGAGGCGATGACGGTCGGCGCCGGCGTGGTGCGCACGTCGGCGTCACTGCGATCCACAGCCTCAGCTCTCGACGCACTGAGCGAGGACTGGCGCGCCAGTCCCTCGCCCGCCGGTCACGAGTACGAGAACCTGCTCACCGTCGCCTACACAGTGGTGGCCGGCGCCCTGGCCCGCACCGAGAGCCGGGGCTGTCACTGGCGGGCCGACCACCCCAGCCCCGACCCGGCCTTCCGCCTCCGCCTCGTCCAGGCACCATGAACCCGCTCGGGGTGCACCCGCCCGTCACCGCCGTACGAACTGCCGTCGAGCGGGCCCTGGCCGAGGACCTGGAGCCGCTGGGCGACCTCACCGCCGCCCTCCTACCCCCCGAGGCGATGGCCAGCGGGTCGATCGTGAGCCGGGCGCCCGGCGTCATTGCCGGGAGCCGCTGCGCCATCGAGGCCTTCGCCCAGGTCGACCCGGCGATCGAGATGACGTGGCTGCTCGACGACGGGAGCCCGGTCGCCCGTGGTGACGTGGTGGCCCGCCTGCGGGGACCGCTGGCGTCGATCCTCACCGCCGAGCGCACCGCCCTCAACTTCCTCGGCCACCTCTCGGGTGTGGCCACGCTGACCCGGGCCTACGTCGACGCCGCCACCACCGGTGGCCAGACCCGCATCCGGGACACCCGCAAGACCACTCCGGGCCTGCGGGCGCTGGAGAAGGCGGCGGTGCGCGCCGGCGGGGGGGCCAACCACCGGGGGAACCTGAGCGAGTGGGTGCTGGTGAAGGACAACCACCTGGTGGGCATGAGCATCGCCGAGGGCGTCGCCGCAGCCCGCGCCCGCTGGCCGGGGCGCACGGTCGAGGTCGAGGTCGACCGGCTCGACCAGCTGCGCCAGGCCATCACCGCCGGGGCCGACCTGGTCCTGGTCGACAACATGGCACCCGACGACGTGGCCCTGGCTGTGGCCGAGCGGGGCGATGCCCGCAGCCCGCTGCTGGAGGTGTCGGGAGGGGTCACCCTGGCGACGGTGGCGGCCTACGCGGCCACGGGCGCCGACCTCATCTCCGTGGGCGCCCTCACCCACTCGGCCCCGGCCCTCGACCTCGGCCTCGACCTCGACAGCGGGCCCGGCGTCGACCGCGGCGAGGCCTGATGCTTCTCGCCGTCGACGTGGGCAACACCGAGACCGTGGTGGGCCTCTTCGAGGACGGCCCTGGGGCCGATGCGCTGATCGACCACTGGCGGCTCTCCACCGAAGCGTCCCGCACCTCCGACGAGCTGGCCCTGCTCCTCGGCCAGCTCCTGGCCCTGCGCGCCCTGCGGCTCGGGACCGACGTCACCGGGGTGGCCATGTGTTCGGGAGTCCCCCGGGTGACGGCCGCCATGCGGGAGATGTGCGCCCGCCACCTCGACCTGGCGCCGGTGGTCATCGGGCCCGGCACGCGCACCGGCGTGCCCATCCGCTACGAGAACCCGAGGGAGGTCGGGGCCGACCGCATCGCCAACGCCGTGGGCGCCCTCGACCGCTTCACCCCACCTCTCGTCATCGTCGACTTCGGCACCGCCACCACCCTCGACGCCATCTCCACCGACGGGACCTACCTCGGGGGGGCCATCGTCCCCGGAGTCGAGGTCGCCCTCGACGCCCTCTACTCCCATGCCGCGCTGCTGCGGAGGGTCGAGCTGGTGGCGCCCCGCCAGGCGATCGGCACCAGCACCGAGTCGGCCATCCAGTCGGGGACGCTCTACGGCACCGCCGCCCTGGTCGACGGGATGGTGGCCCGCATTGAGGTCGAGCTCGGGGAGCCGACGGTCGTGGCCACCGGCGGCCTGAGCAACGTGGTGGCGCCCCTCACCCACAGAGTGCAGCATCAAGACCCGTGGTTGACGCTGCACGGCCTGCGGGTCGTCTACGAGAGGAACGCCAGACCGTGACCGTCCCCTACCGCTACGAGGTCACCCGTACGGCGGCGTCGCTTCAGGAGCAGTTCGGCGACCTCGAGCCCGGCACCGAGACCGCCACGGAGGTGGCCGTGGCCGGACGGGTCATGCTGCGCCGGGTCCAGGGCAAGTTGGCCTTCGCCACCCTCCAGGACGGCAGTGGCCGGGTCCAGCTCTTCGCTCCCAGTGCCACGACACCTGGCTTCGACGACTTCGCCGGCCTGTCCATCGGCGACTGGGTGGGCGTGACCGGCGAGGTCATGACCACGCGCCGGGGTGAGCTGAGCGTGCGGGTCGATGCCTGGGAGCTGCTGGCCGCCACCCGTCGGTCGTTCCCCGACAAGTGGCACGGCCTGGCCGACGTGGACACCCGCTACCGCCAGCGCTACGTCGACCTGTGGGTCTCCGAGGGGGTCCGGGAGACGGCGCTGGCCCGGGCCCGGGTGCTCAGCCTGACCCGGCGTTGGCTGGAGGCCCGGGCCTTCGTGGAGGTGGAGACCCCGGTGTTCCACCCCATCCCCGGCGGCGCACCAGCCCGACCCTTCACCACCCACCACCACGCCCTCGATCTGGACCTCTCCCTACGGGTCGCCCCCGAGCTCTACCTCAAGCGCCTGGTGGTGGGGGGCCTGGAGCGGGTGTTCGAGCTGGCCCGGGTGTTCCGCAACGAGGGCCTGTCCACCCGGCACAACCCCGAGTTCACCATGCTGGAGCTCTACCAGGCCTACGCCGACTACACCGACATGATGGTCCTGGTGGAGGAGTTGGTGGCCCACCTCGCCACCGAGGTGTGCGGGACCACCGAGCTGACCTACGACGGGCGCGCACTCGACCTCACGCCGCCGTGGCGGCGGGCCACCATGCTCGAGCTCATCGAGGAGCACACCGGCGTGTGGGTCGAGCTGGCCACCCCCGTCGATGAGCTGCGCCGGGTGTGCGAGAGCCACGGCGTCGGTGTCGAGCCAGGATGGGGCCCGGGCAAGCTGGTGCTCGAGCTCTACGAGAAGACCACCGAGGCCGAGCTGTGGGGGCCGGTGTTCGTCTGCGACTACCCCCAGGAGGTGTCGCCCCTGGCCCGGGACCACCGGAGCCAGCCCGGGATGGTCGAGCGCTTCGAGCCCATCGTGGCCGGCCGGGAGCTGGGCAACGCCTTCTCCGAGCTGGCCGACCCCGCGGAGCAGCGGCGGCGCTTCGAGGAGCAGGCGGAGCAGCGCGCTGGTGGTGGCGCCGAGGCCATGGCCGTGGACGAGGACTACCTCCGGGCGCTGGAGTACGGCCTTCCTCCCACCGGCGGCCTGGGCATCGGCATGGACCGACTGGTGATGCTGCTGACCGGCGCCACCACCATCCGCGACGTCATCCTGTTCCCCACCCTGCGGCCCGAGCAGGTCTGAGCCCGGAGGCGCAGGCCCACCCGCCGCTCCGGCTTGACATGGACGTTGACCATGGACATGGACTGCTAGCCACGTTCCCGTGAGCGCCCGCGAGATCTCTGCCAGCGTCTTCAAACAGCAGTGCCTGGCCCTGCTGGACCACGTGGACGCCACCAAGACGCGCATCGTGGTCACCAAGCGGGGCAAGCCCGTGGCCCAACTCGTGCCTCTCGACCATGCGGCAACGTCGACGATGGGCAGCGTGACCCTCGTGGCCGAGGAAGACGAGGCGTACTTCTCCACCGGCGACTCCTGGAGCGCCGAGTCGCGCTCGGGTTGATCCTGCTCGACACCCACGCCCTCCTGTGGTGGCAGGCCGGTGGTGCACGTCTGTCAGCACGAGCCGCACGAGAGATCGCCCGTGCCGACGCGGTCCTGGTGAGCCCGGTGTCGTGCTGGGAGATCGCCACGCTGCTGCGCAAGGGACGCATCCGCCTCGATCGAGGGCTGCACGGGTGGGTCCGTGACCTGCTCGACGGCGAGCAGGTCCGGTTTGCGGAGCTCTCGCCCGAGGTCGGCGCCACCGCTGGCAACCTGGAGGAGGGGTTCCCCGGCGATCCAGCCGATCGCCTCCTGTGGGCCACGGCGAGCGACCTGCTGGTTCCGCTGGTCACCAAGGATCAAGCCATCCGAGCGTTCGCCGCCCAAGGCGGTGATGTCCGGGTGGTGTGGTAACGGTCGCCCAGGAACAACACGGTTGGCCAGCAGCCCTCCCTGCACGGTCAGGTCGTCGTCGTCGTCGTGGAAGGCGTTGATCAGGGCCCGGTGGATGTGGTCGACCCGGCGGTCGGTACCGTCTCGAGCAGGGCGTTGGCCGTCCTCACCAAGTCGCCGGCTCCCGGGCAGTCGAGGCCGGCCACGCTGGCGACGGCCTCCTCGCAGTACCGACCCGCGACCTCCAGCGCGCCGGTCACCGCCGTGTCGGCCTGGACGAGGGCACGGGCCTGGTCGATCTCGACCGGCTGCAGGGGCCGACCCAGCAGCCCGGCCAGCTCGGGTGCGCCGCCCGGAGCGGCCAGCGCCCGGATCACCGGCAACGTGTAGACGCCCTCGGCCAGGTCGTTGCCGGCCGGCTTGCCCAGCTGCTCGTCGGTGGCCACCACGTCGAGCACGTCGTCGACGATCTGGAAGGCCATCCCGAAGCGCCGGCCGAAGGTGGTGAAGGCCTCGACCTGGGGACGGGGGAGCCCGGCCACCAGGGCACCGATGCGACACGCCGCCGCCGACAGCGAGGCCGTCTTGCCGTCGATGGCGGCCAGGTACTGGTCTTCGTCGCGTCCGGCGTCGTAGGCCGTCTGCAGCTCCCGGACCTGGCCGGCGCACATGTCGCCGATGGTGGCGGCCAGCAGCGCGGCCACCTCGGTCCCCAGTGAGGCGGCGATCTCGGACGCCTTGGCCAGCAGGAAGTCGCCGGCGAGGATGGCCCGCAGGTTCCCCCAACGGGCGTTGACCGACTCGACACCCCGTCGGGTGGCGGCCTCGTCCATGACGTCGTCGTGGTAGAGCGAGCCGAGGTGGACCAGCTCGACGGCGACACCCCCGAGCACCACCTCGTCGCTCACCGGGCCGCCGTCGCCACCGCAACTCCCGGCCGCCACCGCCAGGGCCGGTCGCCAGCGCTTGCCCCCGGCCGCCACCAGGTGGGTGGTCATCTCGGTCAAGAAGGGGTCGGCGGTCACCACCGAGGCCCGCAGAGCCGCCTCGATCCGGTGCAGCTCCTCGGCCATGCCGGGAAGCTGGAGGAGGGGGGCGAGGGCGGTCACCGGGCCACGGTAGCCGGGTGGGACGCTCACTCCCAGTGGCCGGCCGACCGAGCGAGACGTTCGATGTTCGTGGACGGACGTAGGGGTCGTCCCGGGTGGCGGCCGGCCTGGCCTGGATCAACGACCCCTTCGACCGGCTCATCGCCGCTCGGGCCACCGCCGACCGGGGTCGCCCGCACGGAGAGGAAGTCGATCGGTAGACTCGCAGCACGTAGCGCCCAACCGAGGAGGGCGGTCTCTTGTTCGAACGGTTCACTGACCGGGCCAGAAGGGTCGTCGTGCTTGCCCAGGAGGAAGCGCGGCTGCTCAACCACAACTACATCGGCACCGAGCACATCCTGCTCGGGCTGATCCACGAGGGTGAGGGGGTGGCGGCCAAGGCCCTCGAATCGTTGGGGATCTCCCTCGAGGCCGTACGCAGCCAGGTGGAGGAGATCATCGGCCAGGGGGGCTCGTCGCCGTCGGGCCACATCCCCTTCACCCCCCGTGCCAAGAAGGTGCTCGAGCTCTCCCTGCGCGAGGCGCTGCAGCTCGGCCACAACTACATCGGCACCGAGCACATCCTGCTCGGGCTGATCCGAGAGGGCGAGGGGGTGGCCGCCCAGGTCCTG
>JAHWJI010000109.1 GCA_019348495.1 Actinomycetota bacterium | reverse complement strand
TCTCCTCGCCCTGGGCGACGCTGCCCTCGACGAGGTGGGACGAGATCAGCTTCTGGGCCACGTTCTGCGACATGCGAGCAACCTAGCGCCGACACCCGCCGGCTCCCCAGGTGGGAGTGGCGAGCGATCGGTCACACCGGGGCGGCCACGGCGTCGATGCGCTCGGCCGACTCGGCGAAGCGGCACAGGGCGTTGACCAGCCGGAGCTGCTCGACGCGGTGGCAGCGGGTGTGGAGCAGCGCCGGGTTGCACACCAACACGGCGAGCGTGCGGGCCCGGGACACCGCCACGTTGAGGCGGTTGAGGCTGAAGAGGAAGTCGATCCCCCGGGGCACGTCGTCGGCCGAGGAGCTGGCCATGGAGTAGACGACGACGGGCGCCTCCTGCCCCTGGAAGCGGTCGACCGTGCCCACCCGGGCGCCGGCCGGCAGCACCGACTCCAGCTCGGCCACCTGGGCGTTGTAGGGGGCGATCACCAGCACGTCGGCGAGAGTGAGCGGGCGCCGGTGACCGTGGCAGTCGGTGGAGGGCCGTCCGAGCAGCGCCCTCACCACGCCGGCCACCGCCGCCGCCTCCTCGGGAGAGCGGGTGCGGTTGCCGGTGGCGGTGACGGGGAGCCACCTCAGGCCGGCGCCGGCCACCACCGGGCCCTCGCCCACCAGTTGGTGCTCGCAGGCGGGATCAGCCCCGAGCCTGCCCCCGTAGGCGATCTCGGACACGAAGCGGCACACCGCCGGGTGCATGCGGAAGCTGCGCGACAAGAACAGGCCGCGCTCGGGCGGGAGGGTGTCGTCGTCGCCCAGCACATGGCCCAGGGCCGAGGCGCCGGCGCCCGGGGGGTGGATGCCCCGCGACGGTTGCGGCAGCTGCTGGGGGTCGCCCAGGAGCACGAGGTTGTCGGCGGCGCCGGCCACGGCCACGGCGTTGGCCAGGGGGAACTGCCCGGCCTCGTCGACCACGAGGAGGTCGAAGGCGCCGGCCAGCTCTTCCCGGGCGAACAGCCACGGGGTGCCCCCCACCACGTCGACCTCGCCGGCGTCGAGGGCGGCGAGAACCCGGCCGTTGTCGCCGGCCGTCTCGACCAGGGGAGCGCAGGCGCGGCCCCCGCCGCTCGTGCGCTGCAGCACGCGCACCCCGGCCCCTCCGGCCCCGCTCCGCTCGCACACGGCGTCGAGCAGGTTGGCCACGGCGTGGTGGCTGGGGGCGCTCACGCCCACGCGCCGCCCGTGGCGGACGGCATCGACGATGACGGCGGCGGCGGTGAAGGTCTTGCCCGAGCCCGGCGGGCCCTGGACGGGCAGGTAGCCGCCGGCCAGGCGGGGCACGAGCCGGCGGGCGGCGTCCACGGACGCTTCGCCCGGTTGCTGGAGTGGCTGGCCCGGAGGGTGGCCGGCGACGGCCGGCGACCGACCGGCCAGGAGATCGAGCGCCACGCCGTGACCACCCGGTGGGCGGATGGGGCCGCCCCCGGCGCCGGCACGAGCGACGGCCTCGCCTACTCGGGCGACCGCCTGGCGCAGCAACGTGGTGTCCAGCGGCGGCGCCGGCACCAGGGCCCGCGGGTGCGGCGCGGCAGAGCCCTTGCCCCGTTTGAGGTCGACCGTGCCGGCGGACGGGTCGAGGGCCAGCACCTCGCCGGCCGGCTTCCCGGTGCGGGGGTCGACGGGGTGGTCGCCCACCCGGAGCTTGTGCTCCTGGGGCTCGAACCGGTAGCGGTGGATGCAGGACCGGTCGACCTCCCCCACCATGCCCTCGTAGGCCAGCGGGGCGAGCGACTCGTGGTCGTCGGTCAGCTCGTCGTCGGAGCCGGCCAGCCGGTCGAACCATGCCCACCACTCGGACCTGGCCTCACGCCGGTGCCAGTCCAGCACGTCGGACAAGAGGCGCCTGGCCCGCTGTTCGGCGTCGTCGCCGGTGCGGTCGTCGGGGAGGCCGGCGGTGAGCCTGGCCGCCAGGGCCGCCGTGCGCTCGTCCGACTCGGCGAGTGAGGCGGACGGCGCCCCGGTGACCGGGAGCGGCCGGGAGAGCTGACGGCCGTCGAGCGCCTCCAGTTCGGACCGCCGGTCCTCGAGCCAGTCACGCAGGGCCAGGGTCGAGCGGCAATCGTCCTCGTTGTAGGCCCGGATGGCCTCCAGGACCGAGGGCCGGGGCGAGGCCAGCCACTGCTCGTAGGCCACGATGCTCGAACCGCCGTCGGTGATCTCGCCTTCCCGAGGATCGAGGTAGAGCGGCTCCAGCTTCTTGAGCCCGTAGCCCTCCTGGGACACGAGCACGCCCTGACGCACCACCCGGTAGAGGTCGACGAACACCTGCCCCCGCAGCAGCCGGTCGACCTCGGCCTCCCGGGTGGCGTAGCGGCTCATCAGCTTCTTGAGGGCGGTCACCTCGTAGGGCGCGTAGTGGTACACGTGCAGGTCGGGGTGGTCGGCCAGGCCCGCCACCACGAGGTCGACGAAGGCCTCGAAGGCGGCCTTCTCCTCGGGTGGGGAGTGGGCCCAGAACCCGGTGTACGCCGGCGCACCGCCGCCGGACGCGCGCCCCACCACCCCGAAGAGGTACTCGAGCCCGCCGTCGCCGGCCCACGGGTCGCCCTCGATGTCGAAGAACAGGTCGCCGGGCGACGGCGGGGGCAGCAGGGCCAGGCCGCGGTCGTCCTCCGGCGGTAGGCGGAGGCGGTGGCGCACCCGCCCGTCGGCCTCCTGCGCCTTCTGGAGCCGGGCCTGCTCACCCAGCCGGTCGAGGCTGGCCTGGCCCAGGCCGGGCACCGGCGAACCCGGCGCCAGCGCCGCCAGGTCGGCCACCGTGCCCACACCGGCCCGGGCGAGCTTGGCGGCGACGTCGCTGCGCATGCCGGCGACGAGCGAGAGGTGGTCGTCGCGCCGGCGGCGGGCGTCGCAGCGCCGAGCCCACGCGCAGCGCTCGCAGCGCTTCACCCGATCGGGGTACGGCGCCGGCCCTGTCGCTGCGACCGCACGCTCGAGGCGCTGCACGGCGACCCGGTAGTAGGCCAGGGCGTCGGCCACCCGGTGCCGGTGGTGCTCGCCGTCGCCGGTGACGACCACCATCGCCTCCGGCCAGGTGCCCTGGATGCGGGCGACCTGCTCGCTGTAGGCACACAGCTGCAGCAGCGCTTCGGGCGTGGGCCGGCGCGCGAGCTTGGTGTCGACCACCTCGTAGCTCCACGGGCCCAGGTGGCTGGGGGTGCCGACGCGCACCAGGAAGTCGGCGTGCCCACGCCAGCGCCCGTCGAAGAACGTGGCCTGGTAGACCACCTCGGCGCCGGCGCGCATCGCCCGGGCGGTCGCCGCCGCAGCCGCCCGGAGCTGGTCGCCCGCCGGACCGGCGCGCCCGATGCGCACGACGCTGCGTCCCTCGGCGGCGAGGCGGGCCAACTCCGACCGCTCGTGCTCGTCGCCCCGGCGCCGCAGCACCTCACCCTCGGGGTCGTCGTGCTCCGGTCGGACCAGCTGGCCCATCGCCACCTGGCGCTCGAGCCGGGTGAGGTGCCCGCAGGCCAGGAAGTCGACCAGGTCGCTGGGGCTGAGCACCAGCGACCCGTCCACCACGTTCACGGACTTCAGTATGACGAGCCCCTGTGACTCCATACCTTTCGCCGGCGATAATCCGCCGGCGCCCCGTCCGGCCGCCGGCGTAGCCGGTTTGGCCGGGCGGAACGGAGGTCAGCGCCGCCGGAGGCGGCTCCCCGCCTTGCGGCGAGCGAAGCGAGCCTGTGCTGCTCCGCCTGGCGGACTCCGCAGCGTCACCCGGCGATAATCCGCCGGCGCCCCGTCCGGCCGCCGGCGTAGCCGGTTTGGCCGGGCGGAACGGAGGTCAGCG
>JAHWJI010000108.1 GCA_019348495.1 Actinomycetota bacterium | reverse complement strand
TCACCACCTGGCCCTGCCCGCCGTGGTGCTGGCGTCGCAGGAGATAGCAGCCGTGTACCGCCTCACCCGCGTCGGGCTCGCCGACGAGCTGGACAGCGACCATGTCCGCACGGCGAGGGCCAAGGGCCTGAGCGGGCGGCGGGTGATGCTCAAGCACGCCCTCCGGCGGCCGCTGGTGCCGGTGGTCACGGTGATCGGCGGCCGGGCCGGCCACCTGCTCTCTGGTGCCGTCGTCATCGAGGTGGTCTTCGGCTGGCCCGGTCTCGGGCGCCTCCTGCTCAACTCCCTGCAGTCTCGAGACAACCCCGTGGTGCTCGGGATCTTCCTGGTGGTGGCCTTCGCCGTGGTGCTGGCCAACCTGGCCACCGACTTCGCCTACCGCTGGCTCGATCCTCGGGTTCGCTACCGGTGAGCGCGCCCACCGGCCCCGAGCCCCCCTCGCTCGACCGGGACGTCGACGCCTCCGCCCGCACCGAGTTGCCCGCGGTCGGGCTCGGGGCCGCAGTCGGCACCTCCCGCCGGCGGATCGTGCGGCGGCTCGTCCGGCGCCCGGCGGGCGTGGTGGGGATCGTCCTCACCGGCACCGTCGTCGCCGTGGGGCTGCTCGCTCCCGTCCTGGCCCCGTTCGACCCGTTCGCCGTGGTGGGCCCGTCGCTGTCGCCTCCCTCGGGTGCCCATCCCATGGGCACCGACGCCCTCGGGCGGGACCTGCTGAGCGGCGTCATCTTCGGCGCCCGCACCTCGCTGGTGGTGGCCGGCCTGGTCGGCGTGCTCGTGCTCGTGCTCGGCGTCGTGGTCGGCACCATCTCCAGCTACCTCGGGGGCTGGACCGACGACCTCCTGATGCGCATGACCGAGCTGTTCCAGGTGCTGCCCCGCTTCTTCCTCGCCATCGTGATCGTCGCCGTCTTCGGTTCCACCCTGCCCCTGCTCATCCTGGTCCTCGGGCTCACGTCATGGCCGTTGCTGGCCCGGGTCATCCGGGCCGAGGTGTTGATCCTCAAGCAGCGGGAGTTCGTCGACGCTGCCCGAGTCGCCGGCGCCTCGGGCCTCCGCCTCGTCGTGCGCGAGATCCTCCCCAACGCCCTGCCGGCGGTGTCGGCCTTCTTGGGCCTGGTCCTGGCTCAGGTGTTGCTGATCGAAGCCAGCCTGGGCTTCATCGGCCTGGGCGATCCCAACGTGGTGAGCTGGGGGTACCTGGCCAGCCAGGCCCAGCGCTTCTTGCGGGTGGCGTGGTGGATGTCGGTCTTCCCCGGTCTGGCCATCGCCGCCACGGTGTTGGGGTTGAACCTGGTGAGCGATGCCCTGAGCGACGTCCTCGGCCGGTCCCGGTGAGCACGACCGCGGAGAGCCGCCAGCCGGTGATGTCGATCCGGAACCTGTCGGTGTGCTTCGACACCGCCCACGGCCCCGTCCATGCCGTCGACGACGTCAGCCTCGACGTGGGCCCGGGCCAGACCGTAGGCGTCGTGGGGGAATCTGGGTGCGGCAAGACGACCATGGCCCTGGCAACCCTCGGCCTGTTGCCCCAGCCGGCGGGACGAGTCACGGCCGGTGAAGTTCTGGTCGACGGTCGTGACCTGTTGACCCTGGGGCGTCGAGAGCTGTGTCGGGTCCGGGGGGCAGAGGTGGCCATGGTCTTCCAGGACCCGATGAGCGCCCTGCACCCCGCGCAGTCGATCCTCGCCCAGGTGACCGAGGCGGTTCGGACGCATGCTCTCGATCTCTCGGCTTCCGCTGCTCGGGAACGGGCGGTCGATCTACTCGAGCTGGTCGGCGTGGCCGACGCCCGGGCCCGGGGGCGGGCATACCCTCATGAGTGGTCGGGGGGCATGCGCCAGCGGGCCATGATCGCCATGGCCGTGGCCCACCGTCCCCGGGTCCTCATCGCCGACGAGCCCACCACTGCCCTCGACGTCACCGTCCAGGCCCAGGTCCTCGAGCTGTTGCAGACGCTCCAGGACGAGCACGATCTGGCCATCGTGCTCATCAGCCACGACCTCGGCGTGATCGCCGAGATGGCCGACCGGGTGGTGGTGATGTACGCCGGACAGGTGGTCGAGTCGAGCACCGCGACCGACGTCTTCGCCCGCCCCCGCCACCCGTACACCGCCGGGCTCCTGGCCAGCCTGCCCCGACTCGAGCTCGAGGGCCAGCCGTTGCCGGCCATCCCCGGCTCACCGCCCAACCTCGTCGACCCGCCGGCGGGCTGCGCCTTCCACCCCCGGTGCGGCCTGCGCCAGGGGCGCAGGCGCTGCGTAGCCGAGGTCCCGGTGCTGCGGGAGATCGGAGGTGTCGGCCAGTGCGCCGCCTGCCACTACGCCGAGGAGCTCCACTCTGGCACCGGCGCGACGGCCGTAGGGGTTGGCGTCCGGCCATGACCACCACCGAGGCTCGGGAGGCAGTCGCAGCTCACTCCGAGGCCTCCTCGTCGGAACCCACCGAGCTCCTACGCGTCGAGGACCTGGTGACCTGGTTCTCACGAGGCCGAGGCATCCCTCCGGTGCGCGCCGTCGACGGGGTGAGCCTCTCGCTCCACAAGGGCGAGGCGCTCGGGCTGGTGGGGGAGTCCGGGTGCGGCAAGACGACCCTGGCCCGCACCGCCGTCCGCCTGATCGAGCCCACGGCGGGTCGAATCTGGTTCAAGGGTCAGGACATCACCGAGCACGGGCGGCGTCAATTGGCCCCCGTCCGCCGCAGTCTCCAGATGGTGTTCCAGGACCCGTACGCCTCGTTGAACCCCCGGATGACGGCGGGCGAGATCGTGGCCCAACCCCTGCGCATCCATCATCGTTACCGCCACGCGGGGGGACGGGCCAAGGTGGCCGAGCTGTTCGAACTGGTGGGCCTCGACCCCGACCACCTCGGCCGATTCCCCCACGAGTTCTCCGGGGGCCAGCGCCAGCGCATCGGCATCGCCCGGGCCCTGGTGCTCGACCCCGAGGTCATCGTGTTCGACGAGCCGGTGTCGTCACTCGATGTGTCCATCCGGGCCCAGATCATCAACCTCTTGGCCGACCTGCGCGACGAGCTGGGCCTGGCCTACCTGTTCATCGCCCACGACCTGTCGGTGGTGCGCCACATCGCCGACCGCGTGGCGGTCATGTACCTCGGCGTCATCGTGGAGACCGGTGAGCGCCGGGCCATCTACCAGCAGCCCATGCACCCGTACACCCAGGCCCTGCTGGCCGCCGTGCCCATCCCCGACCCATCCCGGCGCGACCGGGCTCGGCCGCTGGCCGCCGGCGAGCTACCGACGGCCGCCCGTCCACCGTCAGGGTGCCGGTTCCGCACCCGCTGCTGGAAAGCCGACGACCGCTGCGCCTGCGAGCCGCCGGAGCTGATGGACCGGTTCGACCACGGCCACCCCAGCGCCTGCCACTACGCGGCTCCCCGGGAGGCGGTGGAGCGCTAGGCGTCACCGGTCGTACTTGGAGGTCCCCAGGCGGGGGTCGAGCACGTCGCGCAGCCCGTCCCCCAGCAGGTTGAAGCCGAGGACGGTCAGGCCGATCGCCGCTCCTGGTAGGATCGATGCCCAGGGGGCGAGCCGCAGCGAGCCGTAGGAACCGCTGACCATCGAGCCCCAGCTCGGGGCCGGCGGCGGCACCCCCACGCCTACTGCAAGACGGGGCGCTACAACCTCTGTCCGGACATCAGCTTCTTCGCCACGCCGCCCGTCGATGGCTCGCTGGCCCGGTACGTCGTGCACGCGGCCGACTTCTGCTACCGCCTGCCCGAGCACGTCTCGCTCGACGAGGGCGCCCTGCTGGAGCCGCTGTCGGTCGGCATCCACGCCTGCCGTCGCGCGGGCGTCCAGATGGGGAGCCGCGTGCTGGTGATGGGCGCCGGGCCGGTCGGCCTGTCGACGCTCCTCGCCGCATGGGCGGCCGGCGCGGCGACGGTCGTGGTGGCCGACGTGCGCGGCTGGCGGCTGCAACTGGCCGAGCGACTGGGCGCGACCGC
>JAHWJI010000107.1 GCA_019348495.1 Actinomycetota bacterium | reverse complement strand
CCCACGTAACTGAAGTTGGTGTTGCCGTTGGGGAAGTCCTTGCGCCGCCACTCGCGTACCGGGTTCTGGGCGGCGGTGTCGACGGCGTCGAGGATGCGTTGGTCCGACCAGGCCTCGGGGAACTCGTGCTTGCCGGGACGGCCCGTTCTCGCCCGGTGGCCGCCCTTGCCCTTGCCCTCGCCCCCGAGGATGTGGCGGTCGGAACGGTCGTCGCGGAAGATCCGCTCGTAGGCGGGGGCGTCGTCGAAGCGCTCGATGAGGCGGCGGTTCTCCTCGGGGGTGCGCTCGATCGCTTCCCTGACGTCCCTGCTGGGCCGGCCGCCGCCTTGGTGCTTGCGTCCTCGCAGGAGGCGCAGGGCGACCTTGCCGGTGCCGGCGCCCATCACGACGTTGCCGGCGATGCGCCCCAGGGCCCGGGCGGGGTTGCCCGCCGCCCAGTCGTCCCAGGCGACGAGGTCCTTGCCGGTCTCGGCCCAGGTGTCGGCGAAGGTGTCCCAGTCGAAGACGTTGAGGTGGTCGACGGCGTTGTCCCAGGCGTCGCTGACGAAGCCGCCGGGGTCGTCGAGCACCGCCCCGACGATCTCGAGGCCGGCCCCGCCGGTGCTGGCCCACAGCCCGTCGGCGAAGCCGGACAGCCCGGCCCACAGCCGGCTCCAGAAGCTGGGCTCGCTGGGGGCGCCCTGCTCGGCGGCGGCCAGGGCGGTGGCGGTGGCCGCCGCCTCGTGGTCGACGGCGGCGGTGGCGGCGTCGAGGGTGGAGAGGGCCCGCTGGCGCCACTCTGCGCCGGGGTCGACCAGGCTCGGGCGGAGCAGGTCGGCGGCGCCGGCGACGATGGCCAGCTCGGTGCTGGCGCGGCGCCGGGCCACCTCGGCGTCATGGGAGCTCCACGCCCGCTCCCAGGCCCCGGTGGCGGCTTCGCCCTCCCGCCACCACTCGATGGCCCGGTCGCCCTCGGCCTGGGCGTCGCTCACCACGCCGGCGTAGCGCCGCAGCGCCACCGTGGCGGCGGCGAAGGCCTCGCCGGCGACGGCGTAGCGCTGCGGCTGGTCGCCGAGGGTGGCCCGGAACGCCTCGGCCGCCGGGCCCCGCCAGCCGCCGTCGTCGAGGTCGACCAGGCGGGCGGCGGCCTCGGAGAGCCCCTCGCCCAGCGCCGCCAGGCGGGCGGCCAGGGCCTCGACCTCGTCGGGGTCGCCGGGGATCAGCTCCCGGCCCGAGGCGGCGGTGGCCAGCGTGGCGCTCACAGGCCGAACGCCGCCGCGGCGGACTCGTCGACTTCGACGTAGCAGCGGCTGAAGTCGTCGTCGTCCACCGGCTCAGCCGCCCTCCGGCCGTTCCCACAGCACCACCCCGGTGTCGAGCAGGCGCCGGAGGTGGGCGGGCAGGTCCTCGCTCAGAGCCGCCACCTCCACCGCCACGGGGCCGCCGGTGGCCCGGCTGACCACCTCCAGGCACGCCGCTCGGGCGGGGCGGGCCTGGTCGTCGTCGTCGACCACCACGGCGTAGACCCGGGTGCGCTGGTCGCCCTGGGCCTCGTCGCCGGGCTGGGCCCAGGCCCGCACCGCCGCTCGCACGCCCTCGGCATGCGCCGCCCACCCCGCCACCAGGGCGTCCACCGCGTCGTGGCCGGCCGGGCCGGGGAACACCACGTCGCCCTTGCCCAGGCGGACGAGCGTCAGCGGCTGGGGCTGGGCCGCCACCACCTTGCCCAGGCGAAAGCCCCACGCCACCCACACCGGCGCCGCCGCCTGCATGAGGCGGCGGTGGTAGGCGGGCCACTGGCCGTCGGCCGCCACCGCCTCGAGCAGCAAGCCGGACTTGGCAAACGCCGAGAAGGACAGGACCTCGCGTGCGAGGAGGGTGAGGGCCAGGCCCCACACGTGCCCGAGCGCGGCCCCGGGGGTGGTGACCAGGCACCAGATCCGCTGGCGCTCACCGCCGGGGCCGTGGCGCCAGGCGGTGACCAGGGCCTTGGCCTCGGGCTCGCGCCGGCAGAACTTCACCAGGAACCTCTCCACCCGGTCCCCCGCCGGCGGGGCCGGCTCGAAGCGCCACCGGGCGGCCAGCTCGGCCCGCTCCAGGGGGTCGATCACCCTGGCCTCGGCCAGGTCGTGGGGCTCGCCCACCCAGCGCAGGCCCCGCACCAGCAGGTCCTTCTCCTCGGGCGTGAGGGGCAGGCCGTGCAGGACGGCATCGCCCGCCACGCCCTGTACCACCCACTCCCACTCTGCAGCACCGGCAAACTGGCCGAAGTGCGCGCGCTGCTCGTCGGTCATCCGGTCGGCCATCTCGAAGGGCAGCGCTCGGAGCCGCGCCGAGGTGTTGTCGATCCACAGGTAGTCCTCGACGTCGTCCAGGCTCATGGCTTCGCTCCGCACTCGCTGCTGTCGGACAGGACCGGGGGGATGGGCACCGCCGGCAGCGGGGGCGGCACGGGGTGGCCGTCGTCACCCAGGCGGAGGGGCTGTCCGCCAACGTGGGTGTGCAGTGGCTCCCCGCCGGGGCCCTTCCAGGTCCAGTAGCCGTCCACCCCGGCCCGGCCGTCCTCCCTCGTCCACACCGGCCGGCTGGCGCCGGATGGAGCAGCCGGCTCCTCCGGGTTGCGGTACACGCCCCGCTGACCCGGCTCGGGGTAGGCGGAGACCACCCGGGCGTCCCGGTCGACCACCACGGTGATGCGCAGGCCGTCGGCGTACCCCACGAAACTGAAGTTGGTGTGACCGTTGGGGAAGTCCCGCCGGCCCCACCTCTTCACCGGGTTCTGGGCGGCTTGGTCGACGGCGTCGAGGATGCGTTGGTCCGACCAGGCCTCGGGGAACTCCTTCTTGCCGGGACGGCCCGTTCTCGCCCGGTGGCCGCCCTTGCCCTTGCCCTCGCCGGTGAGGATGTGGCGGTCGGAACGGTCGTCGCGGAAGATCCGGTCGTAGGCGGGGGCGTCGTCGAAGCGCTGGATGAGGCGGCGGTTGTCCTCGGGGGTGCGCTCGATCGCCTCCCTGACGTCCCTGCTGGCCCGGCCGGTCCCTTGGTGCTTGCGTCCTCGGAGGACGCGCAGGGCGACCTTGCCGGTGCCGAGGCCCATCAGGACGTTGCCGGCGATGCGCCCGAGCGCCCGGGCCGGGTTGCCCGCCGCCCAGTCGTCCCAGGCGACGAGGTCCTTGCCCGTCTCGGCCCAGGTGTCGGCGAAGGTGTCCCAGTCGAAGATGTCGAGGTGGTCGACGGCGTTGTCCCAGGCGTCGGTGACGAAGCCGCCGGGGTCGTCGAGCACCGCCCCGACGATCTCGACCACGGCCCCGCCGGTGCTGGCCCACAGCCCGCCGGCGAAGCCGGACAGCCCTGCCCACAGCCGGCTCCAGAAGCTGGGCTCGTCGGGAGCGCCCTGCTCGGCGGCGGCCAGGGCGGCGGCGGCGATGGCCGCCGCCGCCGACGCCAGCGGCGGGTTGTAGAGCGCAGCCAGCCCGAACGGCCAGTAGACCCGGGTCATGGGCAGCTCCAGGAACTGCGTCGGGGTCATGTACCGCAGGCTGCGAGCCAGGTCGTCCACCACCACCGGCTCATGGGAACCGGACCCGAAGTTCTCGTCGTGGAACCAGCCGCCGAACAGGTTGGCCTCCTCGGCCGTCGGAGCGACGACGAAGCGGAGGACCATCCGCAACAGGAGGTCTCGCCCACGCTGGTCGAGCATGCGCTGGGCCGTGGGGATGACCTGCGAGTAGCGCGCCCACGAGTGCTGGAACTGCAGGACTCCGCGCTGCACGGCGTTGCGCTGGAGGACCTGGACCGGGCTCTGGCTGGTCTCCCCCAGCACCGGCTCGGCCTCGGCGGTGAAGTCCTGGAGCGAGCCCTCGTCGTGCATGCAGATCTGCTCGACGATCTCGGGGCTGCGGATGACCCAGCGCACGGCCCGCTCGGGGAGGCCGCCGGCGGCGAGGAAGCCCTCGACCCGCACGCCCTCGAGCATGCGGTCGGCGGCCGCGTCGTTGGTGAGGAGGTACAGGCCGACGGTCTCGAGGTGGGAGCCGGCGCCGGCCAGGGCACGATCGAGGTAGGTCTGGATGGTTCCTCCCCACCCCAGGTCGACCACCAGCGCCCGCTCGGTGTCACGGCCCACGGTCGTGAGGACGTAGTCGACCAGGCGCCGGCGCAACTCGGCCGAGGTCGCCACGATGCTCGCTCGCACCTCCGGCCGGCCGGAGAGGGCCGACAGTGTCCGCCGGCGCAGTTCGGGGTCGTCGAGGCCGCCGTCGGCCTGGTCGAAGAGCTCCGGCACCTGGGCAAGGCCGATGCCCAGCGTCTCGCACAACCCCCGCACCGTGGGGGCGTTGCGCCGCTGCAGGAACTCGGACAGCTCCTCCTCCGAGGCCTCGAAGATCGA
>JAHWJI010000106.1 GCA_019348495.1 Actinomycetota bacterium | reverse complement strand
GCACGCGCACCTCGAACAGCAGACCGCGGCGCAGTTCCTTGGCGCGCACCCGTACGTCGTCCGGGTGCTCGACGATGCCCCGGACCAGGTGCTCGATGACCTCGGACACCACGAGGCTCAGGCCTCGCTGCTCTCGGCCGGGGCTGGCGCTTCACCTGGGCGGCTCGGGCGTGGACGGTGGCGTTGGTGTGCTGGGCCCTGGTGTGGGCCGGCGGCCGGGGCCTCACCGGCGTGCCGCTGGCGCCGGCCGAGGTGCTCCTGGCCCCGGCCGCTGCCGCGCTGGCCCTGGCCGCTGCCGTGGGCATGGCCGCCTTCGAGCGGGACCTGCCCGGCTACCGGTTCGGGTGGCGCCAGGTGGCCTCGCTGGTGGCCGCCGTCGCCGTCGCCGCCGCCACCGTGCCGGTTCTGGCCGGTGCTGTCGACGGCGAGTGGGGTACGCCCGACAGCGACTTCGACCGGACCCTGGCCTTCATGAACAGCGACGACGTGGCCGGGGCGGGCGCCTTCCGGGTGCTGTGGCTTGGCGATCCCGAGGTGCTGCCCGTGGCCGGCTCCCGGCTGGGTGACGGCTTGTCCTACGGGCTGTCGACCGACGGAGCGCCGGGGATCACCGAGCGCTGGGCCGCCCCCTCGGATCCGGCGACCTCGCTGGTGGCCGAGGCTCTGCGCCTGGCCGCCGACGGTCGCACCGAACGGCTGGGGCGGCTCCTCGGGCCCCTCGGCGTGCGCTACGTGATCCTGGCCGAACAGGCGGCCCCGGCCCGCTCGGGCACGCTTCGGCGAGCGCTGCCCGAGGGCGTGCTGGCCACCATGGCCCAACAGCTCGACCTGCGCGCCGTGGAGGTCGACCCCGCCCTGTCGATCTACGAGAACGCCGCCTGGGTCCCCACCCGGGCGTCCCTGGCCACCGAAGCCGCCGATCCCGAAGCCGTGGCCGCGGCGGTGGCGTCGGCCGACCCCTTCGAGGCGACGGTCGGCCTCGACCTGTCCGCCTCGGACCCGGTGCTGGCCCAGGCCCACTCGCCCACCCGCTTCACCGGCCGGGTCGACCCGGGCACGGTCTACCTGGCCGAGTCGGCCTCGCCCCGCTGGGAGCTGCGCTCGAGCGCTGGAGTGGCCGAGCGGGCCGAGGCCTTCGGATGGGCCAACGCCTTCCCCACCTCCGACGGGGGGGACGCCACCTTGCGCTACCGGACCTCACCCCTGCGGTGGTTGGCCATCGCCGGCCAGGCGGCACTGTGGCTGGCGGTGGTGGGCGTGGTGCTACGGAGCCGTCGCGTGCCGTCGGGCCGCTCGTGAGCTCCCGGCACCTCCCGGTGGTCGTCGTGCTCATCGCCATCCTCGCCGGCCTGGCCCTGGTCGACGTGGGCGACCCTGCGCCCCCGCGCTTCGGCACCGCCAGCGCCTTCGCCATGCCCACGGCCGACCCTGCCTCGTCGCTGTCGTCGACGTGGTTCTGCGCCACCGGCGCCGCCTCCGCCGACAACGACAGCGGCCTGGTCCTGACGGTGGCCAACCGGGGCGACGAAGCCCGCTCGGGCACGGTGACGTGGTTCCCGGCCGGCGCCGCGCCGGTGGTCCTTCCCGTCGAGGTGGGCCCCCGCCAGGGTGTCACCCTGGAAGCCGACGAGGCGCTCGACGCCAGTGACGTGTCCGCCATGGTGGAGCTCGACGGCGGCGGGGTGGGCGTGGAGCACACGGTGGAGGTGGCCGGGGGTTCGTCGGTGGCCCCCTGCGCCTCGTCGGCCTCCGACCACTGGTACCTGGCCAACGGCACCACCGCCCGCGACGCCACCCAGGTCCTGGCCCTGTTCAACCCCTTTCCCGACGACGCCATCGTCGACATCGCCTTCGCCACCGACCAAGGACGGGATGAGCCCGAGGCGCTCCAGGGCCTGCCGGTGGCGGCCGGGACCACCACCCGGATCAACGTGGGCGAGATCGTGCGCCGACGGGAGGTGACGGCCACCTCGGTGACGACCCGAAGTGGGCGGGTGGTGGTCGACCGCCTGCAGCGCTTCGACGGCAGCAACGGCCGTAGCGGGATCTCCCTGGCCCTGGCTGCCCCTGCCCCGGCCGAGGTGTGGACATTCCCCGCCGGGGAGTACCAGGAGGGTCTCGCCGAGCGTTGGCACGTCTACAACCCCTCCGACCGCGACGCCGTGATCCTCCTCGAGGCCGTACCCGACGCCGGGGAGGTGCCCATCGCCCTGGAACGGACGGTCTCGGCCCGGGACCACCTCATCATCGACGCGGCCGAGACGGCGCCGGTCCCGCCCGGTGTGGGCCACTCCTCCACCGTGCGCTCCATCAACGGTGTGGGGGTGGTGGCCGAACGGGAGCTCTCGGGGATCGCTCCCTCGCCCCGGCGGGGGTGGTCGTCCATGCTGGGCTCTCCGCTGGCCAGCCAGGGCTGGCTGCTGGCCTACGGCGCGGGCACCGAGGCGGTGGCCGACGCCCTGTCGGTGCACAACCCCGGCACCGAGGCCGTGCGCTTCTCGGTGACGGCCCTCGTCGGGGGCCAGGAGGTGCCCGCCGAGGGCCTCAGCGACGTCGAGCTGGGCCCGGCGCAGCGCCAGGAGCTGGTCCTGGGTGACGTGTTGGAACGCTCGCCCGTCCCCCTGGTGGTCAGCGCCGACGGCCCTGTGGTGGTGGAGCGCGACCTCTCCCCTGTCTCCGACCCCGGCATCTCCACCACCCTCGGCATCCCGCTCTCCTGATGGATCGTCTGATCGTGGCCGCCGTGGTGGTGGCGCTGGCGGTGATGGTGGCCGTGGTGCTCGACCGGCGCCGGCCCGACGCCCCCACCCAGGCCCGCTGGGCCGTGCCCTCCCAGCTCGACCGGGCCGACTTCGCCCGTCCGGAGGCCCCGTGGCTGGTGGCGCTGTTCACCTCGGCCACGTGCGACTCCTGCGCCCAGGTGGTGGCCAAGGCCGGGCCGCTGGAGAGCCCCGACGTGGCGGTGCAGGAGGTCGAGTTCGCCGCCCGAGCGGATCTCCACCGGCGTTACGGCATAGATGCCGTGCCCTGCATCGTCGTGGCCGACGCCGAAGGGGTGGTGCGGGCCAGCCACATCGGCCCGGCCACGGCCACCGACTTGTGGGCCACCCTCGCCGAGGTCCGCGAGAGCCGCCCCGAGAGTCTCTAGGAACCCGCCGAGCGCAGAGGCGCCGGCGCGTGCAGCTCCGTCTCGGAGGTGGCGTCGTCGCCCGGGGCCCGCCGCTCGGCCCCTGCCACCAGACCGTTCGACGCCGCCTGCTGGGCCTCGGCCACCAGGCGCTTCACCTCGGCCCCGTCGATGGTCTCGTGCTCCAGCAGTGCCTTGGCCAGGGCGTCGAGGCCGGGCCGGTAGTGGCGCAGCGTGTCGCGGCAGCGGTCCTCCTGGTTGCGCAGGATGCGCTCGACCTCCTCGTCGATGACCCGCGCCGTCTCGTCGGAGTACTCCCGGCTGTGCATGAGGTCCTCGCCCAGGAACACCTGACCCTCACCACCCCAGGCCATGGGCCCGACGCGTTCGCTCATGCCCCACTCCCGCACCATCTTGCGGGAGAGCTCGGTCGCTCCCATCAAGTCGTTGTTGGCGCCGGTGGAGATCACCCCGAACACCAGCTCCTCGGCGATGCGCCCGCCCAGTCGCACCACCAACGAGTCCTCGATGTAGTCCTGGCGGTAGAGGTGGCGCTCCTCGGGGAGCTGCTGGGTGACGCCGAGGGCCATGCCACTGGGCAGGATCGTGACCTTGTGCAGGGGATCGGCGTGGGCCAGGACGGCGGCGCACACGGCGTGGCCGCCCTCGTGGTAGGCGACGATCTCCTTCTCCACCTCGGAGAGCACCATCGAGTCCCGGCGCTGGCCCATGAGCATGCGGTCGCGTGCCGACTCGAAGTCCTCCATGTGGACCTCCGTGGCGTTGCGGCGCACGGCGAACAGGGCAGCCTCGTTGACCAGGTTGGACAGATCGGCCCCGCTCATGCCCGGCGTCCCCTTGGCCACGGTGAGGAGGTCGACGTCGTCGCCGATCTTCTTGTCCTTGGAGTGGACCTCGAGGATGGCCAGGCGCTCGTCGCACTCGGGCAGGGGCACGACCACCTGGCGGTCGAAGCGACCCGGCCGCAGCAGCGCGGGGTCGAGGATGTCGGGGCGGTTGGTGGCCGCCATCATGACGATGCCCTCGGTGGCCTCGAAGCCGTCCATCTCCGAGAGCATCTGGTTGAGTGTCTGCTCCCGCTCGTCGTGGCCACCGCCCAGTCCGGCGCCCCGCTTGCGGCCGATGGAGTCGATCTCGTCGACGAAGATGATGGCCCGGCCCATCTTGCGGGCCGACTGGAACAGGTCGCGCACCCGGCTGGCGCCCACACCCACGAACATCTCCATGAAGTCCGAGCCGGTGACCGACAGGAAGGGCACACCTGCCTCGCCGGCCACGGCCCGGGCGATGAGCGTCTTGCCCGTGCCCG
>JAHWJI010000105.1 GCA_019348495.1 Actinomycetota bacterium | reverse complement strand
GGCGTACCCGGTGCGGGCGGTGGACACCACCGCCGCCGGCGACGGGTTCACCGGCAGCCTGGGCGCCGGTCTGGCAGCCGGGCTGGGCTGGGAGGAGCTGGTACGCCGGGCGCTGGCCACCGGAGCGTTGACGGTGACCAAGCGCGGGGCCAGCCCGAGCATCCCGACCGCCGCGGAGGTGGATGACTTCCTAGCATCGGTCACGAGCTGACTGCGGGCAGTCAAGCGCCTCTCGCCAGCCGCCGACTTGAGCTCAGCGAGGTGTAGCCGCCTCCGAGGGTGAGCTGTCAACGGTGATCGGCGGAGCCTGCGGCACCTTCTGATTCTTCGGGGCAGGCTTGTCAGCGGCCTCCACGGAACCCCACAGCTTGGACCACCAGGCATCCGCCGCCGGCTTCGGCTGGGTGCGCGCTGCGTTGATCTCCACTCCCCCACCAAGCGGGTTGCCGTCGGAGTCGACGACCGCAAGGTTCGTCGTCTCACCGGGCTCCGTGCCGCCGGCAAACGCCGCGGCCAACGCCAGCGCCCGCTCCCCCGGATCCAGTCCGCGCAGATCACGCAGGCCGCCAAGGGTCGGCAGCAACGCCGACAGCCCGCGGCGGGAGTACACCTCGGCGCCGGCGTAGCGGACGAGGCGGCCGAACAACTCCTCGGCGTTGCGTTGGCGGCCGGCGAGGACCAAGGCCTCGACGAGCCAGAAGCTGCAGATGGTGAAGGCTCCTTCGTGTCCGGGGAGCCCGTCGCCCGAGGTGGGCGGGTAGCGCAGCAGGAGCCCCGGTGGACCGTCGTCGGGCCGGAGCTGATCGGCGACGGCGTCGACGGTGGCGACCACGAGGGGGTGGGTGCCGGCTATGAAGCCGACGAGGGGGAGCATGAGCAGGCTGGCGTGGAGGCTGTCATCGTCGTAGGCCCGGCGGAAACGTCCGGCGGTCACGCCTCGTTCGAGGACCTCGTCTCGCAGTTCGGCGACCTCTTTGGCCCATCTGGTGGTGTCGCCGGGAAGGCCGACCCGTTGGGCGAGACGGCCGGCCCGGTCGAGAGCGACCCAGGCCATGGCCTCGGAGTTCACGAAGTGGCGGGGGCTGTCACGGACCTCCCAGATGCCGCTGTCTGGCTCCCGCCAGTTGTCGGCCGCGAAGTCAGCCAGGCGGGCGAAGTGGGGCCACTCGGGGCGCATGACGTCGTCGCCGAGGGCTTCGCAGGTGCTGAGGCAGTCGAGCAACTCGCCGTAGCTGTCAAGCTGGAGCTGCCGCTCGGCGCCGTTGCCGACCCGCACCGGCCGGGTCCGCCGGTAGCCCTCGAGGTGATCAAGGTCCCGTTCGACGAGGTCGGTCTCGCCGCCGACGCCGTAGAGGACGCGTAGCGGCAGGCCGGCGGCGGTGGTTGCTTCGCACATCCACCGGGCCCACAGCTTGGCTTCTGCGGTGCACCCCAGCTGGTACAGGGCGTTGAGGGTGAGACTGGCGTCGCGCAGCCAGGTGTAGCGGTAGTCCCAGTTGCGCATGCCTCCGATCTGTTCGGGGAGGGATATGGTGGCCGCCGCCACCACCGCCCCCGTGAACGCCAAGGCGAGAGGGGCGTCGATCATGACAGCAGGACCTTGTCGATCCGCTCCCGTAGGGCGACGGCCGAGAGCTCGCCGCTGTGAACGTCGATCACCTTGCCGTCGGCGTCGAGAAACACAGTGGTTGGCATGGCCACCGCACCGAAGGACTGGAACAGCGTCCCGTTCGGGTCGCGTCCGATGTCGTAGGTGATGCCGGTCTGCTCAACGACCCGCCGGCCGGCTCGGACGCTGTCCTTGAGGTTGAGGCCCACGAATCCGACCTGACCGTCGAGGTCGGTTCGGACACGCTCGAAGCCGGGAAGCTCCGCCAGGCACGGCGTGCACCACGAGGCGAAGAAGTTCACCACCAGCGGCTTGCCCCGGTAGGTGTCGAAGCTGGCACTGCCCCCGTTGAGCAGCTCGAACGACCCGGGCTGGTCGGACGAGCCGGTCGAGGCCTGCTCGGCGGTGCCGCCGGTCCCGCCGGTGCTCGTCAGCAGAGCCACGACGACGGCCACCACGGCCACGGCACCGCCAGCGAACCAGCGCCTACGGAGAAGCCCCCGGCGGGTGCCCGACGGCGGGGCAGGCCCCGCACCCTGGCCTGCTGTGTGTGCCAGTCCGCTCGACCGATCTTGGCCGGTGGTGCTCACCGCCGCGGGCTGTGCTCGGCGGGCTGAGGGCTCCGCGGCCGCCGGCGGGGCACCTCGCAGCTGCGCCCGGCCCGACGGCGGCGCCAGCCCCACACGGCGAGGACAGCACCGGCGGCCACGACCAGGCCACTGCCCAGGGCCAGACCGGCCGCGCCCACAGTGATCCCGGCACCCAACAGGAGCGGGAGGCTGCAGCACACAACCATGCTGCTGACAAGGGCGGCGAAGCCGCCGGCTGCTGCTTTGTGGTCGTTGGACATCGGTACCTCGTCGTTGTCGGGCTGTCGGATCGGTCGGTTCATGCCGCGCAGCACGAGAGCTTCTTGACGTCGCCCTTGAACGACTGGGCCACCAGCTTCAGGCCCTCGCTCATCGTCAGGTACGGCGCCCAGGTGTTGGCCAGGTCGTCAACGGTGAGTCCGAACTTGATGGCGTAGACGGCGGCCAGGATCACATCCCCGGCCCCTTCGGCCAGGGCGTGGACGCCGAGGACCTTGCCGGTGGCGGCGTCGGCCACGAGCTTGATCGCCCCCCTGGTGTCTCGGTTGGCCAACGCCCTGGGCACGTTCTCCAGCTCCAGCACCCGGAAAGCGACCTCGTAGCCGGCCGCCTTGGCGTCGGCCTCCGTCAGCCCGGCGCTGGCCAGGGCCGGATCGGTGAAGATCACCGACGGCAGGCCGGTGTAGTCCATCCGGCGGTGAGCGCCGTCCAGGGCGTTCTCGGCGGCCAGGTTGCCCTGAGCGGCAGCCACGTACACGTACTGGGGAGCACCGGTGACATCACCAGCGGCGAAGACGCGGGGGCTGGAGGTGCGCAGCTCCTCGTCGACGGCCACGAACCCGGCGTCGTCGAGCTTGACCCCGGCGGCGTCCAGGTTCAGGTCTCCCACCCTGGGGCTGCGGCCGACGGCAACCAGGACGGCGCCGGCCGACAGGCGGGTGCCGTCGGCGCACACCACCACGGTGTCGGCGCCGTCGCGCTCCACCGCCACCGCCCGCTGGTCCACCACCGTTATCCCCTCATCGGCGAAGACCCGACCCAACCAGGCGGCCAGCTCCGGCTCGACCCGGGGAGCCAGTCGGCCCACCACGGTCACCTCGGCCCCGAGACGAGCCAGCAGCTGGCTCTGCTCCAGACCGACGAAGCCGCCCCCGATGGTCACCACCCGGCCCGGAACCTCGGTGAGCTCCATGGCCGTCGTCGACGTCAGGTAGCCAGCCTGGACAAGTCCGGGAAGGTCGGGGACCTTCGGCTCGGCACCGGTGGCCACCAGGTACGACCTGGCTCGGAGGGCCCGCCCGTTGACCTCCAGGGTGTCGGCGTCGACAAAGCGAGCCTCCCCGTGGAGGATCTCGAAGCCGTAGGCCTCGGCGATCTCGGCGTACTTGGCCTGGCGGAGCTGGCCGACCAGCTCGTCCTTCTGCGCGACCAGAGCGCCCATGTCGGCCGGGCCGGGCTGGGTGGGGAGCCCCGCGAAAGGATGCGAGGCAGCGGTGTGACGGGCGGCGGCGCCGGCCAGCAGCGTCTTGGACGGCACACAACCGGTGTTCACACAGGTTCCACCGACCGTGGCCCGCTCGACCAGGACGACTCGGGCGCCCAGGTTCGTGGCCCGGATCGCCGCACCAAAGGCCGCGCCCCCAGAACCGACGATCGCCAGCTCGTAGCCGCCGTCGCCCCTCGATGCGGTCCCCCGGTCCGGGGCCGTCTCGATCTGCCCCGGGGTGTAGCCGGCCCGGCCGATGGGCTCCGCCAGGACCCCAGGGTCGCCGTCGAGCTCGGCGGTGGCCCGGCCGCGCCGGAAATCGGCCTGAGCGTCGGTCGCGCCGGCGGCGGCCACCGCCGTCTCGCAGTGCTCGCACGTCATGCCCCCGACGGGGATCTCGACCTTGGCCATCAGTCCTCCTTCGGGGTGGTGTCGATCACCCGGCAGCAGGCGATCTCAGCTTGGTTGGCCTCCAGGAACCGCTTGGCCTGGCCCAGGAGAGTTCGGACCTGCCGGTTGGTCACCCGGTACAGGGTGCGACGCCCCTCGGTCCGGCTCTGCACGAACCCGCACCACACCAGACAGCTCATGTGCTCCGACACCCGGGCCTGAGTTGCCCCCACCCGCCGGACCAGCTCCATCTGGTGCAGCTCGCCCTCCTCCAGCAACACCTCCAACAACCGCAGCCGCGTGGCGTCACCCAACGCCCGGAACAACCGGGCCACCAACTCGCTGTCGGCCAACCCGACCGGCTCAGCCTCCACGATCGCCGGACGACCACCAGGCATACGAACCTCCCCCTCTTCGATCGCC
>JAHWJI010000104.1 GCA_019348495.1 Actinomycetota bacterium | reverse complement strand
TACGACCTGGCTGCCGATCGCCCGCAGCGCTTCTTGGTCGGGCTGGTCACCAACGACCAGCAACTTGTCAGCTTCGGCGAGGCCCGGTTGTCGTTCGCCTATCTGGGTGATGGGCAGGGTGACGGACAGGGCGCCCCTCCGCCCGAGCCCGGGCCCGAAGCCATCGCCGCTTGGCAACCCATCCCCGGCCAGGACCTCGCTGAAGTGCCCGACGCCCCCCGGGTGGTGAGCGGATTCGAGGGCACGGGCGTCTACGCCGCCCGAGACGTCACCTTCGCCCGGCCGGGGTTCTGGCAGGTCGACGTGGCCGTGGAGGTCGACGGCCACACCAAGCGGGCGGAGGCGGCGTTCCAGGTGCATCCCGAGCCGGTCATCGTCGCCCCCGGCGACGCCGCGCCCCGAAGCGAGAACCACCTTCCCGGTGCCCAGGGGGTGCCGGTAAAGGCGGTGGACTCACGAGCCGAGCCCGATGGTGCCGTGCCCGACCCCGAGCTCCACCAGTTGACCGTCGCCGAGGCCCTGGCCAGCGGCAAGCCGACCATGGTGGTGGTGTCCACGCCCGTCTACTGCGTCAGCCGGTTCTGTGGCCCGATCACCGATGCCGTCCAGGAGCTCGCCCGGCGCCACGGCGAGGCGATGAACTTCGTGCACATCGAGGTGTGGAAGGACTTCGAGGCCAACGTCCTGAACGAAGCCGCCGCCGAGTGGATCTACCCACCGGGTGCCGACGACGCCGTCGAGCCGTGGGTCTGGGTGGTGGGCTCCGACGGGCTGATCATCGAGCGCTTCGACAACGTGGCCAGCGAAGCCGAGCTGACGGCCGCGGTGGAGGCGGCGATCGGGGCGTGACGTCGGCGCCTCGCTGCACGGTCGTGATCGCCACGCGCGATCGACGAACGTCGCTGCTCCAAACCATAGAACGCCTGCGGGCCCTTCCGGAGCAGCCGCCGGTCATCGTGGTCGACAACGGGTCGGCGGACGGCTCGGTCGAGGCCGTCCGCTCCGCCTTCCCCGAGGTCGACGTCGTCGCCCTCGACCACAACATCGGCGCCCCCGCCCGCAACATCGGGGTAGAGCGCGCGACTACGCCTTACGTCGCCTTCGCCGACGACGACTCGTGGTGGGCACCGGGCGCGCTGACCCGTGCGGGGGATCTGTTCGACGCCCATCCCCAGCTCGCGCTCGTGGGCGCCCGCATCCTCGTCGGTCCCGAGGACCGGGAGGACCCGACCACCGCCGTCATGGCCGCCAGCCCCCTGCCCCCGCCACCGGGGATGCCGGGGCCAGCGGTGCTCGGCTTCCTCGCCTGCGGTGCCGTCGTTCGCCGGTCGGCGTTCCTGGAGGTCGGTGGCTTCGACGAGTTGCTGTTCTTCCTCGGCGAGGAGCAGCGGGTGGCGCTCGACCTCGCGGCACGGGGCTGGCACCTGGCCTACGACCACGCCGTGGTCGCCCACCACCACCCCAGCTCGCCGAACGACCCCGTGGGGCGGCGTCGCCGGCAGCTCCGCAACGACGCGCTGACGGCGTGGCTGCGTCGCCCCGCCCGGGTGGCGGTGGCGCGCACCGCGGCGCTGGCGGCTGCCGCGCTACGGGGCGACCGTGCCGCGGGTGGCGCGCTCGGCGAGGTCGTGGTCCGACTCCCCCGCGCCTGGCGCTCCCGGACCCGGCTGCCGCGGTCCGTCGAGTCCTCGGTCCGGGCCCTGGATCGACGGCCCCGAACGACACGGAGGAAAGTTCCGGCCTCGTAGTTTGCCCTCCGCGGTTGGGGGTAGAGGCGGGACCGGTCCGGCCCGTCCCGCCCCTCGGCATGACACGTGGGAACCTGGCAGGCAAGGTTGCAAGCGCTGGAGAGGAAGCGGACATGGCCTTGGTCCTCGGCATAAACGCGGTGTTCCACGACCCGGCGGCCGCCCTGGTGGTGGACGGCAGGACCGTGGCGGCGGCCGAGGAGGAGCGCTTCAGTCGGCGCAAGCACGGCAAGGTGCCGGTGCCGTTCTCGACCTGGGAGCTCCCCGAGCAGTCGGCACGGTGGTGTCTGGAGGAAGCCGGCGTCAGCGCCGCCGACCTCGACGCGGTGGCCTACTCCTACGATCCTGCCCTGGCGCCCCCTCTCGGCCCCGACCCCACGGCCGAGGCGTGGGAAGGGCTGCGCACGCTGTTCACCGAGCGGGCACCACTGTTCCTCAAGTCGGCCATCCCCGGTCTCGACCCGTCCATCGTGCGCTACGTGGCCCACCACGTGGCCCACGCCGCCTCTGCCTACCTGGCCGCACCGTTCCCCAGCTCGGCGGTGATGGTGCTCGACGGTCGGGGCGAGCGGGGGTCGTTCCTCGCCGGTCACGTCCGGGACGGTCACCTCGAGACGCTGGTGCGCTGCGACCTCCCGCACTCACTCGGCTTCCTCTACGAGGAGCTCACCGAGCACCTCGGCTACCGGCGCAGCAGCGACGAGTACAAGGTGATGGCGCTGGCGTCGTACGGCTCGCCCCGCCATCTCGACCGCCTCCGGCAACTGGTGCGGACCGACGGCGACGGCGGCTTCGTCACCGAGGCGATCGACTGGGCCGCCCTGGCGCCACCCGGCCGGGGCGACGGCACCCTCGACCCGACCCACGCCGATCTGGCCAGCACCGTGCAGGTCCGCCTGCAGGAGGTGCTCCTGGAGCTGGCCGGCTGGCTCCACCGACGCACCGGCGAGCGGGCGCTGACCCTGGCCGGCGGCGTCGCCCTGAACTGCGTGGCCAACTCGGTGCTGTACGAGCACGGCCCCTTCGAGGACATCTGGGTCCAGCCCGCCTCGGGCGATGCCGGGACCGCGCTCGGGGCCGCGCTGAAGGTGGCCCACGACCTCGGCGACGACGTCCGGCCCATGGCCAGCGCCGCGCTCGGCCGATCGTGGACCGACGACGAGCTGGAAGCCTGGCTGGTGGCGGCCAAGGTGCCCTACCAGCGCTGTGACGACATCGCCGGCGCCGTCGCCGGCGTCCTGGCCGACGACGGGGTGGTCGCCTGGTTCCAGGGCCGCAGCGAGTTCGGTCCCCGCGCCCTCGGCCACCGCAGCCTGCTCGCCCATCCCGGGAGGGCCGAGAACGTCGAACGTCTCAACGACGTGAAGGGCCGGGAGCAGTTCCGCCCGGTGGCGCCCATGGTCCTGGTGGAGCGGGCCAAGGACATCTTCGAGGGCGGGCCCATCCCCAGCCCCTTCATGCTCTTCACCCACCGGGTCCGCGACGGGTGGGCCGCTCGCATCCCCGCCGTGGTCCACGTCGACGGCACCGCTCGCATCCAGACGGTCGACCCCGTGGCCTCGCCGCTCATGCACCGCTGCATCAGCGCCTTCGAGCGGCGCACCGGGCTGCCGGTGGTGGTGAACACCTCCCTCAACACCGCTGGTCGGCCGATGGTCGACGATCCCCGGGACGCGCTCGAGTGCTTCGGGTCGGCGCCCGTCGACGCCCTGGCCCTGGGCCCCTTCCTCGTCAGGCGCACCGCCGCCTTCGGAACATGACCGCCGGCTACGACATCGTCGTGCCCACGGTGGGGCGGGCCTGTCTCGGGTCGCTCCTCGACACCTTGGCGGCCGAAGGGGTCGAGGCCCGGGTGATCCTCGTCGACGACCGTCCCGACCCGTCGTCGCCGCTGCTGCCCGAGGGACCGCCTCCGGGCCTGGACGTCACCGTGGTGCGTGGCCGCGGTGCCGGGCCGGCGGCGGCCCGCAACGCCGGCTGGCGTGCGGCGAGCGCTCCGTGGGTGGCGTTCCTCGACGACGACGTGCTGCCGGGGCCGGAGTGGTCGACCGATCTGGCCGCCGACCTCGGGGCGTGCGGCGACGAGGTGGCCGCGGTGCAGGGCCGCATCCGGGTGCCATTGCCGGCCGACCGCCGTCCCACCGACTGGGAGCGCAACGTGGCCGGCCTCGAGCACGCCCGCTGGGCCACCGCCGACATGGCCTACCGCCGCCGCGCCCTCGTGGCCCTCGGCGGGTTCGACGAGCGCTTCCCCCGTGCCTACCGAGAGGACGCCGATCTCGGACTGCGCGTGATCGACGCCGGCTGGGACATCGTCCTCGGCCGCCGGCGGACCTCCCACCCGGTGCGCCCTGCGCCCTGGCACGTCAGCGTGGCCAAGCAGGCAGGCAATGCCGACGACGCCCTCATGGGCCGGCTGCACACGGCGCTGCGCGACGGCGGCTACCTCGGCTACGTCAATCTCTACACGATCGTGAACGAGCGGGGGATCTGGCCGCTCGAATTCACCTGCCGCTTCGGCTACCCGGGCTACGCCACTCTCGATCCGATCCAGAAAACCTCCTGGGCCGAGCTGTTCCGCATCATGGTGTCGCGCTCGCGCCAGCCGTTCCGCACCCGCGCCGGCTTCTCCGTCGCGCTGGTGCTGACGACCCCGCCTTTCCCCTATACGCGCAAGCAGGTCTTCGAGCCGGTGCGTCTTCCCGTGCTGTTCGACGCGAGCCTCGGCGAGGACGAGCGCCGTCACCTCCATTACGGCGAGGTGGGCCTGCAGGACGGCGAGCTGGTGACCAGTGGCGTCTACGGCTGGACCTTGGTGGTGACGGGCGTCGGGAAAACCCTCCCTGTCGCCAAGAAGAGGGCCTACGACCTCG
>JAHWJI010000103.1 GCA_019348495.1 Actinomycetota bacterium | reverse complement strand
CGCCATTGAGGGAGATGCGGTGGTTGAGGTCGAGACCTCGCCGGACACTGGCCAGCATCCCCTCCCTGGGGGTCCACTCCGATCCCCGAACTGACGGCGCTGTTCGAAGAGCTGACCGGACAGCCAGGCTCGAACGGCGGTGTCGACCGCCGATCTCGGGCCGGGCACCGCTCGCTGCACCGTGAGCGACGGTGGTCCGAGGAGACCCACCCGGGCCGGGAGGACCGGCTCCAGAGCCCCGACCTGCAACTCGGCCAGGGCCTGGGACACCGACGTCGGGGAGAGGCCGGCCTCCACGGCGGCGGCCTCCACGGCGGCGGCCTCGAGACGAGGATCGTCATCGGGAGTGCGGTCCAACTCGGCGGCACGGCGCAGCACCTTGGCGATCTGCTCCTGGGTGAGGCGCCCACCCTCCATGTCGTCATGGTATCCAGCAACCAGGCGATACTCCGGAGGTGGGAGACGACCTGTTCGGGGCGGCGGTGGAGCAGCGCCTGGCGACATCGGCCCCGCTGGCCGCCCGCCTGCGGCCCCGCACCCTCGACCAGGTGGTGGGCCAGGACCACCTGCTCGGCCCCGGCCAGCCCTTACGGTGCCTCATCGAGTCCGACCGGCTGTCGTCGATCATCCTGTGGGGGCCGCCGGGCACGGGCAAGACGACCATCGCCCGCCTCGTCGCCGGCGCCACCCGCCGGGCGTTCGAGCCCCTGTCGGCCGTCACCGCCGGGGTCAAGGACGTGCGCGACGTCGTGGCCCGGGCCAAGGCCCGCCTGGGGGAGCACGGCCAGGGGACGATCCTGTTCCTCGACGAGGTCCACCGCTTCAACCGGGCCCAGCAGGACGCCCTGTTGCCCTCGGTGGAGGAGGGCGTGCTCACCCTCGTGGGGGCCACCACCGAGAACCCTTACTTCGAGGTCAACCCACCCCTGTTGAGCCGCTCCACGCTACTGCGCCTGCGGCCTCTGTCGGTCGAGGCGCTGACCGTGCTGCTGCGCCGGGCGCTCGACGAGGAGGCGGCGCTGGCCGATGACGACGCCCTGGCCCACCTGGCCGAGCGGGCCGAGGGCGACGGGCGCGCCGCCCTGGGCGCCCTGGAGGTGGCCCTGGCCCTGGCCGCGGCCGGCACCGACGGTCGCACCCGAGTGACGTTGGGCCACGCCGAGGCCGCCCTCGACCAACGGGCCCTGCGCTACGGGCGCGACGAGCACTACGACATCGTCTCGGCGTTCATCAAGTCGATCCGGGGCAGCGACCCCGATGCCGGGCTGTACTGGCTGGCCCGCATGCTGGCCGCCGGTGAGGACGCCCGCTTCGTCGCCCGCCGCCTGGTGATCCTGGCCTCGGAGGACATCGGCATGGCCGAGCCCAGTGCCCTGCTCGTGGCTGACGCCGCCGCCCGGGCGGTCGAGCTCGTGGGTCTGCCCGAGGCCCGGCTCAACCTGGCCCAGGCCGTGGTCCACCTGGCCACCGCGCCGAAGTCGAACCGGGTCACGGTGGCACTCGCACGGGCCCAGGCCGACGTGGGCGACCGGCCGGCCGGCGCGGTCCCCGTGCACCTGCGCGACGCCCACTACCGGGGGGCGGCGGCGCTCGGCCACGGCGAGGGCTACGACTATCCTCACCATGACGAGCGAGGGTGGGTGGCCCAGGAGCACCGCCCGGCGGAGGTGGCCGGCCGGGTGTACTACGAGCCCTCGGCCCACGGCCACGAGGAGGAGGTCGCCCGGCGCATGGCAACCCGAGACAGCCACGAGGACGCGGACCCGACGTGAGCGTCGTCGAGCTGGCCGCGGTCGTCGTGGCCGTCACCAGCGTGGTCGCCGTGGTGGCGCTCACCATGGGCGTGGTGTCGCTGCGCCGCACCCTGGGCGTGCTGCGCCATGGCATCGAGGAGCTGCGCGCCGAGACGGTGCCCGTCGTGGCCGATCTCCAGGCCAGTGTCGACCACGTCAACCGCCAGCTCGAGCGCATGGACGACACGGTGGCCTCGCTGCGATCGGTGTCGGGCACCGTCGACGCCGCCTCCCGGCTGGCCTACGCCACACTGGCCAACCCGGTGATCAAGGCCCTGGCCCTCGGGGCGGGCACGGCCAAGGCGGCCCACTCGCTGCGCCGGCGGGGCTGACGGGTCAGCGCCAGCCTGTGTTCAAGCGCCTGACGTGGATGATGCTGGGGACCGGCGTGGGCGTCGGGGCCACCTTGTGGGGACGGCGCAAGGTGCGGGCCAGGATGGCGCGCTACCGGCCCGCCCAGATGACGGCCCAAGCGACCCGGGCGGTGCGCCGCTTCGGCGACGAGCTGCGCGCCGCCGCCGACGCCGGGCGCCAGGCCATGCGCCAGCGAGAGGCCGAGCTGCGCCTCGCCCATCCGGCCCCGCCCGATCCGTGAGCCCGCCTCGGAGACGCCCGGAGCGCGCCGGTAGGCTGACGGGCTGATGGACGCCAACACGCTGCGGCGCGCCTTCACTGCGTTCTTCGAGGAGCGGGGGCACACGTCGGTCGATTCGGCCAGCCTGATCCCCCACCACCCCTCGGCGCCGCTGTTCACCAACTCCGGGATGATGCAGTTCGTGCCCTACTTCCTGGGGGAGGAGTCGGCCCCGTGGCCACGGGCCACGTCCATACAGAAGTGCGTGCGCCTGAGCGGCAAGCACAACGACCTGGGTGAGCTCGGCCGCACCCGGCGCCATCTCACCTTCTTCGAGATGCTCGGCAACTGGAGCTTCGGCGACTACTTCAAAGAGGACGCCATCGGCTGGGCCTGGGCACTGCTCACCGAGCACGTCGGCTTCGACGGCGACCGCCTGTGGGTGACGGTCCACGTGGACGACGACGAGGCCGAGGCCATCTGGCACGAGGGGGTCGGCCTGCCCCTCGAGCGCATCCAGCGCCTCGACAAGGAGAACTTCTGGGAGATGGGCCCCACCGGACCGTGCGGGCCGGACTCGGAGATCCACTTCGACTGCGGGTCCGAGTGGGGTGAGGAGGGCGGTCCCGCCGGTGGGGGCGACGACCGCTACATAGAGTTCTGGAACCTGGTGTTCATGTCGTACTTCCGCCACACCGACGGCACGCTGACCGACCTGCCCCGGCACAACATCGACACCGGCGGCGGCCTCGAGCGCTGGCTGATGCTCCTCCAAGGGGTGCCCACGGTGTTCGACACCGACGCCGTACGCCCCCTCATCGAGGTGGCCGAGTCGCTGAGCGGGACCACCTACGGTGCCGACGACCGCAGCGACGTCGCCCTGCGGGTGGTGGCCGACCATGCCCGCTCGATGGCCTTCCTGGTGGGCGACGGGGTCGTCCCCTCCAACGAGGACCGGGGCTACGTGGTGCGCAGCGTGATCCGCCGGGCCGTCACCCGGGGCCAGCAGCTCGGTGTCGACCGCCCCTTCCTGGGTGCCCTGGTGCGTCGCACCATCGAGCTGTTGGGGGGCGCCTACCCCGAGCTGACCTCCGGCGCCGATGTGGTGGTCGACACCATCGAGCGCGAGGAGCACCGCTTCCGCCAGACCCTGGCCACGGGCTCGGCCCTGCTCGACGTCGAGCTGGCCCGGGGAGCGGTGGCGGGGGAGGTGGCCTTCAAGTTGCACGACACCTATGGCTTTCCCATCGAGGTCACCGAGGAGATGGCGGCCGAGCGAGGGGTCGCCGTCGACCGGGCCGGCTTCGACGCGGCCATGGCCACCCAGCGGGCCCGGGGCAAGGAGTCCCGCCGGGGCGGTGAGGCCGATCTGCCCGTCGAGGTCTACCGCCGATTGGCGGAGCGGGCCGGGGCCACCGAGTTCACCGGTCGGGAGGAGCACGAGACCAAGGCCCGGGTGCTGGAGGTGGTCCAGGCGGGCGACGGACATCTGGAGATCTTCCTCGACCGCACCCCGTTCTACGCCGAGTCCGGCGGCCAGGTGGGCGACACCGGCACCATCACCACCGACACGGGCCGGGCCGAGGTGCTCGACACGACCTATGCCCTGCCCGGGCTGCACCGCCACGTGGCCCGCGTCGTGGAGGGCGAGATCCTCGAGGGGCAAGAGGCGGTGGCGACCATCGACGACGAGCGTCGCCAGGCCATCCGCCGCAACCACACCGGCACCCACCTCCTGCACTGGGCCCTTCGCCAGGTGCTGGGGGACCACGTCAAGCAGCAGGGCTCGCTCGTGGGCCCCGACTACCTCCGCTTCGACTTCAGCCACCACGGCCCGCTGACGGCGGAGGAGCTGGCCGAGGTGGAGCGCCTGGCCAACGGGCGGATCCTCGACAACGAGCCGGTGCGCGCCTACCAGACGACGATGGAGCACGCCAGGCACGTCGCCCGTCGCGTGATGAGTTTCGACAGCGAGAGACAGGTCATGCACTTTCTGCGGGAGGAGACCCGCAAGATTATTCCAGAAGCTTTTTAGCGAAACACGCCCCCTCCCTCGCCAGTGGTCCGTTGTCCGTTGTTGGCCGCGCTCGTTGCGCGTCACCGGCTACCGGGGCCGGGCGGCGGACAACGGGCCGCGGACAACGGACGAATGGCAAGAGAAATGTTGATTAACGTCTCGGAGGGCGAGGAATGCCGGATCGCCCTCCTGGACGACGGGAAGCTCGAAGAGCTTTACATGGAGCGTACCAGCTCCACCAGCCACGTCGGCAACATCT
>JAHWJI010000102.1 GCA_019348495.1 Actinomycetota bacterium | reverse complement strand
CGGGTTACCTGGCCGAGATCCTCGTGCCCGAGGGCGGCACGGTCGAGGTGGGAGCCACCCTGGCGGTCATCGCCGACGCTCCACCGGGCAGCGACGACGCCGGCCCGGCTCGCGAGGAAGCACCGTCCACCTCCGCCGCGCCCGAGCCACCGGTGGCCCCCGATCCCTCCGGTGGTGGCGAAGGAAGGGACAACGGCACGGAGGCGCCCCTCCCAGAATCGGCGCCGGTGGCGGCCCGGGAGGCGGGCGACACTGGATCGTCGCCGAAGGGTCCGTCGCCGGATCCGGCGGCCACGTCGTTCGAGCGATCCTCGGGCCCCCGTCTGTTGTCCCCGGTGGTGCGCCGCCTGGTGGCAGAGCACGAGCTCGATCCCGACGCCATCATCGGGACGGGAGCGGGAGGACGGATCACCCGCAACGACGTGCTGGCCTTGATCGACTCCGGCGACCGCAGCAAGACGCGTCCGGCCCAGTCCCGACCGGCACCGGCACCGGCACCGACACCGACGCCGACGGCGTCGAGGGCGCCGCTCGAGGCCGACCACGGCGACGAGGTCGTCCCGTTCTCCAACATCCGCCGGCGCACCGCCGAGCACATGCGCCGTTCCAAGGCCACCTCGGCGCACGCCCTGATCGTCATCGAGGTCAACTACGAGGGCGTCGACCGGGTGCGCCTGGCCGAGAAGGACCGGTTCAAGGCCGAGGAAGGCGTGAACCTCACGTACCTGCCGTTCGTGAGCAGGGCCGTGGTCGACGCCCTTCGGGAGTTCCCGCTGCTCAACGCCTCGGTGGGTGAGGAGGAGCTCGTGGTGCACCGGGCCGTGCACCTCGGCTTCGCCGTCGACCTGCACTTCGAGGGCCTCATGGTGCCGGTCATCCATGGCGCCGACGGCAAGCGGCTCCGGGTGCTGGCGCGGGAGGTTGCCGAGCTCGCGATCCGAGCGCGGAGCCGCAAGCTCGGCCCCGACGACATCGCCGGCGGCACCTTCACCATCACCAACCCAGGTCCCTTCGGCACCCTGGTCACCGGAGCCATCATCAACCAGCCCCAGGTGGCCATCCTCGCCACTGACGGCGTGGCCAAGCGCCCCGTGGTGGTGGAGCTCCCCGACGGGTCCGATGCGATCGCCGTCCATCCGGTGGGCAACCTCGCCCTCACCTTCGACCACCGGGCCGTCGACGGCGCCTACGTCGCCGCCTTCCTGGCCAAGGTGAAGCAGATCCTCGAGACCCGAGACTGGGCAGCCGAGTTGGCGTGATCCTGCGGATCCGGTGGCTGGGCCGGGTCGGCTACCACGACGCCCTGGCCCTGCAGCGGGGGCTGGTGGCCTCGTCGTCCGACGATCACCTCCTGTTGCTCGAGCACGCCCCGGTGGTCACCCTCGGCGTGCGGGCCGACCCCGCGCACGTGCTGGTCCCTCCGGCCAGCGTGGGCGCCGAGCTGGTCAGGACCGACCGGGGAGGAGACGTGACCTATCACGGCCCCGGCCAGCTGGTGGCCTACCCCGTCCTGCACCTTCCGGGTAAGGGCGGCGGGGGGATGAGCGACACCGTGGCCTACGTCCGCTCGCTCGAGCAGCTCGTCATCGACGTGCTCGGAGGCCTCGGCGTGCACGGCGCCGAGCGCCACCCCCGCCACCGGGGCGTCTGGGTCGGTGGCGCCAAGATCTGCGCCATCGGGGTGCGGCTGTCGCGGGGCCGCTCGATGCACGGGTTCGCGCTCAACGTGAACCCCGATCTCTCGATGTTCGACTCCATCGTCCCCTGCGGGATCGCCGGCGGGGAGGTGACCTCGCTCGCTGCGCTGGGGATCGGGGCGACGATGGGCGAGGTCGTCGACGCCGTCGCTCGCCGGGGCGCCGAGCGGTGGGGACAGGAGGGCAGCGAACGCCAGGACTCGACGCCGTCACCGGAGGATGGCGATCCCCGAACCCTGGGCGTTGGCGCGTGCTCCAGCTCGGCTCCCGCATCAGCGGCAGCGGTGGCGACCCCAGTGCGACTCCGTCGCCGACTGGCCCGAGCGGGAGTGGCGCCGGGCATGGGGCTGTCCGAGCGCAAGCCCCCGTGGCTACGGGCGCCCGTCCGGCATGGCCCCGAGGTCCGGAGCCTGGCTCGAACCATGCGCTCGCTCGAGCTCACCACGGTCTGCGAGGAGGCCGGATGTCCGAACCTGTCCGAGTGTTGGAGCCAGGGGACGGCGACGTTCATGATCAACGGCGACCGCTGCACCCGGGCCTGCGGGTTCTGCCTGGTCGACACCCGCCGACCCGAACCGCCGCCGGTGGGTGAGGCCGAGCGCGTCGCCGAAGCGACTGCCGGGATGGGCCTGGCGCACGTCGTGGTCACGGCCGTGGCTCGCGACGACCTCGCCGACGGCGGCGCCGGCGCCTTCGCCGCCACCATCGCCGCCGTGCGTCGGCGAGTGCCCGGCTGTGCCGTGGAGGTGCTGGTCCCCGACTGCAGAGGCGACGTCGATGCGCTGGTTCGCATCTTCGCTGCCCGCCCCGAGGTGTTGAATCACAACCTGGAGACGGTGTTGCGGCTGCAGCGGGCGGTGCGACCCTCGGCCAGCTACGCGCGGTCGCTGGCGGTGCTGGCCCGGGCCAAGGAGGCGGGCCTCGTCACGAAGTCGGGGCTGGTGCTCGGGATGGGCGAGCGTGACGACGAAGTGGTGGGCGCCCTCGCCGACCTCGCTGGCGTCGGTGTGGACATCGTCACGTTGGGACAGTACCTGCGCCCGACGGCCCGGCACCTCCCCGTGGCCCGATGGGTGGAGCCGGCCACCTTCGCCGCTCTGGCCCGCGCCGGCGAGCGCCTCGGCATCGGCCACGTGCAGGCGTCGCCGCTCACGAGGTCGAGCTACCACGCCAAGGACGCCGCCGAGTCGCTCCACCGGCGGTCGTCCGGCACCTCCGTCGGCCCCTGAGCACGGCGGCGACCCTCGCCCCCGCCTACCCTGGGACCGTAAGTCAGGTCTATGACGAGCTTCCTGCAGCGCCGGCTCGCTTCGAGCACAACGCCGTGCGCATCGACGGCATGCCTGGCCTCGAGCCTCAGGCGTCGTCCGCCGACGCCCCTGCGAACGCAGCCAACGCCTCGTCGTCGTAGAGGACGAACCGGACCTCCTCAACCCTCGTGGCCGCGTCCCTCACCGTGGCCACGGCCACCGGCGCCGCCTCGTCCAGCGGGTAGCCGTAGATGCCACAGGAGATGGCCGGAAAGGCCACGCTGGCCGCTCCCAGCTCGTCGGCCACTCGCAGCGACTCCCGGTGGCACGAGGCCAGCAGCGCCGAGCGGTCGTCGGTGCGGGAGTAGACGGGCCCGACGGTGTGGATGACCCAGCGGGCGGGCAGGCGCCCTGCGGTGGTGGCCACTGCCTGTCCGGTCGGCAGGCCATCGGGGTAGCGCTCGGCCCGCAGCCGCCGGCACTCGGCCAGGATCTCTGGGCCACCCCGGCGGTGGATGGCGCCGTCGACGCCACCTCCCCCCAGCAACGACGAGTTGGCGGCGTTGACCACGGCGTCGACCTCCTGCTCGGTCAGGTCGCCCTGCACCACGATGATCTCCACCGCCGTCACCTTCCCACGAGCCCGGGTCGAAAGACCTGCAAGTGAGCACCGATCCCGCCATCGGAGCTCCCCCAAGGGTCCCGCCGCCTCGGATGTCTAGCCTGGCGGGGTGTACGCCGAGCGCCTGAGCCGGACCCGCAGCCGCATGGACGAGCTGGGCGTGGATCTGCTGCTGCTGTCAGTGGGCGCCGACCTGCCCTGGTTGAGCGGTTACCGGGCCATGCCGCTCGAGCGCCTCACCATGCTCGTGGTCCCCGTCGAGGGCGACGCCACCATGGTCGTGCCCCGCCTGGAGGCGCCTCGGGTGGTCGAGCGCCCTGAGGTGTTCCACCTCCGCTCCTGGAACGAGACCGATGACCCGGTGGCGCTGGTGGCCGAGCTCGCAGGTGCTCCCCGCGCCGTGGCGGTGGGCGATCGCACCTGGGCCCGCTTCGTGGTCGAGCTGCAGGCCCGGCTCCCCGGTGCCCGCTGGACGGCGGCGAGCGCGGTGACCGGCGCACTGCGGGCGGTCAAGGACCCCGCCGAGGTGGATGCGTTGCGGAGAGCGTCGGCGGCTGCGGACCGGGTGGCAGCGCAGCTCCAGGCGGGGGACGTGCCCGTGATCGGGCGCACCGAGGCCCAGGTGTCGGCCGACCTCGGCCGACGGCTCCTGGCCGAGGGGCACGCCGCCGTCAACTTCGCCATCGTGGCTGCCGGGGCCAACGCCGCCAGCCCTCACCACGATCCTGGGCCCCGGGTGATCGGGCCCGGGGAGATCGTCCTGTGCGACTTCGGAGGCACGATGCCCGACGGCTACTGCTCCGACATCACCCGCTGCGTGCACACCGGCGAACCACCCTCTGAGCTGTGCGACCTCTACCTGGTCCTCGAGGCGGCCCAGGCTGCCGCCGTCGACGCCGCCGTGGTCGGTACCCCGTGCGAAGACGTGGATGCGGTGGCCCGACGCATCATCACCGAGGGGGGTTACGGCGAGCACTTCATCCACCGCACCGGCCACGGGATCGGGCTCGAGGAGCACGAGGACCCCTACGTCGTGGGAGGCAACCGTGAGCCCCTTGCTCCGGGACACGCCTTCTCCGTCGAGCCCGGGATCTACCTCGACGGTCGCTTCGGGGCCCGAATCGAGGACATCGTGGTGGCCACGGCCACCGGACCCGACGCCCTCAACCGGGTTCCGCACGGCCTGGCCGTCGTGGAAGCGTGAGGGTCTGTTCACCTCGGCACCGGCGAGAAGGACGACCTCGGGCGACCACCGGTACCGTCGGCGCCCGTGATGCGCCTCGACGTGGCCACCGTGCTGCTCCAGTGGGCCGTCGGCGGGCTGTTCTTCCTGTGGGTCACCACCCGGCGCCGCGAGGTCGGCATCGGCTACGGCTGGCTGTTGCGGGCCACCTACGCC
>JAHWJI010000101.1 GCA_019348495.1 Actinomycetota bacterium | reverse complement strand
GGACGGTCTCGAGCCTGACCGGCGCACCCTTTTCCATGGCGACCACACCCCGGACCTGATAGGCCACGCCGCGCGCTCCGTCTGTCGTCCCTCCGAGCTCTCGCCCGGGCCGCTCCCCCTGGCCTCGGTCAGCTCCCCGCGCGACGCACCGCGGACCCGGGCCGCTCGCTGGGAGCCCGGACCTGGTTGCCCCCCCCGGGCCCCGCGCCGTCGTAGTTGCGGACCTTGGGGTAGCCGAGGAGGTGGTGCAGCGCGAACCAGGTGTGGCTGGAGCGCTCGCCGATGCGGCAGTAGGCGATGACGTCGTCGGACGACGACAGGTGCTGCTCACCTTCGTAGAGCGCCCGCAGCTCGTCGGCCGACTTGAAGGTGCCGTCCTCGTTGGCCGCTTTCTTCCATGGGACGCTGGCGGCACCGGGGATGTGGCCGCCGCGCAGGGCTCCCTCCTGGGGGTAGTCGGGCATGTGCAGCAACTCACCGGAGTACTCCTGGGGGGAGCGCACGTCGACCAGGCGGCCGTCGGCCTTGAGGTGCGTCCGCACGTCGTCGGCGAAGGCCCGGATGGGGGCGTCGTTGCGCTCGACCACCGGGTACTCGGTCCGCTCCCGGGTCGTTGCCTCGGTGGTGAGGTCCCGGCCCTCGGCCACCCACTTGGCCCGGCCGCCGTCGACCAGGCGAGTGTCCGGGTGGCCGAAGAGGCTGAAGACCCACAGGGCGTAGGCCGCCCACCAGTTGAAGTTGTCGCCGTAGAACACCACGGTGGTGTCACGGCTGATGCCCTTGGCCGACATGAGCTCGGCGAAGCCTTCACTGTCGAGGTAGTCGCGTGCCACCGGGTCCTGCAGGTCGGTGTGCCAGTCGACCTTCACCGCGCCGGGGATGTGGCCGGTGTCGTAGAGCAGCACGTCCTCGTCGGACTCCACCACCACCACGTCGGGGTCGTCGAGGTGCTGGGCCAGCCAGTCGGTGGTCACCAGCTTCTCGGGGTGGGCGTACGCTTGCAGCTTCTCGTCGGTGTCGTGAGCCACGGGCACGGGTGCTCCTCTCGTTCCCTGCCGGGCAGGGCTGGTGGGTTGTCATGGTGACCGGTCGCCTCAGGCCACCTTACCGCTATCGTGTTGATACCCGACCTGTTCGGTCAAGAATCCATCCTCTGTGAGGTGCACCATGGCGTCCGCTCCCCCCAAGCTGCAGCGCATCGTCGAGCTCTTCGCCGGCGCGCCGAAGGACCTGCGGCTCGAGGCCCTGCTCGAGTACTCCCGTAAGCTGCCGCCGCTGCCCGACCACCTCGATGGCCACCACTCCGCCATGGAGCAGGTCCACGAGTGCCAGACGCCGTTCTTCCTCTCCACCGAGGTCGATGCCGATTGCCGGGTGACGACCTGGTTCGACTGCCCCCCCGAGGCTCCTACCACCCGGGGCTTCGCCGGCATCCTGGCCGAGGGCCTCAATGGGGCGACCGTCGAGGAGGTGCTCGCCGTGCCCAACGACTTCTACACCCAGATGGGACTGGCCGAGGCCATATCCAGCCTGCGCCTGCGGGGCATGGGTGCCATCCTCGGGCACCTCAAGCGCCAGGTCAGGCAGCACGCGGCCGCTTGCTAGGTGCTGGTCTTCGACAGCGCTCCGTGGTTGCGAGAGGGGTGGGCCTTCGGGATCTTCCTGGTCGTCTACGGCGCCTACATCGTGCTGCGGCGGTGGCAGGAGGCGAAGGGCGCCTGACCGGCCCGGCGGTACCCACTGACACCAGGCGAAGGTGGCGCCGTGGAGCCCTTCTCACTTGCTCCCGCCGCCACCTGCGGCCTTACTCCCGGGCGGACTCCACCTGGACCGGCAACGTGCTCATGTCGGCCAACGGGAAGACCTGGTAGGTCGACACGTTGTAGACGGGGGAGCGCACCAGCAGCATCTCCAGCTCCTCGTTGGAGTCCACCTCGTAGATCCAGGCGCCACCATGGGCCCCCACCACGTGGTAGCGGCTGAGGATCTTGCCCTGCTCCTCCAGCGGCTTGGCGTGATCGGGCATCGACATCACCGCCTTGAGCACCTCACCCGAGAGTCGAGACAGCTCGATCCGCCACAGCACCAGGAACTTCATGTCCGACTCCTTGTCGTCGTCGTCGTCGTCATCATCATCATCGTCGTTGTCGTCGTGCCGGTCGTGGGCCTACCCCGGGGAGCGAGTGGCCACCCGACACGGTCGTCGCTGGTTTCTCGTCGCCCGTTGCAGGGGTAGTCCCTGGCACGAGCCCCGCAGGGGCCGGAGCGTCGCAGACGCGAGGGAGGAACCCATGGCCGACGACCCCAAACCTGACGCCGTCCGCAACGTCGAGCACAAGATCGATCACGCCACCGACCCAGATGGCAGGCACAAGCACGCCGAGCAATCCAACGAGCGGGGTGACACGGGTGCACTGGAGGGCGAGCAACGACGCGAGGCCGACCAGGTCTGGGGAGGACCGGGGATGCCGGCGTCGACCGAAGGCCAATGGAAGGGCCTCATCATCGGCAGCCTGGTGGGCGGCGCCATCGGCCTGGTGGTGCTCCTGCCGCTCGCGTTCATTCCCATCGGGGGCCTTTCGCTGATGGGCCGGCTGGTGATCTGCGGGATCACCGGGGCGTTTGCGGGCGGCACCGCCGGAGCGCTGTACCTCGGTGGGCGGATGCCCGAGCTCGAGGGCGAGACCCTCGACGCCGACGGACGGCCGTCGGTCGGCACCAGCGAGAGGGACCCGCGCTCGGACAGCCGAGGTCGCTGAGCTCCGTCAGCGGTGCCGCGGCTTCTCCTATCCCTCGATGGCCAGGCCGTAGACGCGTCGCTTGGACACTCCATAGGCCGACGCCACCTCGGCCACTGCGTCCCTGGTGGACCGGCCCGAGGCCCGGGCCCGGCTCAGCGCACCGGCGAGGTCGGCGTCGGTGGCCACCGCCGGAGGCTCGGCACCCCCGATCACCACCACGTACTCCCCGCGAGGCTCCACCGCCGAGGCTCGGGCCACGGCTTGAGCCAGCGTCCCCCGCCAGGTCTCCTCGTGGAGCTTGGTCAGCTCCCGGCACAGAGCGACCGGCCGGTCGGCCTCCAGCGCTTCGGCGAGGTCGCCAAGGGTGCGGACCAGCCGGTGGGGAGCCTCGAAGAGCACGGCCGTGCGCTGCTCTGTGGCCAGAGCAGCCAGGCGCTGGGTCCGGCCCGAGCCGCTACGGGGGAGGAAGCCCTCGAAGACGAAGCGCCCGGCGGGCAGGCCGCTCACGACCAGGCCGGCCAGGGCCGCCGAGGGCCCGGGGACCACGACGACCTCGAAGCCGGCATCCGCCGCCGCCCGGACCAGGCGCTCCCCGGGGTCGGACACCCCGGGAAGACCGGCATCGGAGACCAGGGCCACCCGGGCACCGGCGGCCAGTCGCTCCATCACCGTGGCGACCTGGGCGGCCTCGGCGTGCTCGTGTGCGGCCAGCATCGGGGGGCTGACGACACCGGCGGCCGACAGGAGGCGACGGGTGTGGCGCGTGTCCTCGCACACCACCAGGTCGGCATCGGCCAGGGTGCGTACCGCACGGGGGGAGAGGTCCTCCAGGTTGCCGATGGGCGTGGCCACGATCGTGAGGCTCCCCCGACGCGGCCCGCTCACGGAAGTCGCCCGCTCACGGAAGTCGCCCGCTCACGCAGTCAGCGCTCACGGAGTCGCCTGCTCACGGCCTGATCTCCAGGCGGTCGCCGGCCTGGAGCCGCCAGCGGTCAAAGGCGCCGGCCTCGGCCTCGATGATGCTGCGCGAGCGCAGGCGTGGACGCCCCAGGCGCCAGGGCGCCATGCGGGCCATGTCGACGACGACCAGGTCGGCGTCGCAGTAGGCCACGTCGAGGGCGAAGCGCATGCCGAGGGTGTGGATCGACATGGCCGGGCGCAACAGCATCGCACCTTCGATACCGTCCCGCCCGAGCAGGCCCTTGCTCCGAGCCGCGGCCGAGGCGACCACCTCGAGCGGGCTCAGCACCTCGTCGTCGCGCACCAGCCATGGCATCGGACAGCGGGCCGGCTCGACCGGGTCAGACGTTGAAGCGGAACTCGAGGACGTCGCCGTCGGCCACCTCGTAGTCCTTGCCCTCGATGCGGAGCTTGCCCACCTCTTTGGCCTTGTTCCACGAGCCCAACTCGAGGAGCTCGTCCCAGTGGATGCACTCGGCCTTGATGAAGCCCCGCTGGAAGTCGCTGTGGATCACCCCGGCGCACTCCGGCGCCTTGGCCCCCGACCGGAAGGTCCACGCCCGCGACTCCTTGTCGCCGGTGGTGAGGAACGTGCGCAGCCCGAGCAGACCACGGGCGGCTTCGACCAGGCGGGGAAGGGCGCCCTCGCCCAGGCCCAGCTCGTCGAGCAGCTCGGCCCGGTCGTCCTCGGCCAGCTGGGCGGTCTCGGCTTCGAGCTGGACGGCCATGGGCAGCACCCGCACGGCCTGGGCCGCGCCGGCAAAGGTGTCGACGACCGGTGCCGCCAGCTCCTGCGCCCGGTCGAGCTGGTCCTCGCCGATGTTGACCACCACCAGCACCGGCTTGTTGGTGAGCAGGAACCACGGGCGCAGGATCTGGCGCTGCTCGTCGCTCAGCGTCGAGCGGTACAGGGGCGTGCCCTCGGCCAGGGCTGCCAGGGCGGCATCGAGAGCGTCGACCTCGGGAAGCAGGGATCGGTCGAGCTTGGCCGTCTTGCGACGACGCTCGATCTTGGACTCCACGCTCTCCAGGTCGGCCAGGGCGAGCTCGGTCTCGACGGTGGCCAGGTGCTCCAGAGGATCAGAGGGACCCACCACGTCGGGGTCGGGGAAGGCCCGTAGCACCAATACGAGGGCGTCGACCTCGCGGATGCCGGCGAGGAAGCGGTTGCCCAACCCCTCGCCCTTGCTGGCCCCCTCGACCAGGCCGCCGATGTCGACGAACTCCACGGTGGCGTGCACCACCTTGGCGCTGCTCGACATGGCGGCCAGCGCCTCGAGGCGGGCGTCGGGCACCCGGGCCATGCCCACGTTGGGATCGACGGTGGCGAAGGGGTAGGCCGCAGCCAGGGCCGAGCCGCCGGAAAGGGCGTTGAACAGGCTCGACTTGCCGGCGTTGGGCAACCCGACGAACCCGAAGCGTTCCACCGGTCCACGGTACCGCCGCATTCGGGGTGGGGCGGACGCCGGCCAACCCCTATTGCGGCGACCTCTTCCTCGAACCGAGCCCGCGGGCCGCCATGCTGACGAGCAGCAGCACCAGTCCCAGTGTCATCGGTCGCCCTGATGCGCCGGTGCGGGCCAGCTCAGGAGGTCCCCCGCCCACTTCACCCGGCGCCGCGAGGTCACTTCCTCCGCCGGGGACGCCAGCAACCGTGGTGGTCGTCGACTGGAGCACTGTGGTGGGAGGGGCCGG
>JAHWJI010000100.1 GCA_019348495.1 Actinomycetota bacterium | reverse complement strand
GGCCTTGCAGACCGAGGCCATGTCGGTCTCGGCGCCGTCGAGCTCGGCCAGCACCGACTCCACCGTCAACGCCATGTTGGTGCCGGTGTCCCCGTCGGGCACGGGGTAGACGTTGAGCCGGTTGATGGCCTCCTGGTGGGCCCGCAGGGCGTCGCGGTAGGCCACCAGCACCGCCCGGAGATCGTCGGCCTCCAGACGCTCCAGGTCTGCCATGGACAGCGATGGTACCTGGGGGGCCCATGACGACGAGGTCCGCACCGGGTTGCGCTGGTACCCTCGTGACCCATGGCCTCGGTCTGCAAGCTGTGCGGCAAGCACCCGTCCTTCGGCATGAGCATCAGCCACTCGCACCGACGGACCAAGCGCCGCTGGAACCCCAACATCCAGCGGGTCCGGGCCGTGGTCGACGGAGCTCCCCGCCGCCTGCACGTGTGCACCTCGTGCATCAAGGCGGGCCGGGTCACCAAGCCCCCCCGGCGCCAGGCTTCCTGAGCCCCTCGCCGCATGCAGGGCGTGGTCAGGTCCTACGACCCGGGCTCCGGCCAGGGCACCCTCATGTGCGACACCGACATGGCCGACTACGACCTGGCCGAGGATGCGCTGGCCGGCTCGGTGTTCCGGATGCTGCGCCAGGGCCAACGGGTGGTGTTCGACCTCGACGACGCCGGGCGGGCCACCCGCCTGCGCCTGGGTTCCGAGGTCGACATGGGCACGCCCGGCTTCGACGCCGAGGGCGTGGCCATCCCCAAGACCCGACCGGCGCCGTAGTCGAAGGTCCGGGCCTTCCCTGACTCGGGGCAGCGAATCGTGAGCGTTGGCCAGGACCGGGCGTGAGCCGGGTCGAGCCCGCCCCCGCACCCGGGCGGCCGCCCGGGCGCGAGATCGACTGGCGACCGGGCGGGAGTGACCGAGTTGCCGGCCGGCGCCGGCGACGCCTGACCATCGCTGCCGCTGCGCTGGTCGTCGCTGCCGGCGCCATCGGAGCTCTGCTGCTCACCAGGGGGGGCGGCGGCGAGCCTGACGTCGGCACCGTTGCCGCCGCCGGTCAATGGCGACCGATGAGCGCCTCGCCCCTGTCCCCCCGCATCGGTTCGGCCCACGTGTGGACCGGGCGGGAGCTGGTGGTGTGGGGCGGGCGCACCTGCGCCGAGGGTCGCTGCGACGACGAGACCGTCGCACACGTGGCCGACGGTGCCGCCTACGACGCCGAGGCCGACGCGTGGCGGCCCCTGGCGCCGTCGCCCCTGTCGGCCCGATCGGGGGCCACCGGGGTGTGGAGCGGCCGGGAGATGCTGGTGTGGGGCGGGCGCGACGCCACCGGGCCCCTCGCCGACGGAGCCGCCTACGACGCCGAGGCCGACACCTGGCGGCCCCTGGCACCGTCCCCCCTGTCGGCGCGCGTCGCCCCCGCGGTGTGGAGCGGGCAGGAGATGCTGGTATGGGGCGGATCGGTGGACGCCTCGGGCCAGCAGGTCTTCGCCGACGGGGCCGCCTACGACCCCGCGGCCGACACGTGGCGCCCGCTGGCCCCCTCCCCCCTACGCGGACGATTCGACATGCTCACCGAGTGGAGCGACCGGGAGTTGATCGTGTGGGGCGGGCGGGCCGGGTCGGAGAACCTGGCCGACGGGGCCGCCTACGACCCCGAGGCCGACACGTGGCGCACGCTGGCCCCGTCACCTTTGTCACCCCGGGTGGTGCGAGGCGAGTGGAGCGGGCGCGAGCTGCTCGTCTGGGGCGGGGAACAGGGGACCGAGGCACTCGCTGACGGCGCCGCCTACGACCCGGCCGCCGACACCTGGCGCTCCCTCTCACCCGCGCCGTTGCCAGCCCGGCGGGGCAACGCCGTAGTGTGGTCCGGTCGAGAGTTGCTCATCTGGGGCGGGGGTGGCGGGACGGGTGCCTTCCTCTTCGCCACCGGCGCCGGCTACGACCCCGACGCCGATGCCTGGCGGGAGCTGCCCCCGTCGCCGGGTCGCTTCATCCCCATCGCCGAATGGAGCGGCAAGGAGATGCTGATCTGGGGCGGGATCGTCCCCGGCCCCCGACCAGCGACGGTCGAGGCCAGCAGCGACGGCGTCCGCTACCGCCCCTGAGCGCCCGCGACCTCGGGGTGAGAACGGCGACTCGGGCTACGGCAGGCGGGAGAACCAGGCGAGCGACGTGGCCGCGGCCAGGAGGGCGAAGGCGAAGGCGGCCCCCGTGAACCAGGTCCCGATCTCCCGCTGCTCGGTGACGAAGCCGATGGAGCTGCCGATGTCGCGGTACACCGACTGCAGTTGCTCGGTGGTGGCGGCCTCGAACGCCGATCCGCCGGTGGCCTCGGCCAGCTCGGCCAGCTCGGCCTCGTCGACCGCCACCGGCAGCAACTGGCCCTGGTAGGTGATGGTGCCGTCGGGCGTGCCGAAGGCGATGGTGGTCACCGGCACACCTGCCTCCACCGCCGCCGCCGCCGCCAGCTCGTTGGGGGTGCCCACCTGGGTCTCTCCGTCGGAGAGCAGGAGGATGTGGGCGGGCACGGGCTCGCCGTCGGTGGCGGCCGGAGCCGACTCGATGGCCTCGAGCGACGTGAGCACGGCTTCTCCGATGGCGGTCGACTCGGCCAGCTCCAGGCGCCGGATGGCATCGATGACCTGGGTCCGGTCGGTGGTGGGCGGCACCAGGACCCGGGCCGAGCCGGCGAAGGCCACCAGGCCGAGGTTGATCGGCTCGGGCAGGAGGCGGGCGAAAGAGGTGGCCGCGGCCTTGGCCGAAGCGAGGCGGGAGGGACGCACGTCGGTGGCGTCCATGGAGATGGAGACGTCGATGGCCATCATGATCGTCGCCCGCTCCCGGGGGACCAGCTCGGCGCGGGCCGGGCGGGCCAGCGACAGGACCATCCCCGCCAGCGAGAGGAGCAGGAGCGCCGCCGGCACGTGACGGCGCCACCCCGGCCGTCGGGGGGCAACCGAGCCGAGGAGCGCCAGGTTGGTGAAGCGCACGGCGTAGCGCTGACGGCCCCGGACCTGCACCACCACGTAGGCAGCGCCCACGGCGGCGACGACCAGGAGCAACAGCAGGCGGTGGGCGGCGAGGAAGCTCACCCTCGGGCGGGGACTGCGGTCCGGCGTCGACGGCGACGGTCGACGAAGCCCACGAGGTCGAACAACCAGTCACGATCGGTGCGCAGGACCAGGTGGTCGGCGCCCGCGGCCCGCAGGGCCCGGGCCGTGGCCTCGCGCTGGCGGGCGGCGGCCTCGGCGTAGCGGGCCCGCAACTTGGCGTCGCTGGTGCGGACCTCCAGGCGCTGGCCGGTCTCGGGGTCGACCAGGGAGAGGATGCCGACGTCGGGTAGGGACAGCTCCCGGGGGTCGATGACCTCCACGGCGAGCACCTCGTGGCGGGCAGCCAGGCCCCGCAGAGGGCGTTCCCAGCCCGCCGTTCCCAAGAAGTCGCTGATGAGCACCATCAGGCCTCGGCGCCGGGCCAGCCGGGCGCACATGCCAAGCGCAGTGCCCAGATCGGTGGTGCCGCCGCCATCGACACGGGGGGTGGTCAGGGCCCGGTGCAACACCGCTCGCAGGTGCTCGCGCCCGGGGCGAGCCGGGACCGTCGTGGCGGCGCCGGCGTGGACCAGCACCGTGCCCAGGCGGTTGCCCACCCGGGCCGTCAGGTGGCCCACCGCAGCCAGGGCAGCCACGGCCAGCTCACGCTTCTCCCATGCCGCCGTGCCGAAGTCGAGGCTGGCCGACAGATCGAGGACCACCCAGGTCTCCAGCTCCCGGTCGGCGATGGGCATGCGCACGTGCGCCTCGGTGGTGCGGGCGGTGACGTTCCAGTCGATGAGGCGGACGTCGTCACCCGGTTGGTAGACCCGGGCCTCGCCCGGCTCGCTGCCGGGACCGGGCAGCAGCCCCCGGTAGTCGCCCTGGAGGATGCCGTCGAGGCGGCGGGTCACCTGCAGCTCCAGGCGACGGAGGAGCTCCTCGCTGCCCGGGCGCGACGTCGGGGCCACCCGGGGCGGCGGCGGCGGCGGCAAGGCGGGCAGCCTCACGAGGGCGTGGCGGCGGCGTCCAACCGACGGGACTCGACCAGCGGGGCGGGCACCACCGAGAGGATCCGGGCCAGCACGGCGTCGGCCTCCACGCCCTCGGCCAGGGCCTCATAGGAGAGCACCAACCGGTGGCGCAACACGTCGAAGGCGACGTCGAACACGTCCTGGGGCACGGCGTAGTCGCGGCCCCGGAGCAGGGCGAGGGCTCGGCCCGCCGCCACCAGGCCGAGGCTCCCGCGGGGGCTGGCCCCATAGGCCAGGTACGGGGCCAGCTCGGCCACTCCGTGGTCGGCGGGCGTGCGGGTGGCCAGCACCAGGCGCACGGCGTAGTCGGTCACCCCGGCGTCGACGAACACGGCATCGGCCGCGTCCTGGAGGCGGGCCAGGTCGTCGATGTCGATGACCCGCCTGGCCGACGGCGGGCGCACGCCCATGCGCCGCACCACCTCCGACTCCTCGGTGTGGGTGGGGTAGCCCACGACCAGCTTCATGAGGAAGCGGTCCCGCTGGGCCTCGGGCAGGGGGTAGACGCCCTCGCTCTCGATGGGGTTCTGGGTGGCCAGCACCAGGAACGGGAGGGGGACAGGATGGGTGACGCCGCCGATGCTGACCTGGCGCTCGGCCATGACCTCCAACAGGGCCGACTGGACCTTGGCCGGCGCCCGGTTGATCTCGTCGGCCAAGACGAAGTTGGCGAAGATGGGGCCGAGCTCCACGTCGAAGCGCTCGGTGCTGGCCCGGTAGATGCGCGTGCCCACGATGTCGGAGGGGATGAGGTCGGGGGTGAACTGGAGACGAACGAAGCTGCCCCCCACACAGGTGGCCACGGTCTCGATGGCGAGGGTCTTGGCCAGGCCCGGCACCCCTTCGACCAGACAGTGGCCCCGGGCCAACAGCCCGACCAGCAACCGCTCCAGGAGCCGGTCCTGGCCGACGATGACCTTCTTGGACTCGAACAGCACCCGCTCCAACAGGGCGGCCTCGTCGGTCGCCGGGGCCGGGCGCAGTGCCCGGGCGGTGTCGGGACGGGGGGTGTCGCTCACCGCGGCCACGCTACCGGTGGCCTTCCCGCCGAAGCGGTCACCTGTCACCCCTCGCCTTCACGCCTTTATCAGCAGGGCCCGGATGCCCAGGCCCATCAGGAACAGCCCGCCCAAGCCGTAGAGCAGGAAGCACCAGCGGTGGAGCTGTTGGCGGTAGGAGTAGATGATCCCCACGGTGGCGAGGGCGACGAAGCCGTAGAACATGTGGAGCTGCTCGGCCTGCCTGCCCTCACCGGCGACCAGGACGACGCCGAGGACCACCTGGACGAAGATGGCCACCTCGGCCACTGCCGTGCACCACCACAGCGCCCGGCTGCGCAGGGCTGCGAGCCAGTGGGCGGCCAGGGCCCAGACGGCCACCACGGCATTGGCCCCGATGACGACCCACGCCCCGACGACGTGGAGGTCGTGGAGGATCAGGAAGGCCTCCTGGCGGGCGTCACCTCGGCGGTCATGGCCAGCACGATACGAGGAGGCCACGCCCATCGAGAGGTCGAGCCGACAGGCGACGGCTCACCGGGCGTCGCTGGC